>JADLGD010000238.1 GCA_020849495.1 Fluviicola sp.
CGTTGTTTCTTTTTGGTCACCGCCATCCACGGTTCTCCAATTTCGGCAGTTTGTCTTGTTTTTACTTCTACAACCACAATTTTGTCGGCTTTTTCAGCGACGATATCGATTTCGTATTTCTTGTATCGATAGTTGGTTTGACGAATACTATAGCCTTCTTTGAGTAAATGACGTTGGGCTAATCCTTCTCCATAAATACCTAGTTCTTGATCGGTCATGATTTGCGTTTTCCATTTAAGTTAATGAAAAAGCTCAAATCAATCAATAGCAAAAGCGATGAAAAGTATTAGTTTGGAGTAAAATTGATGGATTTATTTTCCGTTCGAATGATCTGAATACCGTTTTCAAATTCGAGTTCTTTGACCACTTTCCCTTTTTTGTCGTAAATTTTCATTTTACCATGTTTCAAACCATCCTTGTAATCGGTTTCAGAAATGACATTTCCTTTACGATCCAATTCAGTCATTTTACCATCTAATTTTCCATTTTTATAGGTTGTAGAAACGCAAGGAATGCGACCACCAGGGAAATAATCGAACCAAACGCCATCTTTTTCACCGTTTTTATAGCTTCCTTCTTCAATGCGTTTATAGTCTTTTTGAGAATAAGAGGTCCAAGTACCATCTTTTACACTTTCCAACGATTCAAAATCTTTCAATGGGCCGTATTCCATTTTCGATTTTTGCTTCACAATTTTATAAGTACCAACATCTTTCGGCTTGCCATTTTCAAAGTAATCCACCCATTCACCGGTTTTTAATCCGTCATCGTATTTACCAGTCAATTTAGGTTTCCCAGAAGGAAAGAAAGATTCCCACATACCGTTAAGCATGCCGGCTTTGAAAGTTGCTTTGTTTTTCAATTTACCGTTTTCCCAGTAATTCAACCATTCGCCTTCTTCTTTTCCGTTTTTGTAGTTTCCAGACATTAACAGGGTTCCGTCTTCGTACCATGTTTCCCATTTCCCGTTTTTCAAATCATTGTCAAACGTTCCTTTTTTAAATACGGTGCCATCCTTGTAGTAATACGTCCAATTACCTGTTTTTTTATCGTCTTTGTATTCAGCATAATAAGATACTTCTCCAGTTGGATGCCAATAAGTCCATTTTCCATTTTGAAGATCGTTTTTAAATGACCCCTCCATGTCTTTGGTGCCTTTGTTGGTGTACCAAGTCCACAATCCTGTTTTCTTACCGTTTTCGTAAGTGCCTTCAACATTGATGCGGTTTTTGTCATAGTAATATTTGTATTCACCATCCAAAACGCCATTTTTATAATTGGACGTTTTTTCTAAATCTCCGGTGTAATACCAATAATTCCAAGTACTGTCTTTTAAACCGTTATCAAATTTTCCATCGATGAGTTTAAAGCCATAAATACTGTATTCCTCAAAGGTTCCGTTTTTCAAACCGTTTTTGTATTGGTACCATTCTTTAGGAGAACCTGTTGTAAAAAAGGTGGTTAATTCACCATTTCCATCTTTGATTGTTTGCGTATGAAGGCTGTCAGGCAACCAAAAATTTTGAACGTAATTGATGGTGTCGATGATTTCTTCTTGCAGTTTTGGCAAGCCATCGATGTAGTAGTATGTCCAGTTTTTAGCAGGCTTATTTTTAAAATAATAACCTTCTACACTTAATTTTCCTGTTTCAGACCACTCGCGGAAAACACTATCTTGTTCATCCAGTTTAAAATAACCTTCTTGACGCATTTTTCCATTGCTGTAATAGGCTTTAACTGGTCCGTGTAGTTTTCCTCGGTAATAATTGCGTTCTTCAATGAGTTTGCCTTCTTTATCAAAATATTGCCATTTCCCGTGTTTATCTCGAGATTCTCCTAGAAGATCTTTGTAATAGGCACCAGTAGATTCGAGTTTAAACTTTTCGAAATCATAGTACACATTTTCTTTTTTCGTCAAATTTTCTTTACGAACGACTTGGCTAAAACTGGTAAAATGAAGTGTGATAAAGAAAACAAGCAATAGTCTCATACAACTGTGATTTTAAAACTATAAAGAAATATTACGGCAAAGTTACAGTGTTTTCTACAATTCGTACCAAGCACGGATGCCATTAAAGATCATGTATAAACCGGCACAAACAATGATAATCCCTGTCAACCGATTCAAACCCATGAGTACTTTATCGGTAATAAAGGGACGTAATTTTTTTGCTCCAACAATTTTTAAAATGTCTACGGAGAAAAAAGTCATGATGATGATTGCAACATAAATCAATACGTTTTGATCCATATTACTAGAATCAGTTTGTTTGATACCAAAAGCAATCACAGTAAGCCAATAGAAAATAACTGCAGGATTGGCAAAATTTAAAAGAAAACCTTTCAATCCTAACATTAAATAATCCCTTGTTTGGTTGACCATCTCAGCTTCATTTCCTGTTTCTGGTTTTGGTTTTTTCATGAGCGTGACCACACCAAAAATGATAAAAATGAATCCTCCAACTAGTTGAAAAATGTATGATTTATCACCAGAAGTTAATTTGGCAACTTGCGCATAAAACACATAAGCGATGATGATGTAAATCAAATCAGAAAGCAGAACACCCAAGTCAAAAGCCAATGCAGAGCGCACTCCTTTTCGGATACTGGTTTCCAGTAATATAAAGAAAACGGGTCCAATCATTATGCTAAGAATGAAACCAGTTACAATGCCTTTGAGTACTAAATCGAGCAAACTATGGGGTTTAGTGTTCTTTACAAATATACTATTTTCAGTGGTTTTAGTTTTGATTTTGGATGAAAAGCTGATGGATTTACTTAAAAAGTTTAGAAATTCATCGATTTGAAGAAAATTAGAAGCTGAAAAGATTCAAAACTCAAACTAAGTCATTACATTTGCACATCGTCAATGAAAAGATTCTTGATGAGAAATTGGAAAAACAAAGGAGTATGAAGACGGCCATTGCCAACAAAAAATTAGAAGCAATCATTGCCAAAGCAGAAAAAGAAGGAATCTTATATGCTGGAATCGTTGATGATTTGAAAGAGTTACGCGAACAAGCATTGAAAGAACAAGATCCGTTGGTGGTTAAAGTGTTACGTCTTACTTATGAGTTTTTACAAGACCGTGATGGTTTTGATGTTCAAGCTCAATTTGAAGAAGATGAGGAAGGACAAGAATACCCATTGGAAATCGAAGAAAAAGAAAACTTCTTGTACTTATTGAACTTGCTTAAAAATGCAGATCACAAAATCAACCGTGAAGAAATCAAAGATTACCGCACTGCGTTGAAAGAAGAGTTGTACTAAGAATTCTAGAAATAGTTATGGAAGCACTTACATTTGTAGGTGCTTTTTTAGTTGCAATACTTTTCGATGAAACCAAAACCAAATTGTTCCAGATTTTGAATGTCTGTTATGATGATGATACAGTCTGATTCTTGAATGTCTTTTCTCACTTGATTATGATCTACAGGTGTTTCAGCATTTTGATTGTGCTGTTTTCTCGAATTGAAGTAATAATAAAAAGGTGTTTCTGGTTCAAAAATCTGATCGTGTAAAGGTGTCCAATCGATTACATGAAAGAAACTATCGCTGATCACAACAGGTCGAATGCGACGTTTGGAGATTTGGGGTGTAGGAAAATGAATCAATCGTAAACGCTCATCTTTTGGAGGATACATCAAATTGGACAAATTAACAGCGTCCATATCTTCGGCATAGAGTTGATAGTTTTTACTGATTTTCATGTTTACTGTTTGAAAATCGATTCCTTTCTCTTTTCGTATGCGTTTTACTAGTGAATCCATTGCAAGTGCTCCACCATACAAGGTCCAATGCACGCCACCTTTGGAGAGAGTGGGTGCTACAAATTTATCTTGATCACGCATGAACCATTCATCCACATCAAGAACGTTGATTCCTGCTTTTAGCAATGAACGTTTGTATTGAATATAATTGGTCTGTTGGGATGAGGTTTTGTTAAACCATGGCAATTGTGCTCTGTATTGGTGGAGTTTTGATGGCGTAATGATCACATAAATCGGAACACTATCTTTATTGATTTGCTGTTGAAGTGCTTTTAATTGATTGACCTGCTTTTGGATTTTATCCATTCCAACAAAGCAATTTTTTTCATTGTAGGTATAGTAGGAATAACGATAAAAGATTCCATTGTGTTCATAGATGTCTTGGGAGTTGATTTTATCAAAAAAAGTAAATTCAAATTGATTTTTCAATCGAACACAAGGCGGTTTCAGTGAAAGCGAATCTTTTAAGTAATTTTCAATATAATCTTGGGCACTTCTGTCCCACCATGATAACTGATTCTTCTTTTTGGTGGGAGCTACAACGCCATCAAGTCCATGGATACTGATGTAGCCAAAAAGTTGTTGCGTCATAGGAATGAATAAACCTATGAGCATGATGACAGCTATAATACTTGATAGTTTTCTTTTCATTTTTAAAAATTGAAATAAATGAAAGGATTGTAACTACCCGCAACAATGTATGAATAAGCAATGAGATAAAGTACCAACATCCATCCAAAACGCGTGATTTGAAGGAAGCTGCTTTCACCATTGATCCATTTCAACTTTAGTTTTCCAAGTACTGGAATACACTCTAGAACGACAAGCGAACATGCAAGTAGAATGATTCCTGTATAGTAGGTGATATCTCTAATTTTTGGTACTTCAGTAAATTCAAAACTCCATAATTTCTGAAAAGTATTCAAGGAGTCTGAAAAGGATGTCTCATGGAAAAACACCCAACCATTTATGACGATGATAAAGGTCCAAACTAAAGCGAAGAGGCCTGTTTTCTTTAATAGTTTACCAAGAAATAGTCGTTCTATGATCAACCAAAATCCATGAAACATTCCCCAAATGACAAAATTCCATGATGCACCGTGCCATAATCCGCTTAGAAAAAAAACGATGAATAAATTGCGGTAAACTTTAAATGAACTTGTACGATTTCCACCTAAAGGAATGTACAAATAATGTTTCATAAAATACCCCAAACTCTTGTGCCAACGTTGCCAAAATTCGGTGATGCTTTTGGAACTATAAGGTTTGTCAAAATTCTCCGGAAAATGAAAGCCAAATACTTGTCCCAGACCAATTGCCATGTCTGAATAGCCCGAAAAATCAAAATAGATGTGTAAGGTATATGCCAACATTTCTATCCAAGCCAGGGTGGTGGTGTCATTGATTGCTTGTTGTTCATTGCAAGCATCGAGTACCAGTATTAAACCATTGGAAATGATCACTTTTTTTGCTAAACCAATAACAAAGCGATACATTCCTTTAGTAAAGCCGTTTAGATCAAAATTTCTTGAACGAATTTCTGCTTCAATGCTCCCATAAGTTACAATTGGGCCAGCTATCTGGTGAGGAAATAAAAATAAATAAAGCGAAAAGTCGGCGATACGGTTTTGAGCTGTAAACGTCTTTCTGTACACATCAACGCCATAGGTAATTGCATGAAAAGCATAAAATGAAATGCCTAAAGGTAATGGGAAGATATTCTCTCATTTATGAGTGAAGTTTTCGCCAAAAACCCATCCCAGATTGGTTAAAATAAAAGTGGTGTATTTGAATAAGACTAAAAAGCCAATGTTGAGGATCAAATAAAAGACGAGCCACTTTTTCCGATGCTCGGATTGATCCATGTAACGAACCAAGCCAAAATTAACCAAGGTCATTCCAAAAAGTACGAACACAAAAATGGGTTCACCCCAAGCGTAAAAAGCTAAACTAATGATTAATAAAAGCGAATTTCTATAAGAAGATGGTGCAATCCAATAAAGTAAGAGAACAATAGGTAAGAAAATTGTAAGAAAAAAACTGCTAGCAAATAGCATGTGTTTTTATTTAAAAAAACGGTATTTGACAATGCAGAATATTGCTCTGAATCCATCTTTCCAGCCAATTTTTTTACCTTCTTCGTAGGTTCTTCCATAATAGGAAATACCAACTTCGTAAATACGAATGGGGCGCATTTTAGCAAGTTTAGCCGTAATTTCTGGCTCAATACCAAAACGACGTTCTTTGATGTTGATTTTCTTAGCGATATCAGATCGAATCAATTTGTAACAGGTTTCCATGTCCGTTAAATTCAAATTGGTCATCATATTTGATAAACGCGTTAAGAATTTATTTCCAATGGAATGCCAAAAGAACAAAATACGATGTGGATGATGCCCCACAAAGCGCGAACCATAAACAACATCCGCTTGGTCCATGAAAACAGGTTTCAACAACAAGTTGTATTCTTCGGGATCATATTCCAAATCGGCATCTTGAATCACTAAATATTCACCTGTACATTCTTTGATAGCACGATTGATAGCTGCTCCCTTACCCATATTGACAGGTTGAGAGAAAAAGCGAATGTCCATTTCAGGATTTGCTTTCATGTATGCTTCAACGCGTTCTACGGTGTCATCTTTCGAACAATCGTTGACAATGACTATTTCCTTTGAAATGTTATGTTCAAGTACTACATTTTTAACCCTGTCAAGAATAAGGTGAATGGTTTTTCCTTCGTTGTAAGCAGGAATTAAAATGGAGAGTTTTTGAATCATTTTTGTGAAATAGTTTCCGTTTGATAAACGATTTGTCGTTTTCTTTGAAAGGGTAAATATATTAATTTTCTATGGATTGAAACCTAGGTCTTGTTGTGTTTTCCACCTTAGTGATTTAAACTCAAACGAATATTTTTGTTTAGAGGGGTTATATAAATAGATTTTTACCCTTTTGTTTTTACTGTTTAAAATAACATCAATCTTGCTTTTTTGTGAATCTAATTGATTTGAAATGTATTCGCCTTTGCCGTCATCAATGACAAAATAGATGGGTTCATTTGATGTTAATTGATATTCTACTAATAGGGATTGATTGGATGCATTAAAGTTTGGAATAAAAAAATGTTCATCTATATTGAAAAATTCTTTTTGTTCATGGATTTGATTTGGTATGTTTTTTTTAAGTGCAATCGACCTTTCGTTTTCAATGAATTTGCTTTTAACTAAATGATTCTTATCAAACACTTGATAAATAATGATAGATTGTTGTTCACCATTCAGTTCTTTTGTACCTCCATTCACATAAAAATGTTTTACAGGTATAATCCATGGATATTCCTTTAGTTTGTCAAATGGCATTCCTTGTTCGATGGCTCCAAATTTTGAATCGCGAATAATGATATCACCTGGTTTAAATCGATTTTTAGTATCATCCTCTAATTGGGTAAACGAATGGCAGTATTGTTTGTAATTTTCCTTTGTTGTAATATTATTAAAATAGGCAATCATTGGATGAAAATAATAGATTGTACCTATTTCTTTTTTGTGTTGATTCACGTAGTTACAACTCTTATGAATCATTTTATTGTATTCAGTACTTTTAATTGGTAAGAACAATTCAGTTACCTCTTCGATTGAAAATAAAGAAATGATGATGGCAAAGAAGGATTTTGCTAAAAAATGGAGCTCTTTCATCACAAATCCAATACATATCAATCCAATTGCAATTGCTACTGGTAATCCTTGAGTTGCAATTCTCGTCAATCCCATTGAACCCCTCAAACCATTGGCCCAATAATAACTGTGAATAGCAATAATTCCAAGGTAAATTCCAATAAAAAAGAAGGTTAAAATAGTAGTTTTTCTAGGTTGATGTTGCTTCCAAACAAACCATCCGAAGAAAATCAAAGGACTTAAAAACACCATTACTACTCCAAGGTGTTGTTTGTATGTGAAGAGATAATCTGTCCAATTTCCATGTCCATAAGGACTATATTCTGGGTAAGGATCGTTTTCAAAATACCACAAAGGTTGATCATTGATCAACATACCAAGTATCGCATACACCACAAAACCAAAGGTTAATAATGGTAAGCTTTTCCATTGTTTAAATGCAATTAAAACAAATGGAGCTCCAAATACGACCAAAGCCCCTTCACTTCTAGCAAATGGTGTAAATGAAGCGATAATGGCAAATAACCACCATTTTTCTTTAATTGAAGCCCATAACATAATGGTCAATAGACATCCAAAAAAAGGTTCTGTTAAACCTGCAATTACTCCATGCGTATAGTCTGGAATGGATACAAATATGAGAGGAGCAACAATGGAAACTATACCATGAATCCGAAAGTGCTTTAAACAGTCGAATATAAATCCTATAGTAATTGCAAAAACAAGGACATTGAATAAAGTGTAGACCTTAAATCCAAATTGAGCAAAAACGGAACTAAATAAAACGAAAAATGATTTCCCCCAATGATCAATGAAAAAGATAGGTTCTTTCCACGATTGTTTTGATATCGCAAAATGTTCTAAACCATCTCCAACATCAAAGGGTTCTTCTCCTAAAAAAATGATTGTTATATAATAACTAACACAAGCTAAAAGTGAAATCCAAGCTCCTATTTGCAATTGTTTAGCAAGGTGATTTTCACTTTTCATACTTCGTTTAAATAAAGGATTACAATTTCATTTCTGGAACCACATCCGGCACTACCAAATCACCTTCTGTTTTGGAAATGATTTCTTCTACAGAAACACCTGGTGCACGTTCTATCAAGTGGAATTTATTGTCTTTAATTTCTAAAACAGCCAACTCAGTCACCACCTTTTTTACACAACCCACTCCAGTTAGTGGAAGTGTGCAGGCTTTCAAAATTTTTGATTCACCAGCTTTATTGGAATGCATCATCGCTACAATAATGTTTTCAGCTGAAGCCACTAAATCCATCGCACCACCCATACCTTTCACCATTTTTCCAGGGATTTTCCAATTGGCAATGTCGCCATTTTGTGAAACTTCCATTGCTCCTAAAACAGTCAACTGTACGTGCTGCCCACGTATCATCGCAAAAGAGGTAGCCGAATCAAAAATAGAAGCACCTTTGCGAAGCGTTACGGTTTGTTTTCCAGCATTGATCAAGTCAGCATCTTCTTCTCCTTCGAAAGGAAAAGGACCCATACCTAAAATGCCGTTTTCAGATTGAAATTCTACTTCAATGCCTTCTGGAATGTAATTGGCAACCAATGTAGGAATTCCAATTCCTAAATTCACATACCATCCGTTTTGTAATTCTTGTGCAATACGCTTTGCAATTCCTGTTTTATCTAAAGCCATGGCTTCTATTTTTTGTTACCAAATTAATGGTTTTACGATTAAATTCTATGCATTCAAGTTATGAAAACACGTTTTACCTCCTTTATCTTTAGAAGTTTCATTGTTTCTTCATTTTTTCACCTTCTTCTACAACTTTGATGTGTAGTTGTTTTACTAAATGTTGAACGCCTATTTTACGACTCCAAAGGTACACTTTTATTCCTTTTTCATCAGGTGTTAAATTGTCGAGCATTACAGAAAAATCAAATTGCTTTGAAAGCGCTTTCGATTGATAATTCAACTCCAAAGCCATTGGTAAGTAGCGTACAATTTGCCCCTTTTCATCCAATGTTACAACCACAAAATCGGTACTTTGTCTGATTTCATCAATGCGAAGGAAAAACTGAAACTTCAGCTTGACATCTGACCCCGCTTTGCTAAAAATGGCTGGTTGATTCAACAGTTCGAGGAATTCACCATTGCCTTGTAACAGGGAACTGTCTTTTTGAAACAACAACTGTTCTTTGCGTTTGTATTTTCGCTTGTAAGCAAAATGATCACTATTGGGTTCATGAGCAATCAAAACATAATCGTTGATCCATGGGTTCCTAAGTGTATCGATTTTTTGCACTTCTCCTCTTGTTAAAAACACATCCGCTTCATTGCCTTGTCGCATGGATGTATGTGGAAAATGGACCATTTTATTTTGATGGGATTCCTGGTAATGCCAATTCGCAAACATGGTTTTGTAGATCGAAACAACATCTCCTGGTTCCAATTTCGCTTTGACATTTTGATAAAATGCGGTTGTTAATCGTTCTTCTGGAGTAAAAACAGACGAGTGAATGGAAAGATGCAACACCAAGGAAATGGGGAAGGCCAATAACAACCAATCTGATTGCTTTACTTTTTGCATCAAATGGAAAACAAGCAGGAAAAACAAGGGCACAAAGTACATTCCTGTTCGGTCTTCAGGATAGTTTACCTTCATTAGAAAAGCCATCAATAATACCGCAACCAAGTTTCCAAAAAACAAATAGGCAATCCATGTATTGGACATTTTCAAAAAGGATTTCCAGCCATTGTTAGAAAACGCTTTCCACAATTGAAATAAAACAAGGATGAAAACGAGAAGAAAACCAAACATTAAAAGGTCGTTGTCAGTAAAGAAGATGTATTTACTCAAGCTTTTCCCTGTCATGTCCCAAATACCGTCCAATGAAGAATAATACAAGGCACCAGATGCTTTTAATTTCAATGCAAAAGCAATCAAAGGCCAAGTGATTCTTGCAAGGATAAGCGTACCAAAAATGAATGCGGCATGTTGCCACCATTTGAGTGTTTTAAAATGACTTAAATGAATAAGTCCTACTGCTGAAATAATCAAAATCAAACTATTCAACAAGGTCAAATTGGCGGATAAAGCGATAAATGAAAAAACATAGGTAAGCACCAAATGTAGCAGTTTGAAGGTGTTCGCATACCGGTATAAGAACCACAAACTACACATATAGAAACCCATAGATAGTCCGTAACCTCTCAAGTAGGCAAAGTACTCAAGCATGTAAGGAATACTTAAAAGGGCTATAAATGCAAAAATTTGAAGTCGTTTTCGGTTCAGTAAACCTGTAAATTGATAAATCGCAAAAGCATACAATAAAAAAGAAACAATGGATCCCATGCGTAAGATTCCAGGAACATCTCCTACTTGATTGTAAAGATGATAACCAATAAACGAATTCAAAGGGTGATTAGCTGCATCCCAAACGACTTGATCTCCCCAAAACCAACCACGATACACATAATACCAATACGCAGCGGTTTCATCAGAAATGAATTCGGTGTTGAAAGCACGGATCAACAAATACAGCAAAATGATAGCTGTAAAAGAGAGTGCTGTAATGAAGCGTATATTTCGTGACTGCGATAATTGCATGTTCGTCATTCGATAAGTAGAAGATGCTAAGTACTCGTGTATAGAAACAAATAAGGTGAAGCGTTGACTTCACCTTACATTGATTATTGTTTTTGTCTTACCGTTCGTTGCTCAATGCGTTTTTCAAATTTTTCACCTTGGAAAATGCGTTGTACAAAAATGCCTGGTGTATGAATGAAATTTGGATCCAATTCACCAGCAGGAACTAATTCTTCCACTTCTGCAATGGTAATTTTACCAGCCATCGCCATCATAGGGTTGAAATTGCGAGCAGTGGATTTAAAAATTAAATTCCCTTCTGTATCACCTTTCCATGCTTTGACAATCGCAAAATCTGCAGTCAATGCACTTTCTAAAATATGTGGTTTTCCGTTGAATACACGCACTTCTTTTCCTTCAGCCACTTCTGTTCCATAACCTGCAGGAGTCAAGAAAGCAGGAATACCAGCGCCGCCAGCTCTACATCTTTCAGCCAATGAACCTTGAGGAATTAAATCCACCTCCAATTCACCAGAAAGCATTTGACGTTCAAACTCATCGTTTTCTCCCACATAAGAAGAGATC
Organism: Fluviicola sp.; assembly: GCA_020849495.1. Classification (GTDB taxonomy): domain Bacteria; phylum Bacteroidota; class Bacteroidia; order Flavobacteriales_D; family Crocinitomicaceae; genus Fluviicola. The sequence continues at coordinate 11,590 of JADLGD010000238.1, forward strand.
ATTTTCTTGATTTGACGGTTCTGTAGTAATAACCCTAAACCAAAATCATCTACTCCAGCATTGTTTGAAATACAAGTTAAATCTTTTACTCCTGATTTCACTAATTGAGCAATTGAATTTTCTGGAATACCACACAATCCAAAACCACCAATCATCAAGGTCATTCCATCTTGAATGCCTTCCACTGCGGTTTCTACGTCTTTTACTACTTTATTCATTAGTCTATTGTAATAGTGCCAGCATCTACTGACGTTGAATCACTTTGTTCTGGAATTATTTCCGTACCCGTTAGGTTGAACGAATCTTCATCAAAACCATCGGGTTTTTCAAAATCTGTTGTGGAAATAGCAATCTTCGGATCTTTGTACACTTTGTTCATGTAATACCCATAAATTGGCATCGCGGTTCGGGCTCCCTGACCTTGATCGGTCGATCGGAATCGAACACCTCGGTCTTCTGCTCCAACCCAAACTCCAGTTGCTAAATCGGGTGTTAATCCAATAAACCAACCATCTGAGTTGTTCTGAGTTGTTCCTGTTTTACCAGCTGTTGGATAAGTAATTCCGCCATAACCAGCTGCATAACGTAAACTTCCTGCTGTACCAGCTTCAACTACTCCTTTCATCATTTTCAATACAGAATAAGCCACATTTTCATTCATGACTTCTTTGGAGTAACTTTTAGCACTGTAAATCACATTTCCAGCTCGGTCCTCGATGCGTAAAATAGCTGTTGGGCGGTTAAATATTCCTTTATTGACAAACGTTGCTTGCGCTCCAACCAATTCAAACAATGAAAGGTCCATGGATCCCAAACACATGGCTGGAACCACATCTCTGTCGTTCAAGTCAATATCCATGTCACGCATTAATTTCGCTACGTTTTTAGGTCCTGCAATTGCACCCATTTGTTTCATCACGTATACGGCAACGTTGTTTTTAGAAAGCCACAATCCTTTTTTAATAGAGATCGTTCCACCTTCACCACTACCATCCGAGTTGCGTGGACACCATTGTCCATCAGGGTTACCACTTGGATCAAATAAATCCACACAATATTGAATGTTTGGAATCACCATTCCCGGTTTCACCACATTCATCATGATCCCCGAACCATATACAAACGGTTTAATCGTTGAACCAACTTGGCGTTTACCTTGACGAACGTGATCATAAGCAAAATGGTCAATGTTTGCTCCACCAACCCATGCTTTCACAAAACCTGTACTCGGTTCAATGGAAATCAAACCAGCTTGTAAAAACGATTTGTAATAACGCATCGAATCATTGGGAGTCATGATGGTATCTACTTCACCATCCCACGTAAAGACACGCATTTCTGTTGGTGCATTGAACGCCTTTTTAATATCTGCCTCAGAAAAACCTGAATTAGACATGTTGATGTAACGATCAGAACGCGTCATAGATGTACGCATGATGCTGTTTACTTCTGCATCGGACAATGAATTGGAGAAGGGCCAATTTTTTAATCCCTTGTTGTTGCGGTCAAATTTTGGCTGTAAATTTTCTTTCAAATGTTCTACCAATGCATCTTCTGCATATTCTTGCATGTCCGCATTGATGGATGTGTATATACGCAAGCCATCACGGTAAATATCCCAAGGTAAACCGTCTTCACGTTTGTATTTCAAACTACCATCAGGGTTTTTCTCACTCAATAAAGTGGAAATTTCACCACGTAATTGTTCACGGAAATATGGAGCCGTTCCCGTTTTATGATCCACCACTTGATAATCTGTTACCAATGGTTTTTTAGATAACTGTTCATATTCAGCTTGAGTTAGTTTGTGACGTAAGGCTTCATTTCCATTGTCTGAATTCACTAA
>JADLGD010000239.1 GCA_020849495.1 Fluviicola sp.
CTACTTTTTACCACACAAAGATGACGGAAATCAATACCCGTAAATCCCAATTGGAAACGGAGATTGAAGTCATTGTTCGCAAGATCAACACCATCGAACAAGAAGTCAATACTCGTCGTAGCATTCCGGTTGTCAATTACACCGAAATTGAAGTGGAATTGTCTGTAGAAAAGGCAGGAAGTACGGATTTTACCTTTACTTACATTACGCCTAACGCATCTTGGACACCATATTACGACATGCGCAGTAACGGCATTGGCGCTCCTGTTTTGTTGGAAGCGAAAGCAAATGTGACCCAAAACACAGGAATTGATTGGAAAAACATCCAATTGGTGCTTTCAACCAATGATCCTTATGATAACACCATGGAACCTAAAATTCAACCTTGGTTATTGAACTATTACACAGCTGCACCGAGAAAAGAAGTACAATACCGAGACTTTCCAGAATACAATTATTCTGGTGAATTGATCCATGGTTTGGTAACAGATGCGATGACAGGTGAACCTTTGGCTTTTGCTAAAATTTCGATGAGCAACAATCCTTTGACCATTTTTACAACGGATGCTACCGGGCATTATTCGTTCATGGTTCCAAGAGACGAAAGTGCTTACACGATTTCCTATTTGGGCTATAACGACCAATACATCAATATCAATGCTCCTTACACCAAAGTGGCTTTGATTCCGCAAAACATTGCAATGGAACAGTTACCAGGATCTACTTGGGGAACTACAAACAGTGTTACCATAACACGTGAGGACATTTCGAGAATGCCTGTTCGATCTGCAAATGGAATATCTTCTTTCGAATCATCTTCCAAACGCAGTCGCAGAAAAAATAAACAAGTAGCAGAGATGGAAGAACCTTTGTATGATATGGCTGGAACGGAAGCCTACTCCAATGCTATTGCAACGCAGACAGACAAAGATTTGCGCATGGAATTCACCATAGAAACGCCATTTACTATTCCATCAGACAATGCTGACCACCGTGTAGCCATTGCTGTTTATACCTTGAATGCGAATTATGAATACCACGCCATTCCAAAATTGGATGAGTCGGTTTACTTAGTGGCACAAGTTTCAGGTTGGGAAAAATTGAATTTATTGAGTGGTGAATCGAACTTGTACTTTGACGGTACCTTCATTGGAAAAAGCTACGTAGATGTGAATTCATCCAAAGACACTTTGAGTTTCTCTTTGGGGAAAGACAAAAAAATGGTCATCGAACGCAAACGCAGTGAAGAAATGAGTAAAACACGTTTGGTAGGTAATCGCTACAAATACGAAGTGACTTGGGATTTCACTGTTCGCAATAACGGAGCTGCAGCAATTCCTGTGATCATGAAAGACCATTTCCCTGTTTCTGTGAATGACGACATCAAAGTGAAACAAGGCACTTATGAAGGAGCGACTTTGGAAGAAAACACAGGGATTCTTACTTGGAAATTCACGACTACAAAAGGTGAAACAAAGAAATTCAAATTTGATTATTCTGTTGATTACGGTAAAGGACAACCAGTTTACTTAGAGTGATCCAAGGATTCAAATCTTTATAAAATAAAAAAGCATCAGTCCTCCAACTGATGCTTTTTTTATAAACTGCTTTATGAAAACTCTAGTGCTTCACCAAACGCTCAATACCAACCAACTTTTCATTCTTCATCATTTGAACAAGATAGACTCCTACCTCTAAATTGCTCAAATCTATTTCTGCTCCAGTTGACAATGCATCGTAAACAGCGATTAACTGTCCTTGAGCATTTACAATTTGAACTGTTGCAATATCTCCTGTATTAAATAAAATTCTAACGTTATCTGTTGTAGGATTCGGTGACAAGGTAAACATGCTTTCAACATCTTCCTTGATTCCCATGAATGCACAACCATTGGAAGTTGCTAATCCCATTCTGCGTGGATCTGTATTCAAAAATCCGTGCATGCGCATTTTCTGACCTTTTGTAAACATACCCATACATGTATCCGAACTGTAATCCATGTAATTGAACACCATATCTGTTGGATCAAAAGAACCCCAGAAAGCATCTTCATTGGAACACGTATTTGCTAAAGAATCGCATCCTTGATTTGAAGCTGCAGCCATGTTAGGTGTATCGGCAATGGTATCCGAACCTGTACAAGCATCTTCGTCTCCCCAAATATGGTACAAGCCCATCCAGTGACCAATTTCGTGTGTTGCCGTTCTTCCTCCTGCAGAAATGGGATCCACGTTTCCTGTTGTTCCAAATGCAGTAGTCGTAATCACTACACCATCCGCATTTACTTTTGGATCACCTGGAAATTGCGCATACCCTAACAAACCAGGGAACAATTCACCTACCCATAAATTCAAGTATTTATCTGTTGGCCAACAATTTTTACCACCCAAAGAATCGTACTTCATGTCGTCATTGAAAGGCGAGAAATAACCAAACAAGGTTCCTCCTGTTGTGGAAGTTCTAGTAATACCATCCGTAGGATTTCCATCTGGATCAACCGATGCCAAACAAAATTCCACATCGATATCTGCTTTTAAACTGTCAAAATAAGCCGGCAAATCAATTTGATTCAATGCTCTGTAATCGGTGTTTAAGACATCAATTTGAGATTGTATTTGAGCCAATGAAACATTCTGAGCTGCATTTTTATACAAAACATGCACAACAACAGGAATCGTTAAGGTTACTTTTTCTGTTCCGTTTTGATGTGTTTGTTGCCACGCTTTTGCTTTACCTTGAGCTACATGCATGGCTTCCGCATAAGCTGGATCATTCGCTAAACGTTCGTTGTGCTTTGTGTGAGCTGCACATTTTTCTTGGGAATAAGTCACAAAACTGCCGAAAACAGCAAGTAGTAAGAGGAATTTTTTCATTACGTGTAGTTTCAATCAAAACTACTACAAACCTTTTTTTGGAATACCCTTTTTTTGAAGAACGTCCGATGCGTGTTACAAATGGTTAAAAGAAATGGATAAGTGAAACAACTACCCCATCAACGCATCAAAGCGTTTCCAAAATTCTGGATAACTTTTGCTTACCGCTTCACTGTTGTGGATTGTCACTTCAGCATTGGCAATGGTACCTGCAATCGCTAAACACATTGCAATCCGATGGTCGTTGTTAGCGTGTACTTCTCCCCCAGCTATTTCGCCTGTTCCATGAACCAGCATTTCATCTTCCTTCAATTCAATCAAAACACCCAATTTCTCGAATTCTTGTTTCAGAACTGCTGCCCGATTGCTTTCTTTATGGATCAAGCGCAATGCACCTTTGATGGTCGAAACACCTTTTACAGATGCAGCTAAGACCACCAAAGCAGGAAATAAGTCCGGACAATCGGTGGCATCGTATTCAAAAGGCATTCGGTTGGAACCATCTACCTGTAAACCGTTGTCTCCGTGAATAATTTTACAACCCGCTTTCATTAAAATGTCCAACAACTGTTTATCCGCTTGTAGGCTACTCATTTTCAAACCTGAAATGGATACCGAATGACCAATCGCTGCAGCAACCAACCAATAACTGGCTGCGCTCCAATCACCATCCACTTGGTAAGATGTGGCATGATAGTTTTGATTCCCTTTGATGGAAAACGATGCCATTTTAGTGTGTTCGATCTCAATTCCAAAGGACTTCAAGGTTGCCATTGTCATCGACACATAAGGTGAAGAAGCCAAGTGATTTACTTGCAAACTGGAATTTCC
>JADLGD010000240.1 GCA_020849495.1 Fluviicola sp.
ATGCACAACCAAAAACAAATCAAAATAAAAACCTATAAAAAGAAAAATCCTGTAACGACGTCGTTACAGGATTTTAATTAGTTATTTTTAGTCTTAATAATCTGTATCGTTTATTTAGGACTAGTCAAAGTAGATTACATCAACATTCCTCCACAAACATGTAAAGTTTGTCCGGTAATGTATGCAGACATATCACTTGCTAAGAATACTGTTGCATCAGCAACATCTTTTGGTGAACCACCTCTCTTCAAAGGAATTGAATTTCTCCATTCTTCAACAACTTTTTGATCCAAAGCGCCAGTCATTTCTGTTTCAATAAAACCTGGAGCAATTGCATTGCAACGGATGTTTCTTGAACCTAATTCTTGAGCTACAGATTTTGTAAAACCAATCAATCCCGCTTTTGAAGCAGCATAATTTGATTGACCAGCATTTCCACTCACTCCTACAACAGAAGACATATTAATGATCGATCCGGAGCGTGCTTTCAACATTGGGCGTTGAACAGCTTTTGTAAGATTGAAGGCAGACTTCAAGTTGGTATTGATTACATCATCCCACTGTTCTTCTGTCATACGCATCAACAACGTGTCGCGAGTGATACCAGCATTGTTTACCAATACGTCAATAGTTCCAAAAGCAGCAACTACATCATCAACCAATGTTTGAGCTTGTTCAAAGTTACCAGCATCCGATTTAAAACCTTTAGCAACACCACCATTTGCTGACAATTCAGCTTCCAAAGCTTTTGCTTTTTCTTCTGATGACAAATATGTGAATGCTACTTTGGCACCTTGTTTTACACATTCCTCTGCAATTGCTTTTCCAATACCGCGAGAAGCGCCAGTGATCAAAACCACCTTGTTATCCAATAATCCCATAAAATCTTTTTCGTTTGTGCCAAAGGTAATAATAGTTCTTAAGTTACTTCATTTACCAATTGATCATTTTTCCTATACTGAATGTTAGTATTGTTAATCTAAGAGTATCTTCAACTCAACCAATTTAAACCTTTTGGCACAACTATTGTCAAAGAGGAACCAAATTTAAAAAAACCAATACAATGAAAACGTTATTAATTGCCGCAGCATTATTGTTGAGTGGAACAATGTTCGCACAAACAACAGAAACAAAAGGAAAATCTCCTAAAACAGAAGAGAAAGAACGCAAAACTCCAGACGAACGTGCAAACGGTTTGACGAACAAAATGACAGAAAAATTAGGTTTATCTGAAGATCAAAAAGCAAAAGTTTATACAATCAATGTGGACATGGCTAAAAAGAATGATGCCATTCGTCAAAACACTGCTTTGACAAAAGAAGATCGTCGTGCTCAACTTAAATCCAACTATTTAGATCGCCGTTCACAATACCAAAGCGTTTTGACAGCTGAGCAATTTGCGAAATTTGAAGCTTGGGAAAAAGAGAAAAAAGCAAAACGTCAAGAGAACAAAGGAAACGGTAAAGGCAAAGGAAAGGGAAAAGGGAAAAAAGGAACTACACCTCCTCCAACTGAAGAAGAAGAATCTGAAGACGAATTATAAAATAAAGGAAATCCCATCTGAGCAATCAGGTGGGATTTTTTAATTAAACAAATCCCAAGAAACTCCGAAACGCAATTGGAAAGGAACAAGAGGATAACCAATCGCTTCCATATTCACCGTTTTGATCCAAGTTTGCTCAATGTTTTCAAAGCGCAAATACCATCTAAAATAACCCAAATCAAAATTAGCAAAGGCATGTAATTTAGGCATTGCTGTGTATTTCAAATCTTTCGAAGAAAAAACATACGCATCCAACAATCGATTATAGTCAACGAGTTGATAAGCTGTTCTATAACCTGCATCTACACCAATAGCGACTTTCAATTTCTTCGCTTTGAATAGCGTACCGTTGTAACCAAATCTCAAATTCGCTAACAAAGTAGGCGCATTGTTCAACGATCCGGAATAACTGATAACAGCAGGTTGGATCAATAATTTTCCAATAGACAAATCAGATCTTAAATTGAACTGTAGTAAAGAAACGGACTGTAAAGTATCTTGTCTCCAAAGTGTATCAATCAACCAAGCATTATTAGCCAACTGTGTGTAGGTACCTTTTAAACTTATTGGAAACTTGCCTACTTTTAAATCAACAACTCCGCCTATCTTCAATTGTGTTTGCAACACTTTATTGTTCCAAGAATAGCTTAAATTATTAGCGTAATAATAGCGTTGATAAAGTTCAGGATAGGCGTTTTTCAAATCTGCAAAAGCTGTAAACGAACCGATACCGATAGGAATTCTTAAGTTTCCAGCATATTGGAATTCTCCTAACGCACCGATTAAATTAAAATCGATCCGATTATTGAGTGTCCATCCTCTTCTTAATTGAATATTGAAATCTCCAATCAAACTCAATTCATTGGTATCGTTATGTATAATTAAGTTGTCATAATCCCAATAGGTGTTTTTCACTCCAGCATTGATGGTAATGATAGAAGTGTGAAAAAAGTAACCTGCTGACAAGGATAAAGCGCTTCTTTGCCAAAAGTCGTTCGTTTCGGTGGAATCGTAATTAAAAACGGAATACTTCCCTTGAATCAGGGATTCTTGGTAGCGTTTGTTTCGAATGTTCAATTGAGGAGTAAAGAATACACCGGTCTTTATGGTACTATCTTTTAATATGGAAATATAATTATCCCAAGTGAGATTTACATGCTTATGAACTGCTTTACTTGTTGCTGATTCTACTTCTTGAAAAATCAAATCAAAACCAGGTTCACTTAAGGTATCCCCTAACAATCCACCATTGAGGTTTTGTTTACCACCAAAGAAAGTGACATTTAAATGAGAAGCAAATCGATCACCTCGATACAAGGCTTTAAAATCGACCAAGTTGGATTCAAAACCACCTGAACGCATGATTTCATTGGTGAAATTTCTGCGATAGTCAAATTGTAGAAATAATTTCTTGCTGATGGCTTGTGTGTAACTGATTCCTGCAGGCTGATTGGCACCTGAACCCATGGAATACATTAATCCAACATGTGCAATTGAAGAATACCGACGATTGAATTGATGGATTGGCGATTGAGAGAACATTCCAAACTGGAATCCGCCTTTATCAAAAGAAAATGATCTTGGTAAATTATGTTGATAATCACTCAAAGCCACATCTACCGAATCCATTTGTTTCGAAATACGGTATCCCGGCTTCAGGGTGTCTTGAAAATAATGATAAAAAGGAGCCTGACCCACTACTTTAAAAGTAGAGACTAACAATAAAAGTGCAAGTGAAAACAGGCGCAATTTCATCAGTTCAGACAAAATGAAAAAGGCCTCACCTGCCAAACGGCTGATAAGACCTAAGTCGTTTTAACTATGTTAAGCTTATAGTTTGTTCACTAAAACAGCTAAACCTGATTTCAAGTTTGCAGCTTTGTTTTTGTGAATAACATTTCTTTTCGCTAATTTATCCAACATAGAAGTTACTGCTGGTAACATCTCGATTGCTTCTTTCTTATCTTTCAAAGCACGTAATTTACGCAAAGCGTTACGAGTAGTTTTGTGTTGGTACTTGTTACGCAAACGTTTTGTATCGTTCGTACGGATACGTTTTTGTGCTGATTTATGATTTGCCATTTTTTTCTTTTAATTATTGTAAAAAAACTTGCAGCCCATAGGAGAATCGAACTCCTGTTTCCAGGATGAAAACCTGGCGTCCTAACCACTAGACGAATGGGCCGTGTTATTTTCGGAGTGCAAATATATACCTATTTTTTCTTTTCGCAAGGTCTGCAGCGATTTTTTTTCTAAAAAATATCCTTATCCTCTGCTTCAAATTTGAATCCCAAACGTTTACCTGTCGACATTTGTTCTCTCGTATTTTGTTCCATCATCTGAATTACAGATGCTTTGGATACAATATCGTATGGTGGAGTCAACAAATCGAACTCCAATGCATAGACAAAAGCAACATGAATAATGTGCTTCATGATGGTCTCGTTTAACTTGGATTGCGTCAAATCTCTAAACAAAAATCCTAACTGACCTTTACCCTCAACCATGTAATGTTCATCTTTATTGATGAAAATGCGACCAATTAAATAACCGACATCATTCAAACGACTTTTCAGATACGATTCTGCCAAAAAGTTATAGATGTTGATGATCCCAAAATAGCCACGTTCTTTGTCTTCTTTCATGTATTCGGTTTTCCACAATGGATGTTCATCGGGTAAACGGAAAACATTAGTATGCATTTGAAACACCAAAACATCACTGCCGATATAAACCTGCACTTGAAATTCACCTTTGTATTCTACATGTAAACGAACACGATCATCCTTGATTGAATGACGCATTTCTCCTATTTCTTCTAATAGATATTGCTTGAACTTTTCAAATTGTTGTTTGGTATCTTGAAAAATGTCTTGTTTTAAAGCCGCTTTCTTTTCTAATAAATCTTGAATCAATTTGCGTGTGTCTATTTCTGTCATTTTATTCAATTTAAAGTTGAAAATTAATCATTGATTTAATAGAAACAAAAAAGTCGGGACAAATCCCGACTCTCTTTTCATATTTATGAATTGATTTAATAAGCTTTTGCGAAAATCACACGCTGTTGTGAAGGTTTTCCTGTGACCATACAAACACCTGGTTCAGATGGAATATCCAAAGGAATACAACGAATGGTTGCTTGTGTTTCTTGTTTCACTTTTTCCTCTGTTTCCTTTGTTCCATCCCAATGTGCTAAATAAAATCCGCCTTCTTTTTCCAAACGTGTTTTAAAATCTTCATAGGTATCAACCGTGTGCATGTTTTCTGTTCTGAATTTTTTAGAACGTTCGAACAAATTCGATTGTATATCATCCAGAAGTGCTTTGATCGTTTCGCCAATATTTTCAAGTGCCATTGACGATTTCTCTTTTGTGTCACGGCGAGCAACCTCTACCACTCCATTCGCCAAATCTCTTGGCCCGATTGCTAAACGCACTGGAACACCTTTCGCTTCGTACTCAGCGAATTTCCATCCCGGACGTTTTTGATCGTCGGCATCGTATTTAACTTTGAAGATTCCTTGAGGTTTTAACTCAGCAGTAATAGTTGCCACAGCTGCATTGATTGCTTCTAATTCTTCATCCGAGCGGTGAATTGGAACGATAACTACTTGAATTGGCGCTAAAGCAGGCGGCAAAACCAATCCTTCATCATCTGCATGCGTCATGATCAAAGCCCCCATCAAACGAGTTGAAACACCCCAAGATGTTGCCCAAACAAAATCCAATTTCCCTTCTTTATCAGCAAATTTCACCTCAAAAGCTTTCGCGAAGTTTTGACCTAAGAAATGTGAAGTCCCAGCTTGCAACGCTTTTCCATCTTGCATCATCGCTTCAATACAATAAGTATCATCTGCACCAGCAAAACGTTCGCTTTCTGATTTACGTCCTCTAAAAACCGGCATAGCCATATAGTTCTCAGCAAATTCAGTATAGACATCTAACATTTGTTCCGCTTCAGCAATCGCCTCTGTTTTAGTAGCGTGTGCGGTATGTCCTTCTTGCCATAAGAACTCTGCAGTACGAAGAAACAAACGCGTACGCATTTCCCAACGCACCACATTTGCCCATTGATTGATCAAAATAGGTAAATCTCTATACGATTGAATCCAATTTTTGTAAGAATTCCAAATAATCGTTTCTGATGTTGGACGAACGATTAATTCTTCTTCCAATTTTGCATCTGGATCAACGATTACTCCTTTTCCATTTGGGTCATTTTTCAAACGGTAATGAGTAACCACCGCACATTCTTTCGCAAAACCGTCAACGTGAGATGCTTCTTTACTTAAATATGATTTGGGGATAAACAACGGGAAATAAGCATTTGAGTGACCGGTTTCTTTGAATCTTCGATCCAAAATATCGCGCATGTTTTCCCAAATAGCATAACCATAAGGCTTGATCACCATACAGCCGCGAACATCTGAATGTTCAGCTAAATCGGCTCTTGCAATAACCTCGTTGTACCATTTCGAATAATCTTCGGCGCGTGTTGCATATTTCTGTGCCATCCTGATTTTTTGTTAAATTCAATAATTATTGGCACAAAGTTAGAAAAACTCCCTATTTTTAGTACAGAAATATTTAAGGCCATGGCAATCAAACCTCAAATCAAATTGTTTTTCGGATTAACACTTTTGTTAAGTAGCTGTGCTACAAGCAATAATTGGCAAGAAGACGATATCTATTCGATGAAAGAAGCAGCTGTTCCTATTGAAACAGACATCACTGATGAGACTGACTATAGTGCTTACGTTTACAAGAAATCCTTAGAAGACAAAAAAACAATCTACAGCAACAACACTTCCAACAACAGAATGGAGCCACTTGCTTGGAGAAATGCTCCTATGCATGCAGCTTTTTACGGTATGAGTATAAATTCATTTTATGGAATTGGTGCAAGATGGTACCTGTCTCCATTTGGTGACATCGTTTTTCTAGATTATTATGATCCGTTTTTTGGTAGTCAATTTGGTTATCCTTATTCTTTATATGGAAACCCATACAATTACGGAAGCTATGGTAATTATGGCAACTACGGACCATGGTCTGGAAATGCTACATCCAGTTCAATCATTAACCGACCAAGAGGTGCGATTGGTGGAATGGGAGGCGTAACTTCCCGTCCTAAAAGTGGAACTGGAAATCCAACCGCAGCTTATTCAGGCAAAAAACCAACAACAACAACTGTTGGTCAAACAAGAAAACCTGTTTCTAATTTAGCAACTGTTGGAAGAACTTCCTCTGGTTCACCAGTATTATCATCACGTCCAACTTCTAGTGTATCAAGACCAACTGTTTCTTCGTCTACTAGAACAAATTCAGGAAGTGTTGCAACTCCAGGCAGAACGGTTTCAAATAGTGGTCGTGTATCCTCTTCTAGTTCTAGAACTTCAGGTTCGTCCACACCTACTCGTTCCTCTTCAGGATCCAGTTCAGGCAGATCAAGCGGTAGTTCAGGCTCAGTAAGTAAATCACCTGGACGACGATAAGAAATGAAACACCTCTCATTTTTAGCATTCTTATTTACAGGAACAGTTCAGCTTTTTGGTCAAAACGAAGTTGATATTTATCGCTATTCGAATACCATCAACGAAGGAAGCGCGCGATTTGAAGCAATGGCTGGTTCATTTGGTGCACTTGGTGCTGAAGGCGGTAGTGCTCGCATCAATCCTGCTGGGTTTGGTCGTTATTCCAATTCGACTCTTGGATTTAGCATGAGTGTTTTATCTACTTCTAACAATGCTTCATTTCAAGGAGTTGACACCAAAGAAGGAAAAGGTGTTTTTCGTGTGCCCTCCATGCAAGCAGTATTTGTAAGTGATATTTCTAGTAATCGCAGTGGTTTTCTATTTTGGCAAGTAGGTGTTGGTTATAATCGGGTGGCTAATTTTTTCAATGAATACCATTATGAAGGTCAACAATATGAATCGCTACTTGATGGATTTGCAAGTCAAGCCCAAGGAGTTGACCCTGTTGATTTGAATTATTTCTTTCCGTTTTCCAGTTCAATGGCTTATGAAACCTATTGTATGGATTATGATGGAAATTACTATCAACCACGATTAACAGCTGGTGATATGTACCACGATCGCACCATCACTACCAAAGGAGGAATCAATGAATACTATTTTTCACTCAGTGCTAATTACCTAAATAAATTATACGTTGGTGCCAACATTGGTTTTCAAACATTGAAATACACTGAAAACACGCATCACAATGAACGTCTATTAGACTACACAGGTGTTTCACTTCGCAGTTTTGATTATGACTATAATTTTACTACAAAAGGAAATGGTGCAAATGTGAAAATTGGCGCAATTTATTTACCCACTGAAAACATGCGTTTTGGATTAGCGCTTCATTCCCCAACTTCTTTATCACTTTTAGATAAAGCAGATGCAAACATGCGAGCAGTTCACGATACGGGTGTTCAAACTGTCCCAGAATCCTTACAACCTTCATTGGAATACAAATACACTTTGGTTACTCCAGCACGAATTATAGGTTCGTATGCTATTGTGTTCAACAACAAAGGTTGCATCAACATCGACGCTGAATTATTGGATTATCGTTGGGGAAAATTAAAATCTACAACAGACGAAAACTATGTGAGTTATGATTTTAAAGCAGAGAACAACGCAGCTGACATGCGATTTAAAACAGTTGTAAACCTTCGTATTGGTGGTGAAATGGTGATTCGCAATAAATTGTTTATTCGTGGAGGCTATGGTTTCTTCCCAATTGGAGATAAAAACCAACTAGTAAATTCTGCTAAATTCGACCAACTTTACAGTGGTGGCTTGGGATTAAAATGGAATCAATTGACCTTGGAATTTGCTGTGAAGTATTTACAACAATTGAAACATTACGAAGCCTTTAGTGGAAGTGCTGCTTCAATCAAAGCAAACACAACCACTTATGTTTTAGGACTTCTATTTAAACTTCCTTGAGTTCGAAATTTTTAATTGCTTGAGACAATTCTGTTTTACGCAATTTTGATTCAATCCAAGCCGGTAAGTGGAAATATTCCAAAATCACTCGTTCTTGTTGATCTTTCATTAATTCATCCACTTCATGTTTCATTTTTTCTAAAATCTCAGTACGTTGACTGCTTGTGGTAGTTTTAGAAAGTTTGCGCACATTTTTTACCACTACATTTTCAATTTCATAGTCGCGTTCATGCTTGCTCAAATAACGATTGGTTGATTTGATGACGTATTCTAGGAATTCGTAATTCTCCAATTCAAAATGAATGATCAAATTGAAAATGCGAGCGAAACTGTAAATATCTTGTCTTAAACGTTGTTCGTTATCGTTAAGTACTTCATTCAATGCATTCAATGCGCGTTTGTATTCACCATTTCCGAAGTAGGAATACGCTTTATTGTATTGAAAAAGGATTGTTTGCTCTTTAGGTATTTTGTCTTCTAATTCTTTTTCTTTCAATTCAATTTCTTCCGCTATTTTTTTCGATTTCGAGAAATTACCTGTTGCATGATACAAGGCAAATTCAGCATTGTAAGTAATTGCAAGAATACGCAATGAAATATCTGTTGAATTGAATCCTTTTTTTCCTTCTAAAGCACGAATCTCATCAATGATTTTTTCTGCTTCATCAAATTGACGGTTATCGATATGACAACGGAACAAATGAGACAATGTCAAGACGTAACGTTGACCTAAATCTTCTTTGATGTTCGGGTTATTATCTAAAATGTCTTTTGTGCGATTGAAAAACTGAAAACTATCTTCGTAATTGCGATTGGTTGCAGCGCATAATCCTTTGATGTAATAACACATAGAAGAAGCACGAGTAGAAAGTGCCGTGTTTTTTCCTTTAATCAAATGGTAATCTGAAATATCTGCAACAATTTGTCGTTCAGTTTCATTTCTTGTAAAACCTCCTGAACGGAAAATCAAGTTTATTTTGGAATAAATGACTTGGTATTCAGCTAAATTTCGAAGTCGTTCAATGACATCCGCTTCTTCTAGAACCAATTGATCTAAATCTACTCCAAACTCACCTTCTTCAAAAGCTACTTCAATCAATCGTTTTTCCCAAGCAATTAATTCGTACCAATAATAAAACTCTTCATTTTCTCTTGCTAACGCTTTTGCTCGCGTCACAAATTTCTCACATTCTTTATACAGCGCTTTATTGTAGAGTATTTCTACATTTTTCAACTCTTGTTTTAAAACACTGGAAATGGATTGCTCACTGTAATAAACTCGCAGACTTTTTAAAATCAATCGGTACAAGTGATTCTTTTCAGAAGGCAAATGCTTGATAAAAGTCTCGTGTTGAAATTCATCTTTCAATTCATCTTCGTCATAACCAGGTTGTTTCTCGATAAAATCAAAAATCTTTAAATAGTTTTTCTCACCACTTTGTAAAGCAGAGGATAATTTAAAAAAACGTTTTTCTGACTTAGTGAGCGACTTGATTAACTTGAATAATTCGTTTGAAGGTTTCATAAAAGCAGTTTTGTCAAAAGTATCATTTTTTCCTTTTAATCCTAAACCGTTAACTAAACCGTTTTAACACTTTAATTGTTCTACCTAATCAATAGACCAAGAATCAATTCGTTGAATTCCTACTTTTTTAAACAACAAAAAGGTCGCAGAAAACTGCAACCTTTTATACAAACAACAACAATAAACTTCAACGGTAGTTATGACTATCGAAGAAGAACTTTTTGCCCCTTTGGAACAATGCTTTCCTCTGACGTAAGCGCATTTAATTTCATTAATGAAGACACTTTTATACCTTCTATTTGAGATATTTCTCTGATTGTCATTTCTCGTTTTGTGATATAACTTGCGTTTTTATCTTTTGCTTTCAACCGTTTTGGTTCCAAATAAATGATGTCACCTTCTTCTAGTAAATCTTTTTTCGGTCCAAAATCATTGTACTTATACAATTGCCACATTGCCACTTTCAATTCTTGAGAAATCTTATAGTAAGTATCTCCTTTTCTTGCGACAATGTAATTCAAATCGTTTTTATGTGTTTTTACAGCATGTGCTTTATAAACAGCAGCATCTGCATCAATACTTTGTGCTTTTGTTGGTTTAGATGATTCAATTTCTTTAGCCAACAACTCTTTACCTAGATTAGCTGGAGTTTTTTCATCGTATTCATACAATTTCAAACGCTCAATTAAATCAATTAATTTAGTTGCATACGTAGATGAAGTTGCATAACCAGCTGTTTTCAAACCATTCGCCCAACTTTTATAATCATCAACTGGCAACTGAAACAATGTTTTGTATCGAGGTTTTGTTGTCAAAAACAAACTGTGATCTTTATATGAATCATCTGCATTGGGGTATTTTCGGAAACACTCTTGTTTTTGATCATCATCAAAATACATTTTCTCCCCTGTCCATTCATGACACTTAATCCCAAAATGATTGTTGGCTTGTGTTGCCAATGGAGAATTCCCGTTTCCAGATTCTAAAATCCCTTGTGCCAATGTGATACTAGCAGGAATGCGGTAATCTTGCATGTGCTCAACAGCTACGTTCGACCAAATCGACACGTAATCCGCTTGAGACATCGGTTTAACTGGCTCTTTTCCAAAAAGAAAAGCAGTAAGACTTAAACTGATACTTAGAGTGATAGAACGCATATTCAAGTGCTTTAGCTTACTTCAATACGCAAGTTACGAACATTGGTTACAAATATTGTTAATAACTCTCAACTTTTTTGTTAATAACCTCTCAATCTAAGTTGCAGAGCCATTGCATCGTATCGATACCATCCGCAAAATCGTCAATTGCTGGTTGTTGAGCTTGACCAAAAGGAATGTAATCATGTCCCACTATTGCTTGAATCGCTTCACGATTAGTTGCTACAAACGTCGACACTTCCTCTTTAGAATCGTAAAACGCATAATAAATAGCAGATAAAGGCGCATGAAGTCCATCATCTTCCTTTAATATAAAAGCATTGTTATCTAAAAACGGGATCTTATTCATCATAAAAACAGTTCGATTGTAATCGTAATTGTTCGCGTATTTATGATGATTCACAATATCTCCATGATGAACAAAAGCTTCAAACAAGCGATTCAATGCATAGCCTCTAGGTAAAAACAATTTGGAAACATTGCGACATCCTAATCCAAAAAAACTGAAGCAATCATCCCCTAGCGCAATTAATTCTTCATTTGTTTCGGTTCCATCTAAGACAGCAATTGATGTTCTACTCTTGCGAAACAAGTGTGGATATTTTCCAAAATAAGCTTCAAAATGACTGATTGAATTATTACTTCCTGTTGCAATGACAGCATCAAAGTTTTTAATTGGACCCAAAGAAATCGTTAATTGAGATTTTAATTCAGGTTGCCAATTGATCAACCACGAAATGATCTGAGTTGGGATTCTTGCATCACTGGAGCTTAATTTACACAAAGCTTTGTTCCCCGAAAGCAAGACACATAACAAATCATGAAAGCCTACAAAAGGAATATTTCCAGCCATCACAATGGCAATCGTTTTACTTTTTGAAGGTACTGGATATCGATTGGCGAATTCATTCAAGGTATCCGCATCTAAAAAAGTAGCAATTCCTCCAAGTGCTTTGTAACAATTATCTACAGTAAACCATGGATTGTAAAATTGTTCTTTTGCTAGTAATCCTACAAACTGATTGTATTCTTCTTTCGTTAGACCAATTTCAAATCCTGGCCATTCTTTTTTCATCGAAATCTGTTCTAAAACTTTACCAAGTTGAACAAAAACGGGTATGATATCCTCTCTTTTCACGCTGCAAATTTAACCCTTTCTAAAAAAATGAGCGAAAGTTTAAACCAAATGTGAGATTGTATTGTTTAGCTCTTACTATATTTGCAAAAAAATTACCGATTATGGCTATCATGATTACAGATGAATGCATCAATTGCGGTGCATGCGAACCAGAATGTCCGAACAATGCAATCTACGAAGGTGGAGCAGAATGGAAATACTCAGATGGTACATCTTTAAAAGGCCTAATTACAACGTTGAACGGTGAAGAAATTCAAGCTGATGCTAATTTTGACCCGAAAGACATGGATGTTTACTACATCGTTACGGACAAATGTACAGAGTGTGTTGGATTTCACGACGAACCACAATGTGCAGCTGTTTGTCCAGTAGACTGCTGCGTAGATGATCCTGAATACCGTGAATCAGAAGACGAGTTGCTTGCGAAGAAAGACTTCATGCACATCTAATTCTGTAACGAATCCAAATTTATTTCGTTAATTGCAGTATGAAACACTTGCTGATCATAGCGTCCGTTTTTTACAGCACAAGCTTTTTTGCGCAATTCAACTTTATTGAGCGTGAGAATGAATTGGCTATTCTTTTAGATTCTCTTCGTGCATCTAAAAATGACGAAGCCAAAAATCGTTGGAATGAGGAATTCAAAACCTTACTTCAGTCGACTCTGAATGAACCAACCATTTTTGATCAACAATTCACCAAACTCCATACTTTAGGAGTTATAACAAGTCCTGATAATTTGATGAAAATTGTCAACTGGAACGTTGAACAAGATGACCAATCTCAGAAATATTACTGCTTTGTTTTACAAAAAGACGAGCGCAAAAACACCCATAAAGTAATTGAACTTGTTGATAATTCCTTCATGTTACCTGGAAAACCTGAAGACATTTTAGATGAAAACAACTGGTACGGTGCATTGTATTACCAAATCATTCCTTTTGAACGCAACAGCAAAATGAGTTATATTGTTTTGGGCTGGGACGGTGGACTCACTTCTAGTAATACCAAATTGATTGATGTTATTTCATTTACAGGAAATGGTGTAAAATTAGGTCAATCGATTTTCAAGATGGGCGATCAAACCTTGAAACGCGTATTTTTTGAACATTCAGAAAAAACGGTAATGAGTTTGCGTTATGAGGAAGAATACAAACGCATCATTTTCGATCACCTTTCTCCTGAAACACCAAGTATGACTGGTTTTTACGAATATTACGTTCCAGACATGTCATACGATGCATTGCTTTTAAACGGCAGTAAGTGGGTTTTAGCAGAAGATGTGATTGGTATCAATAAACTACCTGAAACGGTTAAGAAATACAGCATGAATCCTGAAACTGGCGAAGTGATTGAGGAAGAGGTTGATAATAAATGGGTTGATCCTACTTCTTCTTCTCCTGCTGGCAGTAAAGAGGTGCATGTGGCAACATTACCAAATGAAACAGGAAGTGGTTCAGAAACTGAAGTAGCAGAAAAAACCACCAAAAAGAAGAAAGAAGAAATGACAGCTTTGGAAATTTACGAGTCAAAGAAACGTCATAAAGAAAAACAACCTGACAACAGCATCTTGCCCGATTCTAAAAAGAAAAAACGCAAGTAAGATCAACTTCTTTCAAACGAATATCTATTCATTCTCTTGTTTTTATAAAAAAATAAATCATCTTTGTTGATAGGTGAACCGACACAATGAAGGACGAGAAATGAGCAACGAGAATCAGAACGAGCACAAGGATGAAATTTTTTCAACAGCTGTAAAAGCTGGAAAGCGGACGTATTTTTTGGATGTAAAAACAACGAAAGGGAACGATCACTTCATCACCATTACCGAAAGTAAAAAAGTACAAAGTGATGGGAAAGAATTTTTCCAAAAACACAAAATTTTCCTTTACAAAGAAGACTTTGATAAGTTTAGTGAAGGTTTATTAGAAACCATTGAAGTGGCTAAACGTTTACAAAACAACTCTTTTCAACAAGATGAAAATAGCACTTCAATTGATATTCGTTTTGAAGATTTATAACAAAACCATTTTACGAACTTTCTATTAACATTTTATCGGTTGATAAATCAACGATAGAGTACTTCATTTGCTCGTTTGGAAAGCGTATCTTTAACCTCAAATTTTTCCGAAAAATGGGTAAAATAATCGCAATAGCGAATCAAAAAGGTGGTGTAGGCAAAACAACAACAGCTATTAATTTAGGTGGTTGTTTTGGTGTTTTAGAATATAAAACATTATTGGTGGATGCAGATCCTCAAGCAAATGCGACTTCAGGTGTTGGATTCGATCCAAAAAACACACGAAATATTTACGATTGTTTGATCAATGATGTTCATCCATCTGAGTTGATCATCAAAACGAGCAATCCTAATTTGGACATCATTCCATCTCACATTGATTTGGTTGGTGCTGAATTGGAAATGATCAATATGCCCAACAGAGAACACATGTTGAAGCAAGCTTTAGATAAAATCAAAGATCAATACGACTTTATCATTATTGACTGCTCCCCTTCTTTGGGATTAATTACAGTAAATGCGTTGACAGCTGCTGATTCCGTTTTAGTTCCGGTACAGTGCGAGTATTTCGCTTTGGAAGGTTTGGGTAAATTATTGAACACCATCAAAATCGTGCAAGGACGTTTAAATCCAGAATTGGAGATTGAAGGCATTGTTTTAACCATGTACGATACACGTTTACGCTTGGCAAATCAAGTGGTTGAAGAAGTGAAAACACACTTCCAAGATTTGGTATTTGACACCGTTATTCACCGCAACACAAAATTAGGTGAAGCTCCAAGTTTTGGAGAAACCATTGTGATTCACGATGCAACTAGCAAAGGAGCAATTAATTATCTTAATTTTGCACGCGAGATTTTGCAGCGCAACGACATGACTAAAATCGGAAACAACGATAAACAATTTCAAGTAGATAATGACATCTAATCCAAAGAAACGTTCAGCTTTAGGGAAAGGTTTGGGAGCTTTGTTAGACAATGCCTCAACTGATATTACAACAACATCCAATGCACAAGTTACGGCTCAAGGTGGCGTAGCAATGTTGAGTATTGAATCCATTGAAGCAAATCCATTCAATCCGCGAACGCATTTTGAAAAAGAAGCGTTGAAAGAATTGAGTGAATCCATCGGAATTCATGGAATCATTCAGCCTTTAACTGTAAGAAAACTTGGTAGAGATAAATACCAATTAATCTCAGGAGAACGCCGTTTTAGAGCTTCACAGATTGCTGGACTAAAAGAAGTTCCGGCTTATGTACGTGTAGCGAATGATCAGGCAATGCTAGAAATGGCCTTGGTTGAAAACATTCAACGTGAAGACTTAAATGCTGTTGAAGTTGCCTTGTCTTATCAGCGATTGATTGATGAAATTGGATTAACACAAGATCAATTATCTCAAAAAATATCTAAAAGCAGATCCAGTATTACGAATCATCTGCGCTTATTGAAGCTTCCAGCAGAAATTCAATTAGGCGTTCGCGACAACCTTATTTCAATGGGACATGCACGCGCTTTGGTTTCAGCTGGTGACGAAGACCGTCAATTGGATTTGTACCGTCAGATCATCGATTTCCAACTTTCTGTTCGAGAAATTGAAGATTTGATTCGTACAGGAGCATCTAAAACTGCTGAAGGTGGCACTACTCCATTGAAAACGCCAACACCAGAGGTTTCAACAGCCCAAGAAGTATTCAGAAATCATTTAAGTGACCGCATCTCTTCTAAAGTGGAAATTAAAAAGGCACATTCTGGAAGTGGTAAAATCATGATTTCTTTCTCTTCCGAAGTGGATTTGAATCGTATCATCGAAATTTTGAACAAGGGTTAATCCCAATGCTTAGAATCGCTCTTGCATACCTGTTTATTCATGTATTCACATTTTCTGTGAATGCACAAGACACTATTCCTGCGATTTCAGATACGGTGAAAAAACACTCCGTTCGAAAAGCAGCCATATTCTCTGCTGTTATACCTGGCGCTGGACAAGTTTACAATCACTTAGCCATGCCAAAAGGTCAGAAAAAAGCCTATTGGAAAGTGCCAATCATTTATGCTGGATTGGGAGCAACTGGGTATTTTGCTTTGAAGAATAATTCTCTAAAAAATCAGTATCGAGCGGAATATGACTTGCGTAAAAACGGAAGTTCGCCACTTAATTTCACAGAATACGACGATGATGATTTATTAACGCTTTATACTACTGCAAGGGGTCGACGCGATTTATTCATCGTTGGTTTTGGTGTTGTTTACTTATTAAATGTTTTAGACGCAGCTGTTGAAGCACACTTTGTCAACTTTGATGTTGGAGAGGATTTATCGGTTAGTATTACTCCGACTTATGGATACAACACAGGAGTTGGTGTCAATTTCGCACTTAAATTTCATTAAAAACGCAGCTTGATTAAGCATTTCATTATTTTTGACACATGAACATTGGATTAATAGGATACGGAAAAATGGGCAAAACGATTGAACGCATAGCGCTTGAACGTGGACATACCATTGCTTTCAAAGTAGATTCTAAACATCCTTTGCATGAACAAGATTTATCTGCCGCTGATGTAGCAATTGAATTTACTCAACCCGCTTTGGCTGTTGGACACATGGAACAATGTTTTGCAGGTAAATTACCCGTGGTTGTTGGTACTACAGCTTGGCAGGAACATTTGCCTTATATCCAAGGATTGGCAGAGAAACAACAAGCTGCTTTGTTGTACGCTTCAAATTTCAGCGTTGGTGTGAACATCGTTTTTCAATTGAATGAACGCTTAGCTCAATTAATGTCAAAACAAGACAGTTATTCAGCTTCCATTGAAGAAATTCATCACACACAAAAATTGGATGCTCCAAGTGGAACAGCAGTTACATTAGCAGATGGAATAATAGAAAACCATGATCGCTATACTTCTTGGGTAAGCGAGATTGGTCAGCAACCAACAGCAACAACAAATGAATTACCAATAACAGCGATTCGTGAACCAAATGTACCTGGTACGCATACCATCGCTTATTCATCAACGATAGACACCATTTTACTCACACATATAGCGCACTCTAGAGATGGTTTTGCCTTAGGTTCAGTTTTAGCAGCTGAATTCCTTTTTGGAAAAACAGGAGTTTACACCATGCGCGATGTATTAGCAATTTAAGATTATGAACGCTCTTTATTTTTATATCTTTTTACTTTTGGTTCACCCCTACTTGGCTTTGTGGTGGAAATCTTTCGAACGTCAAGGAGTTGCTTCTTGGAAAGGTTTGGTACCAGGATTGAACTATTATTATGTGTTTAAAACGGGGGCAAACAAACCCTGGTGGTCCTTGTTGATGATTTTCCCTGGTGTTCACATTGTGATGTGGATGGTTGCCAACTTGAGTTTGATTCGTCGTTTTGGTTTTTTCACCATTACAGATACACTTCAAGGAATTTTCTTCCCTTATTTGATTTTGTGGAAAATTGCGAACGATCAAAATTTGACGCTTCTTCCTGTTACCAATTGGGCAAACCCAACTGAAGTTGCAAAACGTACCAACGGAGATCATTTGGTTTTGTTCCTTTCGTTGCCAGTTGTTGGACATGCGGTAGCCATGGTTTTGAGTTTCAGAGCAAATAAACCGGGAAAGAAATCAAAGTTCAAAGAATGGGGAGATTCCATTGTTTTTGCATTGGTTGCAGCAAGTATCATTCGTACGTATGTGTTTGAGCCTTTCCAAATCCCTACTGGATCGATGGAAAAAACATTATTAGTGGGTGACTTTTTATTTGTAAACAAATTGGCTTACGGTCCAAAAGTTCCAGTAACGCCACTTTCTTTTCCATTGGTTCACAACACTATTCCTTGGGTGAATGTAAAATCATACACTACCTTGGAAACTTGTAATTTCTTGCGTTTACCAGGATTTGGATCTGTTCAACCAAACGATGTCATGGTATTCAATTATCCTTCTGGTGATACTGCGGTTTACGACCCTCGCGTTCCAAATGGTTTGATGGGGCATGATTACCATGGTGTATTAATCAACGAAGCTAAATTGTTGTTTTGCTCTTCTTACCCTGCATTCAATCAATATTCGCAATATTACTCTGATAGCATTGTAAAGTTTTATGCTGCACGTAATCAAGGTGTGAAAATGGATGTGTTAAAAACGTTTTCAGATGCTTATGCTACAGACCGTATTTTAACAGAAAATGGAGATGCTTTCTTGAAAAACATCGAATCGTGGAAAAACAAAGCACGTTCAGTTTTAAGAGATCAAAAGATTGCACATACACATGATGAGGGAATCATTTCTCATTATGGATTGGTTTATCGCCCTGTGGACAAACGCGAGAATTACATCAAACGCTGTGTTGGAACTCCTGGTGATGTGTTAGAAATTAAAAATTCTGTTTTGTATCGCAATGGGAAACCAGCTTTCAGAGCTCCTAATCAAAACATGGCGTATACCATTTCAGGTGATCCAATTACACCAGCTCAATTGCCAAGTTCTGTTGGCTTAAGCATCGAAGAGAATGATTACCAATTGAATGATGATGGTAGTATCAATATTGTTTATTTAACGAAAGCTCGCTTGAACACCTTAAAACCTTTGTTTAAGAAATCGAAGTTCAATTTGTTAATCACTAAACAATACGCGGATGACAAATCGTATAAACCAACAGCAATTGATTACATCAATAATTTGAATTACTTCCCTAAAGATCCGTATGTAAACAACACCGTAACGGATTACACGAAGTTTCAAGTTCCTTACAAAGGAAAAGTGGTGAATTTCAAAAAAGAAAACATCGCTTGGTATCGTCGTATTATTACTGCTTACGAAGGGCACAAATTAGAAGAACGCAAAGATGGTATTTACATCGACGGTAAGAAAACGACAACCTATAAAATTCAAATGAATTATTATTGGTTGATGGGAGATAACCGCTACAACTCTGCTGATTCAAGAGTTTGGGGATTTGTTCCTGAAGATCATGTTGTTGGTCGTGCTTCCATCGTATGGTTCTCTAAAGGTCCATTTGGAATTCGTTGGGACCGTGTGTTCAATGTGATTCGCTAATGCTTCCTGTTTTCCCGACAGCTTATTTTGGAAGTGTTGCCTATTTCAAAGAACTAGCTCAATTTGACGAAGTCATTATTGAAACACATGAGCATTTCCCAAAACAAACACTTCGAAACAGGTGTGAAATTTTAGGTGCCCAAGGAGTCATTCGTTTAACGCTTCCTGTTAGTAAGCCTAATGGAACCAAAACTCCTACACATGCAATAGCTTGTTCAGATCAGGAAGATTGGAAAACAATTCATTTACGAACGATTACTACTGCTTATGCAGCGGCGCCCTATTTTGAACATTATATTTCTGATATTCGAGCTTTACTTGAAACGCCCACGAATTCTTTGATTGAATTAAATCAACGAATTACTCAGTTTCTTTTATCGACTTGGGGAATTACTACACAATTGACATGGAGCAGTGAATATGTAACTCAACCTATCGTTGACTTCAGAAACACTCATTTTGAATTGAATTCCCAAAACATCCCTTTTTACACACAGATTAGTTACAATACTCACCAAGTGTTCAATCCTTCACTTTCTGCTTTAGATTTGTTGTTTTGCGAAGGGCCAATGGGTCGAAAGATTATTATTTAAACATTACTTAATCCACTGATAACAAACAGAATGCAATATTAATTGATGTTTTTTTATAAAAATTGGAAAGCTAAGGTTGGATTGTAAAAATTACCTTGTATATTTGTTCTGATTTAGGTGGTTAGGTTAGGTTGATTAGAGAGAGCATTGGAACGCCCGTTCCAGTGCTCTTTCGCTTTTAAGGCTATTTCAATTGATAATCATCTCCATTATTCACCAAAGAAGTTGGATATTTTATTGGCAATTTTTCCTGATACAAAAACTTCTTTTGAGCAGATTCAAATGGTCGATAGGAATAATAAACCGTGTTAGAACGAATCAAAATATTTTCGGGATATTTAAAATACAACGGTATTGACTCCTCCAATTTACCGCTTGCCACATCAAATCTACGAAGGTTTACTTTTCCTGCTTTTTCATAGACAAGGTAAATTTGTCCAGTTGTTTGATCTTGTATGATTTGTTTTTTCCAACCTGTTTGTTTGGCTTGTAAGTGATGATAAATTGGCAATGAATCCATCAATTCACCTTGTTTGGTATAACGAAACAACCAATTTTTATAATGATCGAACACAAAAACAGAATCGTTGCGTTCAAACATTGGCGCGTACAATTCTTTGTAATAAACTGATTGAGTAAAGTAATTGGCTCCTACCCAAATTTCAGCATCAACACCAGTTTCCATTTCTTTTTGACGTGCCCACAATTTGGTGCGTACATCCACCCATTTGTATTCAGAGCGGTACAATTCCATCATCAATTCATCTTCAATTTTCGCAATTTTCCTATAGGTTGAATCGACTAAATCAAAGGTGAAGTATTCAAATGCTGGATACACATCACTGAAATTGGAGAAGAAATATTTGGTCACCGTGGTATCTACAATTGGAGCGATATAGGTCATGTAATAGGCTTTGTCCAATTGTGCAATCTGAATTCGATTATCAGACATCAAAATTCCATTTACTGATTTATCACTGACAACATGCGGATTTCCGCGATAATCACGAATGATTTCCAAGCCCTTTTCTTTGAGTGGAATTTCACTTTTCACTTCAAATCCATCATACAGCAACAACTCTGTTCCTTTGCGCATGTTTTTGGGATATGCCAACAACAACAATTGTCCATTGGGTAGGAAATCAAAATCTTGTACTGAAACACGCAACGATTGAAAAACAGTATCAGGAACACCTGCAGGTTTGATCACTACTTCGCCAATACTTGTGCTTTTAATGAAACGCATTTTCACTAAAACAGTTAGTGTGTCCCCCGTTTTCCCTTGATACACCTTCGGATCCGGAGCATCAATCACTTCGTATGCAAAATGTTCGAAAGACAAAGCTACGACTTCGTTGTTTGGAATCTGTAAATAGGCAATCCCTTCTCGATTGGTGTAAAAGGTTCTTGATTGTATGGCGTTCACTTCAAACACAACACCAACGTGAGAAAGTTGATCCTTTGTTTGCTTATCAATGGTTTCAACTTTTAAAACGACTTGTGTAAACGCTGTCAACACAAAAAACTGTGCAAGGATGAAGAGTACGAATTTCATAAGTCAACTTTCCCTTTAGATACAACTCTAATTATTTTCCATAAAAAAAGGAGGAAAAATCCTCCTTTCAAAAGTTAAACTTTTAATATCCAGCCAAATGGATCTTCCACTTTCCCCGCTTTCATGTCATCCAAATAAGCGTGTACTTTATTAGAAAAATCTCTTGATTCTATAGAAGGCAATACTAAATCCGTATCTCTGTATCCAATTTTAGCAATGTGAGCAATCGTTGCAGCTGTTCCTGCGCCAAAAGCTTCTGTCAATGAACCATTTTTATTTGCTTCAACAATTTCAGCCACTGTTACTTTACGCTCTTCAACAGGCATTCCCCAGTGTTTTGCTAGTTCAACAACCGAACGTTTTGTAACTCCACGTAAAATGGTATCGCTATCCTCAGAAGGAGTCACCAATTTTCCATCGATCACAAAACACACATTCATGGTTCCTGATTCTTCCACATAAGAATGTGTTTTTCCATCCGTCCACAACAATTGGTGATAACCTCTCGCCTGACCTTTTCTAGCAGGGAACAATGAAGCGCCGTAATTTCCAGCTACTTTTGCTCTACCAACGCCACCTTCAGATGCTCTTGTATAAAACTCTTCTATTAAGACATTTACTGGCTCGCTGTAATAAGCACCAACCGGACAAGTAAATATCATGAAACGATAGGTTTCAGAAGGCTTGATACCAATGAACTCATCAGTTGCAAATAAAAACGGACGAATGTACAAGGAATACCCTTCTTTTGAAGGAATCCAATCTTTCTCTACTTCTACTAATTTGCGAACCAATTCAGTGAATAAATCTTCGGGAATCGTAGGCATACACATACGTTCGCAAGACTCAATGAATCGTTTTGCATTCATATCCGGTCTGAAAATCACCACATCCCCATCTACGGTTCTGTTGGCTTTCATTCCTTCAAAAATAGATTGTCCATAATGGATTGCCGACATCGCTGGATGCATTTCAATCGGACCAAAAGGAACGATTTCAGCTTCTTGCCATGCGCCATCTTTGTAATCCATAACCAACATGTGGTCAGAGAATACTTTCCCGAAAGGTAGATTTTCCCAATCAACTGATTCAATCTTCGATTTGGAAGTTGGGGTTACCTTGATAGAAACTGTTTGTTGCATCTTATCGATTAATAGTTGTGCGAATATACCGAAAATCTAGTTGTTTTTCATGACTTCAATCATCTTTCAAAAAAGATTTTTTCTACTTGTCTATTTCACCTTTTTTGAATATCCTTGTTACTATGAAGCAAATCAATAAGAATATCGTTTTAGTCCTAGCGCTCGTTTTTGCTAGCATCTATTCATACGCAGCACCACTTGTGTTAAAAGGCACCATTGGTAAATCAACCATTTATTTGGAAATTGAAGAAGAAGGTCCAGAATACTTTGGAAAATACTTCTATCAAAAACAGCTCATTGACATTCCTATTCAAGGCAAATTAATCAATGGTGTTTATAAGTTAAATAGCTATTATGAATTTAGTTACGGTGAAGAACCACTTACAGAAACCTTTACCTTTTCTAAAAAAGGAACAAAATATGTTGGTAAATGGATGAAAGGCAGTAAACAACTCCCCTTAAGTTTAAGTCCAGTTCCAGTTGCTGAACTTTCTCCTAAAAAGCTACAATCAAATAAACAATTATCCAGTTTAACGCTATCCGGAATTAATCTTCCCAAGTTGAATTATTTCAAATTAAAAGGGAACGATACTTTAACGATGCATGAAGGTGTACGGATAAAAAGATTTACAGAAATCACTACTGGAATTGAAATAATGCGCATTGATTCAGGTTTAACCAAGTCAAAAATGGATTTTGTGAATGCACACCTTGAACGCATGCAAATTGAGTTCTTCTTTGATATGCTCGATTGTTCTTCTTACAATGGTGAATTAGCTGATTTTGGTGTAAACTATTCTCTAGGAATCATCAATGAAGATTTATTTAGCATGAGCTTTTTCAATTATTATTACTGCAATGGAATGCCTCATCCTGAAGAAGCCAATTATTCATACAACCTTGATTTAAACTCACAAAAAGAACTAAAAAACACCGATTACCTGAGTGAATATGCCTTAGCTTCAAAAGATGAACTGACCATGTTTCAAAAGTGTTTGATGAACTATTTCAAAAAAATCGTACCTGAACTTTTTGATGAAAACACCAATGAAGAAAATAGTGAAATGATTGGAGCTGAATGCGGGTATTATATGTCGGAATTATGGGAGCCTAGCGTAAATGTTTGTTTTACAAGAGAAGGCATGCAAGTAATCCCTTATTTCAGTCACATGATGGCACCTTGTTTAGAGCCAGAATGGGCCATTATTCCTTATTCTGAATTGAAAGGAATCATCGATGAACCTTATTACAGTCAATTACTAAAAATCAAACCCTAACTTTGCATCCTTGAATGGAAAAAAGTAGGGAGATTTTACAACGCACTTGGGGCTACTCAGCTTTCAGGCCTTTACAGGAAGATATTGCAGATGCAGCTATCTATGGCAAAGATGTGTTTGCACTTTTGCCAACTGGAGGTGGAAAATCCATTTGCTTTCAAGTACCAGGTCTAGCAAGAGAAGGAATCTGTATTGTGATTTCTCCTTTGATTGCTTTGATGGAAGACCAAGTGAATCAATTGCAAAAAAGAGGTGTTCGTGCAAAAGCATTGACCAGTGGTATGTCCTACCGCGAAATGGATATCACTTTAGATAATGCCCGTTTTGGAGGTTTGGATTTCCTTTATGTTTCACCTGAAAGACTACAAACACGATTGTTTCAAGAACGTTTAAAAGTCATGGAAGTTGGACTTTTTGTGGTCGATGAAGCGCATTGTATTTCTGAGTGGGGACATGATTTTCGTCCCTCCTACCAGTTGATTGCTGAAATCCGCAATTTCCATCCAGAAGTTCCGATGATGGCACTCACTGCTACTGCAACACTTCAAGTTCAAAAAGACATTATTGAAAGTTTAGGTTTAAAAGATCCAATGGTGTTTGAAGCGCCTTTTGAACGCAACAACATCAGTTACGAAGTCTATCCTGTTAGCAATAAACTGAGTGCAGTCACTCGCTTATGTCAACGCAACCAAGGAAACGTGGGAATTATTTATTGCCAAACAAGAAGAAGCGTTAAGGAAATCACCAAGTATTTGCTATCACAGAAAATCAATGCGAACATGTACCATGGTGGTATGTTACGCAAGCAGCGAAGCGCAGCATTGGAGGCATGGATGAAAGAGCAAACACCCATTATGGTTGCAACTAATGCTTTTGGTATGGGGATCGACAAACCCAATGTGCGTTTTGTCGCCCATTTTGAATTACCCAATAATCCAGAAGCATATTTTCAAGAAGCAGGAAGAGCTGGTAGAGATGGACATACAGCTCGAACTTTTGCCTTTGTTGAACCCGGTGATCTCGATCAATTAAAGCTTCGTCTCAACGCACAGTTTCCTGATTTAGATTTTGTGAAATTAGCTTACAGAGCTTTGTGTAGTTATTTAAAAATTGCAATTGGTTCCGGAAATCAAGAATCATATACCATCAATTTTAGTGATTTTTCCAAACGTTTTCAATTACCCATTCAAGACTTATTCGCGGCGTTCAAATTATTGGAAATGAATGGCGACATATTATTTTCTGAAGATGGAATCAGAGGCTCTCGCATCAAATTTACCATTGACAATGCGCATTTATACGGTTTTCAGTTGAAAAATCCACAGGTTGACCAATTGATTGTATTGCTCAATCGTATGCACCAACATTTATTCGAAACCTATGCAGAGATTGATGAAGATGCTATTTGTGAAAAATTGAAGATTTCAACAGAATCCTTGAACAAACAATTGAGTTATTTAGAAGAGCAAGGAATCATTGATATCACTTGGAGAACCAACTTGCCAATGGTTACTTTTCTTCACGAGCGTTTCCCTGATGATTACATCAAGTTGAAACCGGAAGTGTATTTATTCCGAAAAGAGCGTGCTTTGGAACGTTTGGAAGCCATGCGAAAGTTTGTTGAAGGCAAACAATGTAGACAGCAATACATCATTGAATACTTTGGTCAACATTCTGCTCCTTGTGGCAAATGCGATATTTGCAAAGAAAACGATGCCTTTTCGAAACATCCCCGTTTGGAATTGGAAATTCTAGATGTCTTACAAGAGCCCAAGACCGTACAAGAAATCGTCCACTGTTTTGAAGATGAATTGCATTTGAAAGTGAAGCAATTACTCAAAGAAATGCAACTTGCGGAACGTATTAGTTTCTCGGAGAATAAGTATTCCCTTCCCCAGTAATCGTTCGTTTTAAATCTAACACTTCTCTTTGTAAATCTTGAATGGAACGTGACAATTGAGAATCATCAATACGCATTTCAGGCAATGTAGGTGAAATATAATTTACAAACTTCCATATTTCGATGATTTCATTCACATGCACAAAATATGGAGCATATACTGGGTTGGTAGAACACAATTCAAAAGACTGCAAAGAAGTGATACAATTATTGACTATTTTGAAGACGATTCCATCTTCTTTCGTTACAACAATACAAGGTGTCCCATTGCGAATAGATCCCCAATTTTGAATGTATTCTCCAATCACAAATGAACCTTCATCAACTGGTGGCATTGAATCTCCTTTGATAGGAAACGAACGGTATTTTCGATCACGAGAAAGAAAAGGTAAACTGAAAGTTGGTAATACTTTTAAATAATCCGGATCCGCATAACCGGACGTGTAACCAGCTCGTGCTTCTTGCGGAATCATTTCGATTAATTCATTGTCGTATTCATCCACCATACTGGTCAAAACACGCAATTGTTTGCCAGAAACATCTGAATAAACACCTGTCTCAATAGTAGCCCAATCAGAATCGGTAAACGTACTAAAATCCTTTTTTAATAACGAATCTAGTGGAACAGCGAAATAAGTACTCAAAGCCACAACAGTGTCCAAACTAGGTTCCGCAATACCATTCTCATAACCAGAATAAGAACTACGCGTCAAACCTAAATCTGCTGCAACTTCTTCTTGCGATTTCTTTTTCAATTTTCGCAACAATTTGAGATTATTTCCAATTACCATCTTGACCAATTTTTAATCAAATATATGATTAGTTTTTAATCTAACAATGAATCCTTTAAATTTTTCTTTGAAAACAATTTGATGTAAGAACCAACGAACAAGTACTTTTTACGTAACTTCGCTACAACTAAACGAAACGACAGAACACGCTCTAATACTGAACTTAGAGTGACTTTTCGTTGGACAAAAGTTCTGACATGCAAACAAACGGATTGATATTAATTGTTGAAGATGAGATGCTTATCGCTGAGCACATATCTCGCATTTTAACTGCAGCATCTTATTCAACAGTTTGTGTGACCAATGTAGAAGCCGCACTTGCTGTCATTGAAAATCAACAACCGTTAATGGTTTTAACTGACATCATGCTTTTAGGCGATCAAACAGGTATAGATTTGGGAACTATTTTGCATCAAAAATACCATATTCCTTTTGTGTACATCACCTCTTATTCTGGAAGTGATATCATCAATAAAGTGAAAGCAACTCGTCCAAATGCTTATTTAGTCAAGCCTTTCAAGAAAGAGGATTTGTTGATAGCTGTAGATTTAGCTTTGTACAATTCCAGTATCGAAGAACATCAAGATGAACCCTATTTAGTGGTGAAAGATGGACGTGTCACTGCTCAAATACCTCATAATGAAATTTTATGGTTAGAAGCAGAGGGAAATTACACCCTCATTGTTTCTCAAACGCTCAAAAAGCGATTGATTCGGAATACCATTACTGAAATGCAACAGCACTTACCTGCTAAAGATTTCATTCGAATACACCGTTCCTATGTAGTCAACATAAAAAAAATAGCCGAATTGGCATCTGCACATGTACTCATCAATGGAGAAAAACTACCAATAGGAAGAACTTATAAAGAACAGCTAACTGAACGTTTTAACGCGTAATTTCACACCTTTTTTTGGTAGAATAAATACAAAAACCTGTCGTTCGTACCATTCTTTTGTAGAATTAAATTAAAATGCTTTGCTTTCAAGCTTGATAATAATTAGAAATGCTTTTCAAACAACAATTTAAACGCTCGTTTTTTTCTTTGACTCTACTGTCATTGCTAATTGTATTCAAAAGCTCCATTTCCTATTCTCAATCATCCGATCAAAAAGTGCTTTTAAAAGCAATCAATTCAGCTAAAGAAGACACCAATAAAGTCAATTTACTGAATAAAATGAGTGCTTTGTTAGTAGATGAGGGTGATGTTTATCAATCATTGGTTTATGCATGGAAAGGTTTGAGTTTATCCAAAAAACTCGATGATGACTTTGGAATAATAGTTTCTTATTCAAACCTTGGATATACATACGGATACAAGGGTGAAAATGAAATGGCTATAAAAATGTATCGAAAATCACTTTTCTACAGCCGTAAAATAAAACATACTATTTCTATTATTGATGCTTACATTAATCTTGGCACCATCTACGATACGAAAAGTGATTACAAAAAATCATTGCGCTATTATTTTTATGCACTCAACTATGCAAAACGCAAGAATGATCCTGACTTATTAGCCGATATCTATCAAAACATAGGAGTTACTTATTATTCATTAGGCAATCTGCCAGAATCGTTGAAAATGTATTATGAATCATTGCGCAATTATGAACTATTAAAAAACGAACCCGAAAAAGTTGACATATACAACGCTATTGGAAATGTGTATGCTGATCAACACAACAACGATAAAGCCATTGCGATGTATCAAAAATCATTAACACTCGCATTGAAATACAATGATATAGACGGTATCGGTAATGCTTATGTGAATTTAGGTTTGATTTATAGCGATTTAAACAAAACAGCGGAAGCTATCAAGATGTTTGATAAAGCCATTCTCTTATTTGGAAAATTGGAAGACCTTGGAGGATTATCTATTGCATACAATAGCAAGGCAAAATTATGCTATAAAACAAAAGCATATAACGATGCACTTTACTTTGCAAATGAGGCATTAAAAAACAGTACAGCAATCGATGAAATCAGCGAATCTACGAATGCCAACTTAACAAAAGCAAACGTATTTATCGAACTTGGAAAAATTCAACAAGCAAGAGCTTTAATCAACACAGCATTAAAACAAAGCTTCTTGATACAAGAAAAAGCGAATATCCGGGATACTTATCTTGCCTTCATTCATTTAGATAGTGCTTCAAACGATTTCAAAAGTGCTTTTGAACATCAGAAAAAATGGTTGATTTACAGAGATAGCATCATCAATAAAGTAGCTGAAGAAAAGAATTACCAAACTGTTTTACAATATAACTTTGAAAAAAAGGCTCAATCAATAAAGGCCAAAAACGATCAAGCCATTGCTCAACTCAACGAACAAAACAAACTGAGTAGTCAACGCTCAACTTTCTTAGTGATTTTATTGATTGTATTTTCTATTTCCGCATGTATCATTTGGTATTTCGCCCGAAGATCTATCAACAACCGAAAGCAACTTTCCATCTTTTTGGAAAATGAAAACCAACACAAAGAGCTATTGCTACAAGAAGTGCATCATCGTGTCAACAATAGTTTACAAATGATTTCGTCGTTGTTAACGATACAGGCTGACACTACTGAAAACAGTGAAATTCGCGATTACCTTTTGAAAAGTGAAAACCGTATTCAATCCATGTCAGTGATGCATCAATTATTGCATCACGGTGAATCAAAATTGGAAGTCAACATGCAAGATTACTTGAAAGGAGTGCTTGATTTCTATTCCAATATCCTTGAATCAAAACCCAAAGTTGTTTTAAAAACAAACATCCCTTCAGTGTCGTTTCATACGAAATTAGCTATGCCTTTAGCGATCGTATTGAATGAATTAATTACCAACTCATTGAAATACGCCTTTCCAAACGATGAAGGAGAAATCAATGTTGGTTTAATCTACAACAAAGAAAATGACCTTTGGGATTTTAGTGTAAAAGACAATGGTATCGGTTTTTCAAACAACACTGAATCGTTCAAACAATCTAGTCTTGGACTTACATTGGTTCGTTTAATGGCGCAACAAATTGAAGGAGAATTAATCGTTCAAAGCGACCAACAAATGGCGGTTGTCATCCGATTCAAAAACCGCGGCTAAGCTTTACATAGCCACTAAAACATCCATTAAAATTCAACTTTTTTTGAAGTTCGTGTACACTACTTTGTCGTTCGTACCATAAATTTTCATCCCCTCTTTTCAATCTATACTTTCGCTATCAACTATGATTTATTATACATCCATGAAAAAGATTTATGTTTTATTTGCTTTATCTGTGTGCAACCAACTTGCAGCACAAAATAATTTTCAAAAAATAGGACCTCCCCCACCAGCCATTCAAATCATTGATGAATTAGAAGGTCTGAATGGAACTGCTCAAGGTTCAGCTGACATTGACAATGATGGAGACGTCGATTTGCTTTTCACAGGACAAAATCCAGCAGGAACATTGAAAGCCAACCTCTATGTAAACAATGGACTTGGAGGTTATACCTTAAACACTTCTACTCCTTTTGTTGGAGTGTATGATGGAGCTCTTGCATTTTTTGATGCAGATGATGATGGAGATCAAGATGTCATCATTACAGGACAAGATTTCTCCAGTTATACAGCAAAATTATTTATCAATGATGGCGCAGGAAATTTTACTCAATCCAGTAACTTTTTTACTGGCGTTGGATACAGTGCTGTTTCAATTGCAGATGTTGATAATGATACGGATATCGACGTTTTAATTTGTGGTCAAGCTAATTCTGGTGTTAAAGCAGATTTATACTTAAATGATGGTGTCGGTAATTTCACATTCAATGCACTTGCTAGTTCAACGTTTACAGGTGTTTATTTAGGAACATCTGAATTTGGAGACATTGACAGTGATGGTGATCAAGATCTTGTTTTAATGGGATATGGTGATAACGGAACTGTTTCAGGAATGTACACCAATAATGGTTCAGGGGTTTTTACTTCAGTTCCAACTGTTTTTCCTCCATTAAATGGTTGTGACATTGTATTTACAGATGCAGATGGCGATAGTTTTTTAGACATCATTTTAACTGGAAGTGATCCGCTAATTGGTGCAACTACTCAATTTTATCACAACAATGGA
>JADLGD010000241.1 GCA_020849495.1 Fluviicola sp.
AAAAGACGATTTGCTATGGAAATTAGAAATCTAACCATTGCTATTATTGTAATTCAATGTGGAGGAGATCCTAAACTATTTTTTAAGACATAAAAAAATGGCCGGAATTTCTTCCGACCATTCGTGAGCTGAATGCTCCCCATTTCAATTATTGTTTTTCGAATTTCGAATTGGCAATTTTACCACTTTCAGTGACGATTCGAATAAAGTATAAACCTTGATTCCAATCTTTACATTTCAAGTTGATTGAATTGCTTTCTTTCGCTTCAAATGATTCAGAATAAATGATTGCTCCATTGATGTTTAATACTTCAACAGTTGTTGTTTCATTTTTACTTAGTGAAAATTCAACCGTTGCAACATCCGAAGTTGGATTTGGATATACTCTGTAAATTTCAATGTCTTTTTCACCATCAATTTCGATGCTGATCATTGGCGAATACTTGTATTGACCATCTAAATCAACTTGTCTCAAACGGTAGTAAGAAACTGGATAATAAGGCGATTTATCAATGAAATCATAATTTTCAATCTGAGTACTTTGTCCTTTTGCTTGAACTTTACCAATTTGGTAGAAGTCTAAACCATCATTTGAACGCTCAACTTCGAAGTAATCAGAATTCGTTTCAGATTGTGTTTTCCAGTTGATTACATTTTCTCTTCCAGAATTGTACCCATAAAGCCCCATTAGCTCAACAGGCATTGGAGTGGTTGCTTGAGCAGCAGCAAATAAGCTGAAACCATTCATACCATTACGTTTAACAATTGTAGCCACTGAAGTAGGATCACAAGTACCATTTAAAATCCAAGTAGCTCCTAAATCTTGTGATTTCTCTAC
The DNA here is from genome assembly GCA_020849495.1 of Fluviicola sp. GTDB lineage: Bacteria > Bacteroidota > Bacteroidia > Flavobacteriales_D > Crocinitomicaceae > Fluviicola. The sequence goes on from JADLGD010000241.1 coordinate 839, forward strand.
GGTCCAGGCTGAAACACCCGCTGTATTAGTAGCGCCATTGCAATACAATGTTGTATTATAAGTTCCACTTGTTGGGTTCGCAGATGCATTAATGGTCCAGAATCCCATGTTTTCAGAAAGTAAATTATAAGTAGTTGCACATTCTGATAAACCATTGATATGATTTGCAGGAGTACCCCAACTGTCAAAACGAGCTTGTAAACGAGGGATAGTTGTTGCTGTTGTGAAATTAATATTTGCTCTTTCGTACAATGTTGCATTTCCAACAGGAAAATCATATGCTCCAGCTGCACCACTTAATGTGCGATATAAATTTCCATTTACATAACTGGTTGCATTTCCAACATTCACACTACCAACTGCAGAGTTGTTTACATCTACACGGAAAGCACCTGTATTTATTTTACCTTGACTAAGGATTAACAAACCTGAAGTAGCTTTAATGAACATGTTGGTCAATAAATCAACACCCGGTCCTGTATGCGCCATCGCTACAAAGTTCAAATCCAATTGACTTGCACCTTGATGATACGATTGAGCAGCAGTTCCGATGAATTCTAATCTACCTACTGCACCTGTATTTGTAAAAGTGGTATTTCCATTGTTGTTTGTGAAGTTACCACCAACTTTAATTGTTCTTGTATTTGAATTAAAAATACTTGTACCACTACTTGTCAAGAAATTACCATTGATATCAATGTTGTTGTTTGCAACAACAGTTCCTGTTGTTTTCGTTACCGTTAAATGATGGAATGCATCAACACCAATAAATGAACCATTGATGTTTTGTGTACCTGAACCTACGAACACAACTGTTGATCCTGGTTGGCAAACCAAGTTTCCGTTATTCGTAAAGTTACCACATACATTTAACGTTGCTCCAGTTTGAATTGTCAATGTAGCACCTGTGTTAATGGTAATATCATTTACGTTATACGTACCAGGAGTTAAAACTGGTTGGAAAGAAGATGCTGTAGTTACAACTGCATTTAAACCACATGTTGGTGTACCACAACCACCTCAGTTAGCAGCAGTGTTTGCTGATGTTGAGTTGGCTCCACCTGTCCAATAAACAGTTGTTGTTGGTGTGTATAAAATTGGTGTTACTACAGGGACTTGTAAAGAGAAACCTGAAGTAGAATTTGAGAAGTTGTGGATTGCTAAAATGTATTGTTCACCAGCTACAACAGCAGGTCCAACTTCATAAGCAGCATCAAAACCAGTTCCATAAGCTCCTGGAGCATTTCCAGATGTGGAACATCCTGTTACACCTAAGTAGCTAAAGTTACAAGCAGAGCTAGAATTTCCTCCAGAACTCATGATGGTAGCACAGTTAGTGGCACCAGAACCAGAAACTTTCCATAAAACCCAGTCATAATCCGTTTCATCACCAGAAGTTGTATAAGAAGCATTTGCTTGACCAGTAATCGGATTTGGATTACCGTAGTCATTTGGTATAATATCAAATGTTAATGTACCAGCTGTATTAATTTGAATATTGTACCAAACAGAGTTTGCTTCACCACTTGTACATTCAGAAGCTGCAGCACCAGTATTATCACATTGTCCACCAATTGATTGGTAACCAGGATTACCAATGGTCATAGTTTGGTTACAAACAGGGAAGGAAACACTACAATCTTGTCCGGGAACCAGAGGGAATGTTGCAGAACCATCAATTGCTAAAAGTTCGAATTGACCTGTTTGATCCATGTATCCATCGACAGCAATAAAGTAGGTGGCTCCTGGAGTAAGTCCGGTTAAGGATAATTCAGAATTTAAAGGTGTATAACCACCACAAGCTGTTGCATCGTTGTTACAGTTCACAAGTGTCATTCCAGCACCACAAGCACCTGAATAAACAGCTATTTGAGTATTTTGAAGAATTGCTCCACTTGATAAAAGTGTCGTTTTAATTTTTAAAGTACCAGAAGCTGGTGCATTTACTCTAAACCAAACGGTATTGACTGTACCATTTACCCAACATGCTGGAACTGGTGGTTCTGATGCACCACCAGAACAACCGTTGTTTCCTGAAGCGGAAAGTCCAATAATCATTGGGGTTGCATTACATGGTAAATCATTTGCAGGAACTGTACCTGTAAAATTAACTAGTGTACTAGCTCCATTGCCACTTAAACCACTTGCAGTACATGTTGTAACTAAACGGTAATAGGTGTTTGCTACATTGGTTGCAACATAAGTCGAATTGGTAGCACCTGCAATATTAGTCCATGTACTGTTATTTGGTGAAGATTGCCATTGATAAGACAATCCACATCCAGTTGACATGCCTACTCCAGTTAAAGTGGTTGTCAATGCCGCACATGTTGTGGATGCTGGACTAGCAGAACTTGTTCCACCTGTAGGTGTTCCAGAACAAAATGTAGCTGTGTTATCCCAACGGTAAATTTGATCATTTGCTGGTTTATCTAATATGTTATCAGTTTCTGTTACACTTGAAGCTGTTGGTGAGCCACTAGTATTATTAAGCGAGTAGAATTGACCAGAAGTTGGCCCTGCAATTCCAATGGATGCGCTTGGTGATGACAAGTTTGCAGTAGCATTTCCATTTCTAGTATAGACAAATTCTATTCTGTTAGAAGTTTCATATAGTTTCGCTTGAAAAGAAATTCCCCAAGTAGTGGCAGAGAAAGTCCATCCCATTTGATTCCACTCAACTGTTAGAACACGGTTGGGTGCAGTTCCAGTTAATTTATAGTTGACATTTCCACCTGAACCTGTTGCTAAATCATCCCATAATGGTGCGATTTTAGGTCCTAATGTGGATAAATCTAAGTCGTTGAATGCTTCCGAATAAAATGCGGCACCACCTAAGCCCATCCAACCATTTGAAGAAGCTGTAAATGTGGTGTAAGTTGTACATCCCATCACAAAATTAAACCCAATTGGTGTGGATGCTGAAATTGCATCATCTGTTCCACTTGCAATAATTTGAGTAGGTGTAGCATTCGCGGTATAAGTTCCCCCAACCGCTGTAAACGAGTAAGAAAACTGAGCGTACGTAGTAGCAACGCTAATGAACGCTAAAAACGAGAGTAGAATTTTTTTCATAATTAACGTCTAAAAGATTCAGTACCAGTTTTGGAATAGTATACCGCAGTCCCACCACCGTTATTGTAGTAAGCAGTAATTGCAACTCTTTCAAGAATTCCTAACAACAAATTTGCATCAATAAGATCGTTGTATTTTACATACATCTTCATATTGATTAAATCAAAATCAACTGATTTAATTTCAGCATATTTTGAAAATTCGTTTTGGATAATTGCAACATTTGATTCATTTGACAATTCATCGCAATGAATTTTGATCAAATTTGTTTCTTCACCAACCTCTGTTGTATGGATTATTCCCGAATGCACTTCAGTCTGAGAATAAACTTGATTCAAAGAAATTATAGCAGCGAAAAAAAACAATGCGTGTAGTTTTTTCATTATAGTTTTGTTTAGCACTACAAATTTAACGGATTGAATGTTGATAAGTTATAAAATTTGTCGATTATTTCCAAATATATCGTTAATAAATTAACACATCACCTAAAATAATATCAAAGTTAAGTGAATATATTAACAAAAAAGGTATGATTTGTCTAGCTTGAAATCGATTTAGGGTTTATTTTTGTAAAATGTCTGAGATAATAAATAAGGTACAAGAAAGTGGATTGATTGCTGTAGATTTGGCAGATTACCTTCCAAGTTTGAATCATTTTGTGGGTTTTGATTTGGAGCCAGTGCTATGGAATGGTTTGGTACTAAAGGAAAAAGATTTTCGGGAATTTGTTAAACTCCACGATTGGCTACAATATGAAAACAAGTATGTCTATGTTTTCTGTAGTGTAGATGCAATTCTTCCATCTTGGGCTTTTATGTTGGTGACTTCGAAATTGATTGGAATTGCAAAATTAGTTACTATTGGATCGCTTGAAAATGCCAAACAAGAAGCGATGTCTTTCCAAATCAATCAGTTAAATAGTGATGATTTTACTGATGGAAAGCTGATAGTTAAAGGCTGTTCTGATATTCCAAATCCTGAGGCAATGATGAGTTTGTTTCTTTCAAAAGTGCAACCAGTCTGCAGCTCGATCATGTTTGGAGAACCTTGTTCAACAGTTCCCATATACAAACGACCTAAAAAATAACTTATTTTATTTGCTTTGAAGTAAAGCCCATCGTTTTCCATTGTTGAAACAATGCTGGCAAAAGTGTTTTTTGCCGTTCTGCAATCTTTGGATTGTCGTGTAAAACAATCACATCTCCAGGTAGAACTCTTTCTGCTTCGGAAAGGATGCTTTGTTCGGAAACAGTCAAATCGAAATCATAGGATAACCAAGACCATAAAACGATGCGATGTGTTTTTGCAATGTGTTTCGCTAATGAAGGCTTTAATCTTCCATAAGGAGGGCGAAACAATTTTGAAGAGGTGTGCGCTTCAAAAGCAAGAAATGAATTGATATATGTTTTCGTCGAAACTTTGAAAGCATGATTGTGTTTCTGTGTATGGTTGCCAATCTCATGACCTTCAGCTAAAATTCGAGCTGTAATTTCAGGAAATTTCTGAATGTTTTCTCCCACACAAAAAAAGGTCGCTTTCCATTCGTATTGCTTCAATAAATCCAAAACGAAAGGTGTGATGTCTGGATGTGGACCATCATCAAAAGTGATAAAAATTCGTTTATCAAAAACAGGAAACCTCCACGTATACCTTGGAAAAATCCATTTGGCAAAACGTGGAGGTTTAAAGACTTTCATTTTTATTAGCGTCTTACCGCAGAAGTTTCATCCAATGGAATGATTGCAGAATCATTCAAAATAGCTTCTTGTGGCATTTCAGGCATATTCGTTGGAGCAGTTGGAACAGATGCCGGTGCTTCAATGATTCCCATGTAAGCTCCTAATGTTTCCAAATGTCCTTGTAAATCGCTTAATAAGTTATTGTAGTAACCAGTTCCTTTACCAATTTCTCCGTTTTCTTGTCCAAGTTGACGAAGCTCATTGTACATTCTAGGCAACTCAACAGCATATAAATTTCCAGCAAATTTATCCAAGCGAGCAGCAAAAGCACTCGATGGATTCCCTCGCTCTTTATCCAATGCAGTCTGATGCATTTCTAAGTATGCTGCTGTTGCTGCTGCAAAATCTGTGTAGTTTTTACCTCCAATTGCAGCATTGTTTTTTGTAAAGTAATTGATGGTACTTTCCAACTGATTTGCCACAATAGCACCTAGTTTTTCTGCTTCTGCTTTAGCGCCTGCACGGTATAAAATAGAAACGTACTCGTGTAAGTTTCCATCAGAATACATGTAGTATTGAGATCCATCTGGATTGTCCATCACTCGAGTTCGAGAAGCTTGTTCTCCGTAATCGATAACGATTTCAGCAGGCATCACTTCCAATGATTTTTGAATCAATTTAACTGCACGTTGCTTGTAATCTGCAATGCGTTTGTCTGATCCATTAATGATGTTTGCCAAAGAGTCAGCACGTTGGTTTTGACCAGCAGCACGCATTCCTTTGATAGCAGGAGTGAAATTTGCAACGTTTGCTTTTTCTTGTTCAATCATGTTGATGTAGTAAGAAGCCAATTGGCCAAATTGTGAACGGAATTGTGTTGTCTGACGACGTGCATAATAATCCGTTAATACATTTTCTTGGTTCATTTTACCATAAACGTATTTGGTCATCAAGTTGTTATACATCACATCTGCATTGTAAGGTGCATTTGGATTGGATGATACAGGAGAGATTTCCCATGCCATGCCATTTTGACGTAAGTAGCCAGCTTTGTATAATGCCATGGAAACTTCAGTTCCTCCAGGAGATGAGAAGTACATCGCGCGTTTCCACTCGTTGTTGTTCATCATGTCTAAGATCATCAAATCTGAGCGGGTAATCCCTCTTTCTTCAAAGCTGAAACGAATTTCATCGTCGCATTTTGCTTTCTCATTTGCAGCAATTGCACCTGATTTTACAGCATTGTCCTTGTTTACTTTTAAGATAAATCCTGTACATGGGAAGGCGCGCAATTGATTTCCGTTCATGTTCACCATGTTGTTGTCCTCTTTGATGAATTTCATAGCTTCATCTAAAGGTAAAAACGACCAAGCTTTTTCCCAAGTAAATAATTGTTCTTGAGCAGCTTGTAATTGCGCTTGATCACCTGTGATGATTTGGTTTCTGAAACCATCAAAAATTTCCAATAAACCATTGGTGATATTGTCAACTACTGCAGCGTTTGCAGAATCAACTCCTACATTGAAAGCAGCTTTGATTTGATTTAAACGATCATTCAAAGCTGGATCGCTAGCACTTAGTCCAGCGGCCATTGTTTGCAATGTTTTTTGGAATTGTCCGTATGCAGTGATGAACTGCGGCAAGTTGTTTTGCTTTTTCATTTCGAACAATTTGTTCAAAGTTTCAGCATTTACACCACCACTGCTCAATTCTGGGCTAGATGCAAATAATACTTGATCTGTTCCGCCTGCATACATCAAAATTTGATCTTCTCTAAAGGAGATTGGAAGTGGATCTGATTCGTATTGTTTCATCATCATTTGATCGGTGTACCAATCGGTATCGAATAAACTAGTGTTACACACACGAATATCTGTGAATTTACCTTCAACTTCTTGTAAATACCATAACGGGAAGGTATCGTTGTCGCCTGCAGTAAATAAGATAGAGTTTGGTGCACAAGAAACTAAATAGTTATAAGCTAAATCTTGAGCGGAAGATTTCTCTGAACGATCGTGATCATCCCAACCTTGTTCAGCCATGATGTAAGGAACGATTGCTGTGATCAAAGTAATGACAACGGCTCCAACAGCATGATTTGGAATGACTTTCTTTAAAATGAAGCCGATGCCCATTAAAACCAAACCAAGCAATACGATAACAATCCATGTTTTCATCACAACTCCACCTGCCATCATTGTCAAGATCAGTACAAAACCAGAAACACCTCCTGTAGCGATTCCGATTCCTTTCCAGTCTTTAGCTGTGAAGTTTTTGTATGCCTCATAAATTGCTAAGATTCCCAAACCAATCCACATGGCGAAAGCATAGAACGATGCTGCATAAGCATAATCTCGTTCACGCGGTTCGAAAGGTTTTTGGTTCAAGTACAATACAATAGCAAATCCTGTAAAGAAGAACATGAGGAAAATAACAAAAGCATCTTTTGGAGCTCTGTAGATGTGATAAATCAAACCTACAATTCCTAAAATCAAAGGCAACATCCAGAAGTTGTTATTTGCTTTGTTTTCTTTGGTAAAGCTAGGTGCTAACGATTGGTCTCCTAATCGATCATTGTCGATGAATGAATAACCAGAAATCCAGTTACCACGCATTTCATCTCCATGACCTTGAATATCATTCTGACGACCAGCAAAATTCCACATGAAATAGCGCCAATACATCCAATTGATTTGGTAATCACCCATGTATGCAAGGTTTTCTCCAAATGTTGGCAAACGCAAACCATCTGTACCAATTTCAGAACCTACTTCACTTGGATCGTAACCCGACCAATTTTTGTAAGCTACAATCTTTGGATCATCTGGATTCGCAGAGGTATAGTACATACGAGGTAAGAACGTACTTTGCTCATAAGCTGCTACATTGTTGTGTCTGATTTTCTCGTTTGAGGAGAAGTATTTTTCAGTGACACTGTATTGTGGTCCTTTTGATTTCGCATAAGCCAAAGCATGTTTCTCATCTTGGAATGCTTTCACTTCATTTCCACCCATTTCCACTACGAAACGACGCAAGTAGAATGGTGATAAGTCACCCCATTGTTCTCTTGGAGCTTCTTTTGAATTCCAGTAAGGACCGTTCAAAATAGGCCATGAACCGTATTGTTCACGTTTCAAGTATGCATGAAGTGTAACCAAGTTTTCAGGGTCATTTTCATCCAAAGGTGTGTTTGCGTTTGAACGAATAACAATCACCGCAAAAGAACCATAACCAATTAAAAGCACTAGGAAACTCCAAATGATGGTGTTTAAAAGCACTTTGTTTTTGCGAATGGTATAACGGAATCCCCAAACAAATCCTAAAATCAATAAGACAAAGAAGAAGATCGTTCCTGAGAAGAAAGGTAAGCCAAAAGAATTGACGAAACTCACCTCAAAACTAGAAGCTATAGCTACTATTCCTGGGATAACACCTTCTTGGATAAAACCTAAAGTTGCAACTGCGATTAAACCAGTGAATATGATACCTTTAAATGTTGTTTTCTCCCACATTTGGAAATAAATCACATAAGCAATTGCTGGAACCACCAATAGACCCAATAAATGGACACCGATTGCTAAACCAAACAAGAACATGATCAACACCATCCAGCGCATTGGGCGAACATCTTTCGAAATTTCTCCCACTTTAATACCTGTCATCTCTGCATCCCATTTCAAGATTGCCCAGAAAATAGCAGCTGTAAACAAAGATGACATTGCATAAACCTCACCTTCTACAGCTGAGAACCAGAATGAATCTGAGAAAGTATAAACCAAAGCTCCAATAGCTCCTGCTCCTAATGCTGCAATTTGATCACCTTTAGACCAATCACGGTTATTGCGTTGCAAAATGCGTTTTGCAAACATCGTAATAGACCAAAACGTAAACAAAATAGTAAACGAACTGCTCAATGCAGATAAACGATTGATCCAAACTGCGACCATTTCTGGTTCAGTAAAGAAGGAGAACAAACGTCCTAGTACCATAAATAATGGTGCACCTGGAGGGTGACCAACTTCTAATTTATATGCTGCAGTGATGTACTCTCCACAATCCCAAAGACTCGCAGTATCTTCAATGGTGATAAAATATACGGCAGTCGCAATTAGGAATACGAACCAGCCAACAAGGTTGTTGAGTTTGTTGTAATTCATGACTTACTTTAAAGTTTGACTTGCGAAATTAAAAATATATTGCAAGGAATCGGTATGGAAAGACTTAAAAAACCTAAACTTTTGAATTTCAGCTCTATTTTTGAATGAAATAAAAAAAAGTCTATTTTTTTTTTAGAAGTAGTTGTTTGAACGAATTTTAGTTATAAATTTGCACTCGCTTATCACAGAATAGGCTGCCACTGACCCATGGTGTAACTGGCAACACGTCTGGTTTTGGTCCAGAAGAGTCTAGGTTCGAGCCCTAGTGGGTCAACAAGGAGGAGTTTAGCAATAGACTCCTTTTTTTGTTTTATCTAAAATTGAAAAATCATGTCAGAAGATAAACGTACAGAATTACACGAATTAGGGGAATTTGGTACCATCGAATTGTTGACCAAATCCTTTCAGAATGTTGTGCCTTCAACAGTAAAAGGAGTTGGTGATGACGCTGCTGTCATTGAACGAAATGAAAACGAATTCACGCTTATTTCTACCGATTTATTGTTGGAAGGTGTGCATTTCAATTTAATGTACATGCCATTCAAACACCTTGGATACAAGGCTGTTGTGGTTAATTTATCTGACATCATTGCGATGAATGGTAAGCCTGAACAAATAACTGTTTCTTTAGCTGTTTCTAATCGTTTTCCTGTTGAAGCGTTGGAAGAATTGTATGAAGGAATTCATTTAGCTTGTTCGGTATACAATGTTGATTTGGTTGGAGGTGATACTTCAACATCGAATCATGGCTTGATGCTTTCAGTAACTGCTGTTGGGGTAGTTGAAAAAGAACGAATTGTATATCGTACAGGCTCAAAACAAAATGATTTGATTGTAGTTACTGGAGATTTGGGAGCTGCATACATGGGTTTACAAGTTTTGGAGCGTGAAAGAAACGTATTTGAAGCCAATCCATCTATCCAACCTGATTTGGATGGGTTTGATTACATCATTGAACGACAATTAAAACCAGAAGCACGTAAAGATGTGATTCAGTTTTTAAAAGAATTGGATGTGATTCCTACTTCAATGATGGATATTTCAGACGGTTTAGCTTCCGAAGTGATGCATTTGTGTAAGGCTAGTGGAACAGGAGCTCGAATTTACAACGATAAATTGCCCATTGATTCGATGACATCTACATCTGCAATTGATTTCAATTTAGATCCAGTTACTTGTGTTTTGAACGGAGGTGAAGATTACGAATTGATTTTCACTGTTTCACCAAATGACTATGAGAAAATCAAAGGAAATCCGCACATGTCTGTAGTTGGATATATGACAGATCATTCAGAAGGTATTTATTTGGTAGATAAAAATGATTCATTGGTTGCTTTGAAAGCTCAAGGGTGGAATCATTTTGAATAGAAGAAAGTTTAGAACATAAAAAAAGCGCTCATCGAGCGCTTTTTTTATTTATTATCTTTTTTATCTTTCTTTCTCATTGGATCGGTAATATCTCCACCTGAATCAACTCCTCCGTCTCCGTTATCTGTTCCTTCTGTAGTTGTACCTCCAGTTGAAACAACAACTTCTCCTGTGTTTGATCCACCATCAGTTCCTTTTTCGGTTCCAGTTGGCTTAATAGAAGTTGTGTTAGGGAGGATTTCTTCCTTTTGACAACTTGCTAAAAGCAACATGAAAAATGATATGTAGACTAATTTTTTCATTGAGATTTTACTCTATACTTACAAATATACGTTATTTGATTTTAATTTTCCAAATTTTCTAGAGGAATTTTGAGTAAAACGCGTGTTCCTTTGATTGAACCGTCAGAATTCATCATTTGAAAGGGGCCAATCAACTCATAATCTTTTTTCAACATGGTTCTAATTAAGGAAATACGTTTGGAGGTTATTTCCATTCCTTGCGACTTATGATCTCCTTGAAATTGCGCCTTTTTATTGAGTGAAAATTCAATCCCAATTCCATTGTCGTCAATACTGATTTCAAGTTGATTAGCAATCACTTTCACACTAATCAAGATTTCTCCTTTCCGTTCTTCAATTGGTAAAATTCCATGAATGATGCTGTTTTCTACAAAAGGTTGAAGGAGCATGGCTGGAACAATGACGTGTTCAGTATCAATATCATCACATTCAATTTTGTAAGTAAAACGATCTTTGAAACGCATTGCTTCCAATGAAAGATACAATTCAAGTCGTTCAATTTCTTGGTACAAAGAAACCATGTTGTCACCTTCCGCAGCACTGTCGAGATTTTTGCGGATTAATTTTGCAAAACTAGTGAGATACCTGTTGGCGGATAATTTATCTTGTGTATTGATGAAATATTGAATGGAATTGAGTGAATTAAAAATGAAGTGTCGGTTCATGGATGCATTCAACGACTGTTGCTCCAGTGCCAACAAACGCGTTTTGTTTTCCAAGTTTTCTTTATAATTTTTTTCGCGTTCTTGTTTGATTTGCCAGCGGAAATAATAACGGATCAGTAAACCAATAAGAAGAGCAATTAATGTATAGAACCACCAAGTTCTCCAGATTGGCGCTTTAATATAAATAGGAACAATCATCTGATCGGATAAGTTTCCTAATTCATCCACTGCTCGAATGTGAAGTTGGTAATCTCCATCGGTTAAGTTTGACAAGGTAATCGTTGAATTGTGAGTTGCTGGTGACCAACCTGCATCTTGACCTTCTAACCAATATTGAAACAATACGGATTCAGGGTCGTGAAGTAATATTCCATCAATATCAATTGTAATATTGTTTTTGTTGTAAGGTAAACGTAAACTTATCGGGACACCAAAACTGTTTTTTTTGCCAGTAAAATCATTTGCACCTGGTTTTTGAAAATTGATTAGCAACTGAGTGAGTTGAATTTTAGGTTTGAATACAATGGAATTGTTTTCAATAATTGATTTAATATTGATCCTACTTAAACCTTCGGCTGTACCAAACCATAGGTATTTACCATCGTAGTATGAGGAATTGATGTTCGATTCGAGATTGATCAATCCACTATTTATTCCTAAGTGTTTGAATGGAAGGATTTCTTGTTCATTACAGTCAAAAATATACAAACCATTGTTGGTTCCAATGTACATGTAATCATCAATTTTTTCTAAGAAATTAATAAATCGAGCACCACTTTTACTACCAATTCGGATGTTTTTAAATTGAATACCATCATAATTGAAAAGTCCATTTTCTGTCCCTATCCACAAACGATTTAGATCATCCAATTGCAAGGTCATTACACCTGATTTGAACTGCTTTAAAAGGATGGTTCGTTTTTTTGGTACATCGATTTCAAAAATCCCATTCGAACAACCTGCAATTAATTTTCCATTCAACAAAACCAATTGACGAATGGAGCCCATTTTAGTAATTTGTCTTTTATTTAAGTCGAAAACAATGGGTTTTCCATTATTGATGTATCCGATGCCATCGTCACCTGCAAAATAAATCTTTCCATTTCTAAGCCGTTCTACAAAGCGAACCAAACCAAATTCATCATTGATTGGAAAAGGTTCAATTAGATTATTGGTCTTTTTAATTAAACCTGCATCTGTACCAAACCAGTAACTTTCACCATCTTTTTCAATGGACCATACACTCGTTGCAGGTAATTCTAATGAGACAATTGTGTTGTTGTTTTTTAAATGAAAAACACCTTTATCGTAACTCCCAAAATAGTAACCATCACCTGGTATTTTGTAAGATGCTAATATTAAGTCACTGGGAAAACCTGTTGATTGATTGTAAAAAAGTTGACCTTCACCACAAAAACGCAAGAGTCCTTTTCCGTCACTACCAAACCACATGTTTCCCTCTTTGTCTTGGAAAACACAATTGATGGCATCTAGCGGAATTCCGTTTGAACGATCGATGTGTTTCTTTTTATTGTTTTCGTATTTAAAAATTCCGTGAGACGAGGTTAGCCAAAAATTATTTTCCTTGTCGATACAACTTCCTGAAATGTAGATGTCAGGTATGTCAATTGGAAATGAATCAATGGATTGAAACGATAAATCTGTTTTAAAAAATCCTTTGAAAATGGTTCCTAAGAAAACGGTTTTACCATTGGTTTTAATGGAAGATATACTTCGATTTCCAATGCTTTTAATAGGTGTAAAATTGACAATGTCATTTGATTTGTAAACACCATCTCGAGTTGCAATGTAGAGCCATTTCCCAATCACTTCTAAATCTCTACAAGTGGATGCATCATCATTATTCAAGAGTATTTTGTAGACTCTTTTTTGATCAATTTGATAAACACCACCACCTTCAGTTGCAGCTATGATTTTTCCATTGAACGACAGAATATCGGTGACATTGATATTGCGATCTTCTTGGCTCAATTGCCAATGAATGGCTTTTCCATTTTGAATTTTAGAAATTCCACCTTCATGACCAACCCAAATTGCTCCATTTATATTGCTTAGACAAGAAATACGGTTGTTCAATAATCCATTTTCAATAGGAAAAGTATTGAATGTTTTCCCATTAAAATAAGCAAGTCCACCAATAGTTCCTACCCACAAATACCCTTGATTGTCTTGAGTGATACATTGAACTTGTGATTGCGGTAATCCTTGATTATTTGAATAACCAATGAATGAATATTTTTGAGCAAAAGTCAATTGCGATAGCAAAAGTGCTCCCCATAAAAGGAAAATTATTTTCATCCCTCTTTGAGCATTTTCACAAAGTCAGTAACACGATTTCTAGCTACAGGTATTCTTAAACCACCTTTTAATACAGCAAAATGTCCGTCTTCATTGACATATTCAACCAAACGATTCAAGTTTATGATGTGTGATTTGTGAACGCGGAAGAATTTTGCTGGATTTAAAATGTTTTCATAAATCTTCAACGTACGGGTATCCAAATAGCGAGTCCCGTCTTCAAAATAAATGGTTGTACAATTTCCACTTGCTTCTAAATGCGTAATCGTATCGTCTTCTACGATTTTAAGTCCTTTTGTATGACTAATAGCGATGCGATTGTTTGGCTTGTTGCGTAATAATTGATCCGATAAATTATTCAAACTTCTAAAGTAAGTCACATAATTTTCTGGATCTTGACCGAATACTTTGTTTGCATCAACTAATTTTTCTACCGCAACTCTAAGATCATCAATGTCTATTGGTTTTAAAAGATAGTAAACTGCACTTGCATTGAACGCACGAATAGCATAATCCTTAAATGCAGTAACAAAAACGACTAAGAAGTTTTTTTCTTCCACCTCTTCTAATAATTCAAAGCCTTCAGCGCCGCTAGGCATGCGAATATCTAAAAAGACAACATCTGGTTTTGAAGCAGCAATGATTGCTTTTGCTTGTTCTTTTCCGGAAGCTTCACCAATGACTTCAATTTCTGGACAGAAATCGTCGATCATCATGATGAGGTTTTTTCTTGCGTACTCTTCGTCATCAACAATCAGTGCGCGTAGTCTAGTAGTTTCCATGTCTTTATTTTTTGGAGATTCAACGATCTTTCCCTTCGAATTTAACAAACTAAATTTAGCAGATTTAAAAATGCAAACACCTTGCATGGTCAAAACGCTAGATAACAAATCTAATCAAACCTCAGAATCAATGAAAGTTGCATATAAGGTTTTTTCTAACAATCAAGTAAGTTATTTATTGATTAGTATTGTTTTGAATGCTTCCAATGTTTTCGTGGGTTGTTCCTCATGTGCCATGTGGCCACAAGATGGGATTTCTATGTAATTGATATTGTTTGTTTTACAGAATTCAGCTATTGATTCTCTTGGGATAAGCGCATCAAATTCACCTTGAACAATTGTAAACTTTGAAGTATGATTGATCATTAAAGGAGTATTGTCTTCTCGATCACGCATAGCTGCAGCTGCCCAAGCTATTGCTTCAGGTTGCATTTTTTGAGCTATAGTAATGTAGTGATTCATTGTTTGGAGCAAGGTTTTGTCCCAGAAAAGATTCGGTATTGCTTCACGAATGAAAAAGGACGATTTCTCTTTCACTAATTCAATCACTCTGTTTCTGTCTTCTTTTTTTGCAGTTGAATCTTCCCAAGGATGCGAGTGAAACAAGGTAGTATGTTCAAACGAGGGATTCATTTTCATTAGTTCCAAAGCCACATATCCACCAAGTGAATGACCAATGATTTGTGCATTTTCAAGACCTTCGAGATCTACAATTTCCATTACCTTTTCTGCCATTAAACGAATGGAAGCAGGTTGTTCTGGCGTTTTACTTTTTCCATGACCGGGTAAATCGATTGCAATGGCTCGAACCGGTAATTCGGACAGAATATGGTCCCACATACTACAGTCTTCCATGAATCCATGTAGAAACAAAACAGGATCTCCATTTCCGGAAATCCTGTAATTCAAATAGCTTGTTGCATTATTTTGCATGCATCAACGTTTCAATTTCATCCACTTCAATTGGAATGTTTTTCATCAAATTGAACGGTTCTCCAGAAGCCTGAACTACTAAATCATCTTCGATTCGTATTCCAAGACCTTCTTCAGGAATGTAAATTCCAGGTTCACAAGTGAAAACCATGTTTGCTTTTATAGGTTCGTTCCAAGGACCTACATCATGTGTGTCTAACCCCAAATAATGGGAAGTGCCGTGCATGAAGTATTTTTTATAAGCTGGCCATGCAGGATCTTGGTTTTTAATGTCGGTATGATCAATCAATTTCAGTTTAAGCAATTCTGCTTCCATGATTTTACCAACTTCTTTGTGGTATTCGGCTAAAAGCGTTCCAGGAACCAATAATTTTTGCGCTTCATTTTTCACACGCAAAACGGCATTGTATACTTCTTTCTGACGTGCAGAGAAAGTTCCATTCACAGGGATACAACGCGTTAAATCAGAAGCATAGTTGGCATATTCAGCACCGACATCCAATAAAATCAATTCACCATCTTTACATTGGGCATTGTTATCAATGTAGTGAAGAACGCATGCATTTTTACCACTTGCAATAATTGGAGTGTATGCAAATCCTTTTGAACGATTTCTTAAAAATTCGTGAGACAATTCCGCTTCAATTTCATATTCCCAAACACCTGGTTGAATAAAACCAAATAAACGGCGAACACCTTTTTCAGTGATGTTACAAGCGTTTTGAATCAAGTCCAATTCTGTTTGCTCTTTGATGGAGCGAATACGGTGCATGATTGGCGCACTTTTATGCACTTGATGTGCAGGGTAATCGCGTTTGATTTGTTCGATGAAACGGTCTTCTCTCGTTTGAACAGTGGTGTCAGCACGTAAATGTTCATTGGTATTCAAATAGATACCACAAGCTTCTGCCATCAATTGTTTTAAGATAGTTGGAAATTGTTGCAACCAATAAACCGTTTTAATGCCAGCTGTTTCGAAAGCTTGCTCTTTGTTCAATTTTGCACCTTCCCAAACAGCAATGTGATCGTTTGTTTCTTTCAAAAAGAGGATTTCACGATGTGCTTCGTTTGAACAAGTTGGGAAAAGCACTAAAATACTTTCTTCTTGATCGACTCCTGAGAGGTAGAAAATATCTCTATGTTGTTGAAAAGGCATGGTTGAGTCTGCACTTATCGGATAGATATCGTTTGAGTTAAAAATGGCCAAAGTATCGGCATTCATTTGGTGGGCAAACTTCTTTCTGTTTTCGATAAACAGTGCAGAATTGATACGATCGTATTTCATGTTTATTAGAATAATAACGGATGTTGTGAAGGTAAGATTTTTATTGAATACAAAGAAAATTTCGCCAAAAAAGAACATCGTAAGTACTTTACGACCTACTGGGTCTACCTTTGTTTCATCAAAATCGAGAAGTTATGAAAACATTAGTAGACAGCATTTTATTAAACAGTATTCAATTTGAGAGTTCTAGTACAGAAGTGTTATTAAACTGTTTGGTATTTGAAGGTGAGCATCGCTATGAAAGTGATATGATTTTATCAACGACTTCTATGAATCAATTGTTGAGCGAATTGATTGCTCGAGGAATTGAATTGGATTTTGATAAAGATTTCGATACTATTATTTTGCCTGATGGAGAAAGTTTGTGTCGTGTTGATTTGAACAAGGTGGTTGATGTACCAGTGTTTTTACCAATGTATTCCATGCCAGAACAGGTTCGTTTGTTAAGAGCATAAACGATAGAATTTTAACCTGAAACGTATATTTTTTTTGTAGTCCATAAAAAAGTTGTATTTTCGATTCAGTTCTGATGAACTTTTGAACCAGAAATTACTATAAAAATGAAGAAAATTGTACTAATGTTTGCTGTGGGGTCATTGTTTTTGACAGGTTGTCCTAAGCACGAAGTCATTCCAGCTCCAGTAGAGGAAGTTACTTTAAATGCTGAATTCACTGGTGATATCAGTGGAGCAACTGTTTATTTAAAGCAAGGTGTCCAAGGATATTATTTAGATGTAAATAAAGCAAAAGTGATTTTACCTGCGCCTTCACCTTCATCTGCAGTTTACTACTCAGATATGAAATCTGGTCAGACAATGGTATCAGTTAAAGTTAGTTTAGGAAGCGTATTGTTTGATGCAGCTACTTCTTCTGATCAAAATCCAACTTTAGAGCAATTAAATAATTTTTTAACTGCTAATCTAACACCTTCTTACAGTGCTGGAGCGGTTTCTGGTTTTGAAGTTGTATATAGAGATGCAATAGGTAAGATTTGGACATCAGATGAAACTTTTACACCTCAAGATGTTGAGTTTACTTCGTTAGTACAAGAGTCTGATGCAAGTGGAGACTACTTTAAATATATCTGTACATTCAATTGTACCGTTTTCCATACAGAATTGGATAACCAAGGAAATCCTATAACCTATCAATTACCAATACAGAATGCTGTTCTGAAAGGTTGGTTTAAACGATAAAATTTTAGAAAGCCATTTGTAACTTACAGATGGCTTTTTTCGTACTTAGCGGTATGCAACAGCTCAAAATCGGAATAATAGGAGATTTTAATTTCACTTACAATACGCACCACGCGACTAATTTGGCGTTGGATCATGCGGGTAGGTTTTTAGAAATTGAACTTTCTTATTACTGGATTAAAATCAATGAGGTGCTTTCAATGAAAGCAAATCAGCTTTCTAGTTTTGATGGTTTTTGGTTGGCTCCCGGACCTTTTATTAATGCTTTTTATTTGAATGGTGTTGTTGATCAATTGATGCAGCAATCAGTTCCTGTATTTATTACTGGAGAAGGATTTAAAGCCATGTTGGAAGTGTTAATTCAGCGCAATAATTTAAATGCTGGTGGAGAAAAATTGGTTTCTGAAAATTTAGTTGAAGGAAATCATTTCGAACGATTATTCATTGAGCCATCCTCTTCCGCGTTGATTCATCTTTATGAAACAAGAAGTATAGAGGAGTTGACAGCAACGAGATACAGTATGTATCCACAGCTAATTGATGCCTTGGTTTCTTCTGAAATTGATGTTGAAGCAATGAATCAGTTTGAAGAACCCGAAATCATTAGTTTAAAACAAAAAGATTTTTTTGTTGCTTGTGGTTTTTGTCCCCAAATTAGCTCTACTAGAGAATTACCGCATCCGTTGGTATATACTTTTGTAAAAGCCTGTTATATCGATTAAAGCAAGGTTTCATTTTCTTTCAGTCGTTCAAACTCTTCATCAATCAATAAATCTTTTCCGAGAGCAGCATTGACAGCTAGTTCATCACATCGTTCGTTTTCAGGATGTCCAGCATGTCCTTTTACCCAGATTAATTCAATTTGAAAAGAAGGTGCAAGTTGAAGGTATTGCATCCAAAGATCTTTGTTTTTTTTGTTCTTAAATCCGGTTTTCACCCATCCGTTTACCCATTTTTGCTGAATGGCATCAATAACATATTTTGAATCAGAATAAATGGTGATTGGAATCTTGTTTGATTTCAAGTGTTTTAATGCGGTAATAACACCTAAAAGTTCCATTCGATTATTAGTCGTTAAACGGAAACCTTGTGAAATCTCTTTGATTGATCCTTTGTATTTTAAAATAATCCCATAACCTCCAGGACCAGGATTGCCTCTAGCTGAGCCGTCAGTGAAAATTTCGATTCGTTCAGTTTGCATGTTCTAAAGGTTTCTAAATCAAAGTTATTTTAAAATCAGGACGAAATTGGTTTTATAAAAGTACGAATCATACTGAAAAAATGTTAAATATTTATTAATTCACTGTTTTTTTATAAGTGAGTATAAAATTACAATAGCTCGATTTCTGTTACTTTTCATGCTATGAAAACCTTTTTACAATAGACGAATTGAAAATTATCATCAAAAGCTATGTGTTTTTTAAAATTTCTTTGCAAAAATGAGTTTTGCAGAACCAATTATTTATTTCATCTTTGCTATGAATTCGAGAGGGATGATTTATTTCATTACTCTTATTCAGTGAATAGTGGTTAGGTTAGGTTTACGAAAAGCAGCGTCTCCCGATGCTGCTTTTTGTGTTTCTATAAGTTTGTATAAAACAATTGTTATTGTTTCATTAAATAAACAAACCCTTCTTTTTTAATGTCTGTTCCATCTAAAAGGATCGCATCAAATAGATAGAAGTATGTTCCTTCATTTGCCATTTGCCCAGCTTGCGTATATCCATCCCAGAAAATAGTTCCAGTTTGATTGGTAGCTTGATGAACGACATTGCCCCATCTGTTCATAACGGTGATGTTAAAGGATTTGAAAATATCATAGATGAAAGAGAACGTTTCATTCGTTCCGTTTCCATCAGGAGTAAAAATATTGGGCATGTTGAAATTACCATCAACATGAATAGAAGTCGTATAACTATCAAAACAACCCAGTGCATCTTCAATGATCAAGGTAATAGGAATTGTTCCAGGCGTTACGTAAACAGAACTTACGTTAGAACCAGTTGTATTTGTAAAAGGTGGCGTGTTTCCTAAATCCCAATTCCATGAAACGATTGGATTGGTAAAAGTGGAACCATCAACGTAAGTAATGGATTGCCCCAAACTAACGTCAGTAAATGAAGGTGTAAAGAATGCATCCAAACCATTGTCAGGTATTGTAATTGGATCCATTGGGTATATAACCTGACAATTATTCGAATCAAAAACAGTTACTGAAGGATTGTAAGTTGTCACATCTAAATAGGTGTACAAGAAATTCGTAGAATCGTTTACGAAATTCCCATCGTTTAAATCCCAAATGATGTTTGTAACATTGCTTGTGGCTCCGATATCAAATAAGACATCTTGACCGCACAAAGAAATACCTTGATTCCACGATGGATTGGCAACAGGTCCGAAAATGGTAAGGTAGTCCACTAAAGTTGTATCACTTGTACATCCAAATTCATCAACTATGCTAAGTGTTACACTGTAAGTGCCTGGAAAAACATAGGTATTGCTTGGGTTTTCTAAAGTTGAAATTTTGCCATCACCGAAAATCCAGTTGTAATTGGTGATATTCCCTAAGGTTAATGAATTGTCTGTGAAATCTGCGAATACAGGCGGACAAAGAAAATCACCATTGGCATTTGTAGAAGCACCGTCTAATACATAATCGATGGATGCTAAAGGTGTTGATACACTTACCGTTTGATTCAAAGTGTCTTTACATCCATTTACATCTGTAACAATCAAAGTATAAGCATGATCTGTTGAAGAAGTACCATTACTAGGTTCATTAAAAGCATTGGTATAAGTAGCATTTGTAGAAGCGCTTGTTCCATCAACAAACCATTCGTATGTCAATGGATTGGCTCCAGAAGAAGTGTTGACAGTTGTAAATGATTCTGATTCACACACAACAGCATCTGCTGTAAATTGAGCGACAGGTTTTGTGATTACAATGGTTGTTGTAGCTGGAGCTGAAACACATCCGAATTCATCTGTTGCAACCAAAGAAACCGGGAAATTCCCTTCTGTTAGAAATGTATGGTTAACAGTTGTTCCAACGTTGGTTGTTGATTGCGTTGTAGAGTTATCTGGGAAACTAAATAAAAACGATTCTAAAGGAACACCATTGTTCATTACTGAAGAACCATTACTAAAAGTCACTTGGAAAGGTGCACAACCTGCATTATCATTTGCAGTAATCACCGCTTGAGGTAAGGCCAAAGCAATCATTGGTGTAAAAGTAGCATCGTCAGCACAGCCAACTGAATTGGTTGCAGTAAGGGTAATGGTAAATGTTCCGAATGATGGGTAAGCATAACTTGGATTTGCTCCAGAAACTGTTTGACCATTTCCCATATTCCAAGAATAGGTTCCAAATGGATGGGTCGAAGTGGAATTGTCGCTTAATGAAAAACTAGCATTCACACAAACACTGTCATTTGATAAAGCACCAATACCTGCAATTGTTTGCGAAATATGAATGATTTGATCAGTACTATCCGAACAACCTGTGGTATAGTTGAAAATCACTTGTCGGATTGAATATGTGCCGTAAGCTGTATAATTATGAGATGTAGTACCTAGATTGACATCATCAAAATCGGGATCATCAAAATTAGTGATGGAGCCATCTCCCCAACGCCAAATCATGCTACAATCATCAGGCAGCGCACCAATTTTAGAATCGTCGTTTACTACAACGTTAACAGGGAAACTAGCAGGATTACAATACAATGTTTGAGCAGGTGTGAATTTTGAAATTGGAGCTTTGATGTAAACAGCATCCGTTAAAGACAAGGTGTCTTTACAACCTCTGAATGTTACAATTAATGTTACATCAAAATAACCTGTGTCATTTGGATATGAATAGGTTGGATTTTGTAAGGTCGAACTTCCACCATCACCAAAATCCCAATTGTATGTAACTTCATTTGGCGTATGTGGGGCTGTTATAATCGATAAATCAGTGAAATCAATAGGAGTTTTTGCACATTGTGGCGTTGCATCAATGCTAAAATTCACTAAATCAATTTCA
This sequence comes from Fluviicola sp., assembly GCA_020849495.1. Lineage (GTDB taxonomy): Bacteria > Bacteroidota > Bacteroidia > Flavobacteriales_D > Crocinitomicaceae > Fluviicola. The sequence continues at coordinate 22,627 of JADLGD010000241.1, forward strand.
CCCACTTGAATGTAATCTTGTAATGTAGTTGTATCAATACATCCATTTTGCGTAATCACTACTAAACTTACATCATAAACACCTACTGAATAATCATGGACAGGAGGAGTTTGACCAGTAAAGGTTTGTCCGTCTCCATATATCCAAACCCAAGTAACTATTGGATCTGGTGAAGTAGAGGATTCTGTAAATTGAACACTTAAAGGAGCACAACCTTGTTGAACATCACTTGAAAAATTAGCAATGGGTGAACTCAAAGTTACGGATGGTACTGATACACTTGCCTGACAACCATTTGTTCCAGTCATGCTCAGTGTTACCGTGTAAGTAGCATTCCCGTTGTAAATATGTACAGGTGGATTTTGTCCGTTAAAAGTACTTCCATCTCCAAAATCCCACACAAAATTGCTTCCTGCTGGACTTGTGTTGGTGAAAGTTACAGGTAATGGAGAACAACCAGTTGTTGGATTTGCAGTAAAAGATGGAGTAGGAGTTGGTAAAACGGTAATTTGTTGCGTCGTATTACCGCTACAACCTAAAGCAGTGTTTTGTGATGTGAGTGAAATGGTATAGGTTCCAGGTGTTGAAAAGGTCACCGAATTGTTTTCGCTACTTGCATTTCCTGGACTTCCGCCTCCAAATGTCCATGACCAGCTGTTTGCACCAACTGTTGAATTATCTGAAATGGTAACAGGTGTGTTTTGACAGGCAGTTGCCGGAGCAGTGATACCTGCTTGGAAATTGGAAACGACGATTGCTTGTTCCAGTGTGTCTTTACATCCAAATGTGTTGGTGACGATTAAACTTACATCATAGGTATTAGCCGTTGTGTAATTGACAGTTGCAGGGTTTTGTAATGTTGATGTTTGTCCATTCCCAAAATTCCAGCTATAAGTTGAACCGCCTGTCGAAGAGTTGTTGTAACTAACTCCTACTGGAAGAGAACAACCATTTGTAGAAGCTGTAAAATTTGCTGTTGGCGTTGGATTGACAGTAATGTAATTTGTTTTTACCTCTGGATCTGCTTGTCCATTGGAAGCTTGAACAACTAATGTTACCGTGTAAACACCTGGTGCAGCATAAATGTGTGAAGGATTTTGAAGTGTTGATGAATTTCCATCACCAAAATCCCAAGCATAATTTGTAATTGCAGCGGTACCTTGAGTTGATTGATTCGTGAAAACAACTGGTAAGCCAAGGCAAACGGCCAAAGGGTTTCCTGTAAATTGTGCAGTTGGTGGCGTTTGGGCAAAAGAAGTTGCACTAATTAAAAGTGTAAGGAGCAAAAGTTTCATATGTAGTGTGTAGTTTTATCAACACAATATACGAACTTCAGTGCTTCTATTTACATGAATTTGTTTAAGAAAAGGTTAAAAATAAAGCTGAATGTTAAATAAATAACAATCAGCTTTATTAAGTTTCATAGTATCAATTGTTTATAACACTCGATAACCAACGATGCATTTGTGCGTTTTCAATACCTTTTCGACGAGCAATATCATCTACTTGCTCAACAGTTATTTTTCCTAGACCAAAATATTTAGCTTCTGGATGTCCAAAATACCAACCTGAAACTGATGATGCTGGCCACATTGCCAAAGTTTCAGTTAAGCTTACGCCACTTAATTTTTCAGCGTCTAATAACTTGAATAATCCTAGTTTTTCTGTGTGATCTGGACATGCCGGATAGCCCGGTGCGGGACGAATTCCTCTGTATTTTTCAGCAATTAAATGCTCATTTGTCAATGTTTCATCTGTTGCATATCCCCACCATTCTTTGCGTACCTTTTCGTGAAGGTATTCTGCAAAAGCCTCAGCTAAGCGATCTGCTAGAGCTTTTAACATGATGGAACTATAATCATCATGGTCTGCTTCAAATCGTTCTATATGCGCATCGATTCCATGACCAGTAGTCACAACAAATCCTCCGATGTAATCGATCTTGCCACTTTCTTTTGGTGCAATGAAATCTGCTAAAGCAATGTTGGGTTGCCCTTCTACTTTTTTGGTTTGTTGACGCAAACTGTGTTGAACACAAAGCACTTCACTTCGCGTTTCGTCTGAATAAATTTCAATGTCATCTCCAACACTATTAGCAGGGTAAAGTCCAGCTACTGCTTTTGCGGTCAACCATTTTTCATCGATGATGCGTTGTAACATCACTTGTGCATCGGCATACAATTTTGTAGCTTCTGTACCAACAATTTCATCGCTTAGTATATTCGGGTAACGACCGTGCAATTCCCAAGTTTGGAAAAATGGTGTCCAATCAATGTATGGTACCAAAGCACTTAAATCTTGTTCTTCTATGGTTTTTATTCCTAAAGATGTAGGAGCACTGATCGTTGAGTCGTCAAAAATCAATTGCATTTTGTTGTTACGCGCTTCAATGAGTTGCAAGAGTTGTTTGGCGCCTCGGTGTTTTTCATGATGATCACGCATGCGCGCATATTCCGCTTTTAAATCTTCTACGAAAGCTTGTTTTTTGCTGCCTAAAAGCTGCTCTACTACTGTCACTGAACGCGATGCATCCAAGACATGAACGGTTTGTCCTTTGGTATAGTTTTGTTCGATTTTTACAGCTGTATGTACTTTCGAAGTTGTTGCCCCACCAATCAATAAAGGAATCGATAAATTCGCGCGTTCCATTTCTTTAGCTACATGCACCATTTCATCCAATGATGGGGTTATCAATCCACTCAAACCAATCACATCTGCTTTGTGATCAATTGCAGCTTGGATGATTTTTTCAGCAGAAACCATGACACCTAAGTCAATGACATCGTAATTATTGCAACCTAGCACGACGCCAACGATATTTTTACCGATATCATGCACATCTCCTTTAACAGTTGCCATGATCACTTTTCCAGCAGCTTGCGAAACACCATCTTTTTCTTCTTCAATAAATGGAAGTAGATATGCAACTGCTTTTTTCATAACACGAGCAGATTTGACAACTTGGGGTAAGAACATTTTTCCACTACCAAACAAATCTCCAACCGTGTTCATCCCGTCCATCAAAGGACCTTCAATCACTTGAATGGGGCGTTCAAATAAATGGCGACATTCTTCTACATCGTCATCAATGTGGTCTACAATTCCTTTTACCAAGGCATGTGCTAAACGTTCTTTCACAGGAGCAGAACGCCATTCAGCATCTTCTATTTTTTTCTTTTCTTCTCCTTTGAAACTTTCAGCGAATTCCAATAAACGTTCGGTTGCATCAGGTTTACGATTCAACAAAACATCTTCTACGTATTCCAATAATTGTTTGTCAATGTCATCATATACTTCAAGCATGGATGGATTCACAATTCCCATGTCCATTCCATGTTGTATTGCATGGTATAAGAATGCTGAGTGCATGGCTTCACGAACGGCATTGTTTCCTCTGAAAGAAAATGAAACATTGGAAACACCACCTGAAACATGTGCTCCTGGAAGGTTTTCACGGATCCATTTGGTTGCACGGAAGAAATCCAAAGCGTTGTTGTTGTGTTCTTCCATTCCTGTTGCAACAGGGAAAATATTGGGGTCAAAAATGATGTCTTCCGCAGGGAATCCAACTTGGTCGACCAAAACACGATACGATCGTTCACAGATTTGGATGCGTCGTTCGTAACTGTCTGCTTGACCGTTTTCATCAAAGGCCATGACCACAACAGCGGCTCCAAAACGTTTTATTTTTTTAGCTTGGGCAATGAAATTTGCTTCTCCTTCTTTTAAAGAAATGGAGTTCACAATTCCTTTTCCTTGAATGCATTTCAATCCAGCTTCTATGATTTCCCACTTAGAGCTATCGATCATGATAGGAACACGCGCAATATCCGGTTCTGAAGCGATGAGGTTGAGGAATTTAATCATTGCTTCTTTCCCATCAATCATTCCTTCATCCATGTTGATGTCGATGATTTGGGCTCCTCCTTCCACTTGTTCGCGAGCAACCGACAAAGCCGCTTCGTAATCGTTTTCTTTGATCATACGAAGAAATGCACGAGAACCTGTCACATTCGTACGTTCACCAATATTGGTAAAATTGCTCTCTGGTGTGATCGTTATGGCTTCAAGGCCTGAAAGTCTTAAATAGCTCATGTTACAGATTTAAATCAATTTGTCTTGGTGAATAATTGGCAGCAATTTCAGCCATTTTTTTAATGTGAGCTGGTGTAGTTCCACAACAACCTCCAATAATATTGATTAAATTTTCTTTTAAAAATTCTTCGATTTGTTCTCCCATCATGTCCGCTGTTTCATCGTATTGACCAAATTCATTAGGTAAACCAGCATTTGGGTGAGCGCTCACTGCAAACGGTGCTTGATTGCTCAAGATTTGCAAATAAGGACGCATCATGTTGGCTCCTAAAGCACAGTTTAAACCGATGCTTAGCAAAGGCATGTGTTGAACTGAGACCAAAAAGGCATCTGTTGTTTGTCCCGTTAAGGTTCTTCCACTTTGATCGGTAATCGTTCCAGAAACCATGATTGGAATGCGTACACCTCTTTTTTCAAACACTTCATCAATAGCATACAATGCTGCTTTTGCGTTAAGGGTATCAAAAACGGTTTCAACTAATAATATATCAACGCCTCCATCCATCAACGCTTCCGTTTGTTGGGTGTATGCAACAACTAATTCATCAAAACTAATACCTCTAAATCCTGGATCGTTGACATCGGGTGAAATGGATGCCGTTCGGTTTGTTGGTCCAATGGAACCTGCTACAAAACGTGGTTTTGAAGGATTCAATGCTGTGAATTCATCTGCCACTTCTTTAGCGATTTTTGCAC
>JADLGD010000242.1 GCA_020849495.1 Fluviicola sp.
AAATTCAAAGAGGTTTGGGATCTTCCAAATTGGCTATTTCTTCCGTTGGAGGTACCATTAACTACTTGACTAAAACCTCAGATGCAAAACAAGGTGGATCGGCTTCTTTCACATATGGAAATGACAACAACATGAAAGGTACCATTTCTTATTCAACCGGATTATTGGATAGCGGATTATCTGCTTCCGTTCTTTTGGCTCAAACCCAAGGTGATGGTTATGTAGATGGAACTGCTTACAAAGGAAACACTTATTTTATTGGAATTGGATACAAATTCAACGAAAATAACTCTATTATGTTTACCGCTACCGGTGCTCCACAATGGCACAACCAAAGATATTCCATGCCATTAGGTACCTATCTTCACTATGGCGATGGTACAAATCCAAACATCAAATACAACAACCGATGGGGTTATTTGGAAGGAGAAGAATATTCTTGGGTTAGAAACTTCTATCACAAGCCAATTGCTTCCTTAAACTGGGATTTGATTTTAAATGAAACAACTAAAGTAAACTCTGTTATTTACGGTTCTTGGGGTCGTGGTGGAGGAACCGGTGATTTAGGTAGAATCAATTCTTATTTTCCAACTTCCAACACACCTTATACTTCTCCAATTTACAACTCAGATGGAGAGGTTAGATTTGACGACATCGTTGCATGGAATCAAGGAAGCACTACATTACCTGAATTTGGTGCTCCAAGAGGCGCTACCAATTCTAATGATGAATACATCAACACAACTTCCAAAGGAATGTCTTTGCGTGCATCTATGAACTCACACAACTGGTATGGACTTGTTTCAAATTTTAATAAAAAATTCAACGACAATTTTACTTTTGATTTCGGTATCGATCTGAGAACTTATAAAGGAATTCACTATCGTATTTTAGTTGATGCGTTGGGTGCAGACGGATATTTGGATAATACAGATGTCAACAATCCAAATAGAACTCTTTACAATACCTATCCAGCTGACCCAAGTTGGAATCCTTTTGTAAACATCAAAGACCAGGAGAAAATTGCTTATTACAATGACGGTAACGTAAATTGGTTAGGTGCTTTTACCCAATTGGAATATGTGAAAGACGAATTGTCTGCATTCATCCAAGGTGGTGTTTCTCGTCAAGGTTTCCAAAGAGTTGATTATTTCATTTATACTCCAGAAGATCAAAAATCAGATTGGAAACAAATGCTGGGTGGAAACGTAAAAGGTGGTGTCAACTACAATGTTTCAGACAGAAGCAAAGTATTTGCCAATGCAGGTTATTATTCAAAACAACCTTTGTTTAGTGCCATTTTCAAAGGTAATACTAACAATTTAAGTGAAAACTTAACCAATGAAACCATTATCGGATATGAATTAGGTTACGGATATCGTGCTGAAAGAGCTACTTTCAACGTCAACTTATACCATACCACTTGGGATGACAGATTCCAACGTTCAAGATATAATGTTTCTAGTGTACCTCATTATACTGACTTTACTGGTGTAAATGAAGTTCACAAAGGAATCGAAATTGAATCTACTATCAAGCCTACTGAAAATTTGAAAATCAATGCTATGGCTTCTATCGGTGATTGGACATATAATGGAAATGCCGTTGGTACCACCTACAATGAAAACACTGAAGAAGTAGTTGCAGAAGATATCCCATTGTATTTAGATGGTGTAAAAGTAGGTGATGCAGCCCAATTTACTGCAAACTTAGGTTTGGAATGGAAAGCATTCAAAAACTTCAAATTCAATATCAACCAATTCTACGCTGATAAATTGTATGCTGAAATTAGTGCCGGTGATTTTGGAACCGAAGGGAAAGAAACTTTACGTTTACCTTCATACACTTTAACAAATGCAGGTGTATCTTATAAATTTACATTTGGAGAAAAAATGGGATTGGATTTGAGATTCAACGTAAACAACTTATTTGACCATGTCTATATCTCTGAATCTGACACAAACAATTTTGTAACAAGTCCTACAGACGCTACATGGAATGGTATCAAAACCAACAATAACGTGTACTTCGGATATGGTAGAACTTGGAACGCCTCTGTTCGTTTCGACTTCTAATATCTTAACTTCTTAAGTAATCAAACCACTGTTGTTTTTCAACAGTGGTTTTTTTATTTGTAGCATGATTTGTTTTTTAAATATTTAAATTACTTTTGAATCCAATTTAAAATCTAAAATCAAATGATTCTACAAACACATTCCTACTGGGCTTATTTAGGGGTCTTATTACTTATATTCTCCGTTATCATCTTTAAATTGGGTTGGTTTCAATCCAAAAAATTCACTAGTAAAGAACAACGTTTAGCCCTTTTTACTTTAATAGTATTTCACATTCAATTACTGATAGGTCTTGCATGGTATTTCATGTCTCCTTCCTATCAAGCCTTAAAGCATATGGGTATGGGTGAAGCCATGAAAAATTCACAAATAAGATTGTTGGCTGTCGAACATCCGATCATGATGCTTTTGGCTATCATCCTGATTACAATGGGTTACTCCAAACATAAAAAACGAACTACTGATAAATCCAAATACCTAACTTTGATATGGTATTACGGAATGGCTTTACTTTTCATTTTGATTAGAATTCCTTGGCAACAATGGTTTGATTAATTCAAATTAAAACTGATTGAAATTGGAACAAAAGGCGCAAACCAAAGTTTTGCTCATAGACAATTACGATTCGTTTACCTATAATCTGTTGCATTATTTGGAAGCATTGGGCTGTGCAGTTGCTGTGGTGCGAAATGATGTCTTATCAGCGGATATATTGAGTTTGTATACCAAAATTTTGATTTCTCCAGGACCTGGTTTACCCAATGAAGCCGGTCAATTAATGGATTTTTTACGAGAAAGTCACTCAACAAAATCCATTTTGGGAATCTGCTTGGGTCAACAAGCTTTGGCCGAATTATTTGGAGGAACTCTAGAAGCACTTCCACAAGTACAACATGGAACTGAGATAACCCTAACACATGATCATAACGACTTTATTTACCACAATATTCCAACCCATTTTAACGTTGGACTTTACCATTCCTGGCACACAACCCACCTTCCCGAATTTTTAGTTCCTACCGCAATATCTCCTGAAGGAATTATCATGTCGTTTAAACACCAATTCCTTGACATAAGAGCTGTCCAGTACCATCCCGAATCTATCATGACTGAATATGGTTTGCAAATCCTGAAAAATTGGATTGAAAATTAAGATATTTTATTAGGTCTATGTAATGGGTAATGGTAATATGCTGAATCCTATGTTGTATAGTTAAGGAGATTAAACACCTTTGAATTTGAGGGTTAGATTCACTTTACACCTTATAAAATTACTTTAGAACGCAATTTTTAGAAATAAAAAATCCCGATATAAATCGGGATTTGTAGTGGTACCCCCAGGGATCGAACCAGGGACACATGGATTTTCAGTCCATTGCTCTACCAACT
>JADLGD010000243.1 GCA_020849495.1 Fluviicola sp.
GACATTCCAGATACACCATTGTATCCATCGCGAAATGAAGTTGTTTCCAATCCTGTTTCACATACGTTTACTGCTCATTCTTATGAATAATCCACCCATTGAACAATTGCAAAACTGGTTTAAAACGATTTTAGTTGGGAAAGGCTATTTACCTGAAAAATTAGCTCGTGCAGAAGCATTTTGGCAACTCAACCCATCGATTGTAAAAGGTTCTGAAAATGTGAGTATTGAAACCAGAATTGGCATTTATACCAACGGTTACATGCTGCGCTTGCTGGAATGTATGCAAGCTGATCTACCATCTTTATATGCTTTTTGGGGCAATCAATTGTTTGATCTTTTCGGAAGAGCTTACCTACTTCAACATCCATCTAAATCCCCTTCTTTGTTTGATTTAACAGCCAATTACGCGGATTTCTTGGATCAAACACGTCCACCGTCTGAAGGATTAACAGCCGAAGAAAACATTCAATACGATCTTCCAGCAGCTTTGGTAAGAATGGAACGAGCGCGTTTAGCCGCATTGTTGAGCAAAGGTACAGAAGGTGAAAACCGAGAAACCTCTTTAGGCTTCTTTTCCTTTTTTTCAGGGGAAGCTTTTGTTTTAAAGTCACATCCAGCCTTGCAATTGCAAGCACACAAAATGCCTTTGATTGCTTTGTATCGTCAGTTAATGTTGGAACAAGAACCTACCATTCCTTCGTATCAACCCACTTTTCTTGCTGCCACACGATTGCACTTCAAAATCCAATTTTATGAATTAACCGAATGGCAATTTGCTTTATTAACTGTTTTTCAAAAAAACGAAACCGGATTGGCCATTCATGATGCGGTGCATGAAGTCTCAACAACACTCAACATCGACAAAGCAACTTTACTCAGTGAAGCATGTTTATGGCTCCCTGTGGCTATTGACATGGGATTATTGATCGATTAAATGCATTCTATCGTTTTCACATCCATTGTTTTTCCAATTCAAGAACTTTTGGCAGTAAAATCTCATCTTCAATGATTGCGTGTTTGCATAAATCGATTTCAAAATGCTGCAATTGCGATTGAAAAATACGAAACGGCAAGGGAATTTTATGTTGATGAATGTGCTGTTCAATGGTCTGACGAACTGTTTTCAAATCCTCTTCGACATCATTGTGAGCAGTTACAAACTGTTTTGCGCTAAAACCTGGATGACGTTCCTTCAAGATAGTAACTGCTTCCCTACCAGCTTCAACTTCCAATAAGGTTTCAATGTAAGGAAACAAGCTTTTTTCTTCAAAACGAATGTGACGTTCCAATTTAGCTTTGTACTGCACAAAAAACGAACATAAAATCACCAAAAGAGGATCTGCTGTTGCATAGTCTTGGAACAAATTCTGGATGGTTTGTTCAATTTCAGGTAATTTCTTCTGCAAGTAGAATCGGTGGGTTAACTTTAAATAATCCAACAACTCGGCAATCGAAAAGGTATTCAACTCCTCGTAAGGAAATTCAAAATGTTCATCGTATGTTTTCAGCAACACTTGAATGATTTCGGTTTTTAAAGACCCTTCCTGTTTCAATAGTTTGATTGGAACGATGCGTTCACTTTGAGGAATTTCAAATTTATCACAGAACAATTGCATGGAAGCGTTCTGATGAATCATTGATTGTAAGGTTAATTCTTGGTATTGCATGTTCATCTATTTTGTAAAACGCTCGTCTTCAACAAAGGTGATGGATTACAATGGAAATCACAATACCATAAAAGAGGGATATTTAAAGTGTTAATTATCAATTATGAATGACAAAATTATCAAGTAAAGAGTTCGCTTCCTGTTGATAATTAAACAATTAATCATTCATAATTCCTTCTCAATTCTACATTTTCAATTATCAATTATGAATTCTCAATTATGGAATTAGTTCAATTTTTAGGAAAAATCTTGAAACTTGTAACTTAAGTAACCATTCCTTTCAATAGAGACAACTAATTTAGCCAAAAACCGTTTTTTATGAACATCATTTTCATTAGCATTTTAGCATTAACAAGCTTTTTTGGTGTACAATCTTGCGCCGTTAAAAAGACAGTAACTCAAAGCGAAACAGAAACATTATCCAGTACTGAAAATAAAGAAACAATCGAGCAAACAACTCCAACAGTAAAAAACATAACAGGTACAGATGTTCCGACTATTGTCAAAGGTAAACAAGCCATTATTTTAGATGTTCGCACACCCGATGAAATAAACAACGGTGTCATTGAGGGCGCAAGTTTATTCATCAATCTATATGGTGGCACATTTGATCAGGAATTGGCTAAACTTGACAAAACAAAAACATACATCGTCTATTGCCATAGCGGTAATCGAAGTGCAAAAGCGGCTTCCATTATGCTATCGAAAGGATTTACAAGCATTTACAATTTGCAAGGTGGCATTACAGATTGGAAAGGCAAAGTGGTAAAAAAACCATGATGAACATACTACTAAAAGAAAGTCGAGGTATCATTTTAGCCGGAATTGTTGGACTTGTTTCTTTAATTCTAGCTAATTACACACCTTCAGCCATCAATTCGGTGATCATTGCCTTAACTTTTGGCATTGCGATCGGAAATACCATTCAGCTTCCAGCTAATATTGCTTCGGGTGTCTCTTTTACGAGTAGTAAACTATTGGAATTATCGATCCTTTTCTTGGCTTTCAGTATCAATTACACACACATTGCGGAACTTGGAGCTGTAAGTTTCATTGGAATTGCAGTGGTATTGTTTTCTGTTTTGATACTCACTGTTTTTTTAGCTAAACGATTCAAATGTCCAGGTTCAACCGGATGGCTGGTTGGATTTGGAACAGCCATTTGTGGATCTTCAGCCATTGCTGCTTTGGCTCCTTCTGTATCGAAAGACAAAGAAGATGTAGCGATTTCAATGGCTGTTGTGAACTTGTATGGAACAATTGGAATGATTTTATTGCCAATGATCTTGATGCGCTTACCTATTGATACAAATCAAATTGGATTCATGGTTGGAGGATCTTTGCATTCAGTTGGAAATGTTGCTGGTGCAGGTTTCACCATTGGAAATGAAGCAGGCGAGGCTGCAATTACCATTAAATTGGCTCGTGTTGCATTGTTGAGTCCTGGTTTAATTTTTATCAACTACCTCATCAACCGAAAATCAGCCAAATCGTGGAAAGACCATTTCAAATTACCGTGGTACTTGATTGGTTTTATACTCATCACTTTGATTGGAACATTTGTACATTTCCCTGAACAATTCACAAATGGCATGGAAACAGGAGGCAAAATCATTCTAACCATAGCAATGGCAGCAATTGGGATGAAAGTTAGCTTCAAAAAACTCCTTCAATCGGGTAAAAAAGGACTTGGGCTTGGATTGATTTTGTTTATCATTCAGTTAGGACTACTGGCAGCTTTTATTCGATTTGTGTAGTTCTGATAGAATTGAAAATTGAAGAAGATGGATTTACCTGATTCATTATCAATTATGAATGAATGAATTATCAATTGAAGAGTTCGATTCGACTTGATAATTATAGAATTAATCATTCTTAATTCCTTTTCAATTATCCACTTTACTTTTGTAATGATTTTAGTCAAAAATACATTCCAAAAGAGATTTCGGTGCATGTTTTACCACTGGATTTCATCCAGCGTTAAAAACATTCCACTCCTCTGGAGTGGGAACATTGATTTGAATTGAAAATTGAAAATTGAGAATTGGTGAAGATGGATTTCCTGATTAATTATCAATTATGAATGAATGATTTATCAAGTTATGAGTTCGCTTCGACCTGATAATTATAGAATTAATCATTCATAATTCCTTTTCAATAAACACTCTCTAAGCGCACACCCTTTTTCTTCAATACAATCGTTTTACCAGAGGCCGTTTCTAAAGTGACAACAGCATCCATTGGACTTCCGATATTGTTTTCAAAATCACGTGCTACATTTTCATAGGTGTTCGTTTCTTTTTCAGTAAAATAGTCGTGATCAAATGTTGTTTTGGTCCATTTACCCATTCCTCCTTTTAGCTCCAATTCTTTCAAACGAAACGATTCTTGAAAGACAGAATCCGTTGTGTTTACATTCACAATAATATATGGTTTACTAGTAGATCCTGGCATGAGGTTCACGATACCAATGACTTCAAGCGACAATGAATCTGAAAATGATTGTTTTTCTTGTGTTTTATTTCTAGTTGTTCCGCAAGCAATGACTAACATCAAAACAGAGGCTAATTGTAAATAGCGAAAAAGAGAACGTGCATTTAAAAAAGCAGTTGACATGGTTTTATTTTTCATTTGTTGAGTTGAAAATACATATTAACCTGCAAATAGCACGAATCATTCCGAATATAAATGCAGTATTCACTTTTGAAAGTTAACTCGAGCCTTTTTTTCGCATTAAAAGTTATGTAATTTTCTCAACATCAGCTTTCAAATCGAATTTTGGCAGAAATAAATGCTTATTTTAGACTCAAATATTACTCTTATGAAACTATTTACATCTCTCCTTGCAATGCTATGCGTTGTCCAAATGGGTTTCTCTCAAACCTACTCTCCAGATTTTCTGGATGGAACAATTTTATTCAAACTAAAAACAGATCCAGTTGTTCACAATGAAAGTCAAAAAGACAAAAACGATTATTCGTTGAAAGTTGACCTTCAAAAATACCCGGAAATTGCGGCTGTTTTTGATCAAATGACTGTCACTGAATTGGAAAAACCAAGTTTTTTTACACGTAAAAGCAGCTTGCAAAACATTTTCCGAATTCACTTTACCAATTACGATCAAATTGACCAACTTGTTCGTCAATTGAGTCAATTACCAAATGTAGAATACGCTGAAAAAGAACCCATCTACAAAATAGATTTTGTTCCAAATGACACGTATCATACAGGAAACAACAAATGGTATCACACCTTAGTTGGATCTGAAGCAGCGTGGAATATTTCTCAAGGAAGTACAAACGTTAAAGTTGCTATTGTAGATAATGCGGTTTTCTGTGGCCATCAAGATTTAACCACTTTTGCTCAATACGACGTAGCAGACAATGATGGTGATGCAACTCCGCCAGCAGTATCAACAGCCGATTTTGGTTGGTCGCATGGCACGCATTGTGCAGGTTTAGCAACTGCAGATATCAATAATGGAATTGGTATCGCATCTTTAGGAGCAAATGTGCAATTAATTGGTGTAAAAGCCACTCCAAATAGTGCGTCAAGTTCTGGTAGTGTTTGGTATTCTTACGAAGGTGTTCAATGGGCTTGTGAAAACGGTGCAAACGTAGTGAGCATGTCTTTTGGAGGCTCTTCTGCATCTGCAAGCTTTCAAACATTGATCAATGCTTACCCTAACATCGTTTTTTTAGCAGCTGCTGGAAATGATGCTGTAACAACCTTAATGTATCCAGGAGCCTATAACAATGTTATTTGTGTTGGTTCAGTAAATTCAAACGACTCACGTTCGAGTTTCTCCAATTACAATGGAACCACTCCATTTGTCGATATTGCTTCTCCGGGAGGATATTCATTTGGTGGATTGTACAGTACAGTTTACACAGCTAGTGGAAATGGATACGATCAAATGGGAGGAACATCAATGGCTACTCCTTTTGCTGCTGGATTAGTAGGGTTAATGTTAAGTGTAAATCCCACTATGTCACCAACTGCCATTTTAAATTGTTTGACTTCGACAGGTGTAAACATTAACCAAGCGATTGGTCCTAGAATCAATGCTTTGGCTGCGTTGCAATGTGTTCAAGCGACAGTGACAGGTGATCCATTACCATTCTTTACAGGTAGTCCAACATCAATCATTGAAGGTGATGCCGTGACATTTACCAATTTATCAGCAGATGGAGGTTTTCCAATCACCAATTATACTTGGAGTTTCCCTGGAGGAACACCTTCAACATTTGTGGGAGCGAATCCACCAGCAATCACTTATGCAACTGCAGGTGTTTACAGTGTCAGTTTATCTGCTACAAACAGTCAAAGTACACAAACTTATACGCAAACAAATTACATCAATGTAACGATTCCTCCTTATGGTGAATGGTTGCCGCAAAATTCAGGATTCGCTGCTGCAAATAGAGGAATTGGCCATATTTCCATAGTTGATGCGAATACCGTTTGGGCTGTTGCTTATGATGGAACAGGTGGTGGAGCAAACGTGCAAGAATTTACAAAAACAACTGATGGTGGAACCACTTGGACTCCGGGTACCATCAATGTCAACAACACGGGATTAGGAATTGGAATGATTCACGCATTTAGCTCAACAAAAGCTTGGTTAGCAGCCTATCCAAACGCATCCGGTCAAACAGGTGGTATTTGGATCACAACAAATGGTGGGACAACATGGACTCGTCAAAATACTGCAACATTCAACAACTCAGCATCTTTTACAAATGCCGTTTATTTCTGGGATGAAAACGAAGGTGTATGTGTAGGTGATCCAATCAACAATGAATTTGAAATTTACAGAACGGTAAACGGTGGAACAACATGGACTTTGGTTTCAGGTACAAATATTCCAAATCCTCAAGTAAATGAGTTTGGTTATACCCGACAAATGGAAGTTGTTGGAAACAGTGTTTGGTTTACAACAAGTAAAGGAAGAATTTACCATTCAACCAATAAAGGAGCTACATGGACAGTTTATACTTCACCAATTACTGATTTTGGTGGTGGTGTTGTAACTACCAGTTCGGGGAATTTATCTTTTTCAAGTTTAACAAATGGAATTATTGTTAACCAAGCTGGAAGTGTTTGGAAAACAACCAATAGCGGTTCTACTTGGACTCCGGTAACAACGACAGGTACTGTTTACACAAGCGGCTTGTGTTACATTGAAGGAACATCAACCGTATTTACAACAGGTGCAGCAGCAGGAGCTGCAGGTTCATCTTATTCTACAGACAACGGATCTACTTGGAACTTAATTGATACCGATCAACATTTGTATGTAGAATTCATCAATCCATCAATTGGTTGGTCTGGTTGGTTCAATACAAGTGCAACTGCAAATGGAATATGGAAATGGAATGATCTTTCTTCTTCATTGAGCTGTGATTTTGACGCAGATGTTTTAAATGTATGTACCAATCAATCGATTGTTATGTCTGATTCAACTTCAGGAGCTGTACCGACTTCTTGGTCATGGCAATTTCCAGGAGGAACGCCTGCAACATCAACGCTTCAAAATCCAACGGTATCTTATGCTGCTGCTGGTGTGTATGATGTGATTTTAACAGTAAGTGATGGCGTTTCACAAACGTCGTTAACCAAACCTGCTTACATTACTGTCAGTGCACCAACCTCTACTCCATCTGCCATTACTGGTTCGAATGCAGTTTGTCCGAATACTACAAATACTTATTCTGTGACAGCTGTTCCGAATGTTATCTACAACTGGACGGTACCGGCAACTTGGACAGGAACAAGTTCAACGAATACAATTATTCTAACAACAGACGCAACATCTGGAACCATTTCTGTGACCGCTGAAAACATTTGTGGCAATAGCACTGCAAGTAGCTTACCAATTACTGTTTTTCAAGGAGCTCCAACTGCTTCATTTAACAATACTGGTGCTTCTAATAGCATTTCATTCACAAGTACATCAACTGATGCTGCAAGCTGGAATTGGTCATTTGGTGATGGTGTTGGAACGTCAACACTTGAAAATCCAACTTACACCTATCTAGCAAATGGTACTTACACCGTAACTTTAATTGTAAGCAATGATTGTGGCGCTGATACCATTACTCAAAGTGTTACGATTACTGGTTTAGGTTTAACAGAAGATACACCATCATGGATTCAAGTTTACCCTGTTCCAGCTGTAAATGAGATCTTTGTAAATGTCACTCAAGAACTTGACAATAAAGCGTATGTGATTTATGATTTAACAGGTAAAGCAATCCGAAACGGAAAACTGTCTGAAACAAACACAGCTATTTCCATTGAAGATCTTGCTTCTGGAATGTATGAGTTGCGCATTGCGGATCAATACAACTTCCACATCGTAAAAAGATAAGATCAAACAATGAAATGCAAGGGAGAGATGAAAGATGCTCTCCCTTTTTTATTGTTTTTTAAATCTTAAATACCTCACAAATTCTAAAGACTTGTTTGGTTTGTATTTTCCTTTTTTAGTACGTTTGATAAAATTGTTTTGATTTAGAAAATAGATAATGTTACCATATTGAACTAAATCAATTGAATCAGGATTTTCATTAATAAAATCCAATAATTCTAAAAGATACCGATCTTCTTTCGTTTTAAAGAATTTCAAAAAAATCTGACTTAATTCATCTTTAGGTTGATTTGACAATTCCAAAGTACAATCAAAGACCAGTTTAAGAGCAGCGTCATC
>JADLGD010000244.1 GCA_020849495.1 Fluviicola sp.
AAAATAGATTTTGAAAGTCATACTTTTAAGCTTTTCCAAATTTAATTTTCTGAAAGATAAAGCCGTTCATTTATGTAACTGAACTAGGAAAGTGGTTTCCATTTGAGGTCCTGACCTCGTCTTTCCTTAGTTCAGTCAGAAATGGAAGGCTGATTGAATGTTGTAATTGGGGAAGAGACAGCAAAGCGGTTGAAGACGAATAGCAACAAACGTTAGTGCGAAAGCTATAAGGTAGGCATTTTTGCTTACTACCTCAGCATTTGACTTTTATGAAAGTCATGCTTCGTCTTCATGAGCAGTGCTCATTCTTTTTGCCTTGGAAAGAGGCTGCAAAGCAGGTGAAGACGCACAGCAACAAACGTTAGTGCGAAAGCTGAAGGTAAGTAAGAGTAAATTATTTTGCTTACGAAATTATTTATAGGACAAAAATGAAAATACTACTTGAAAAAAGTATCTTCGTAATTCATGAAGTGCATCCTTTCATTTGACTATGAATTGTTTTTCGGACCAGAAACTGGTTCGGTCTTTAAATGCATGATTGAACCGACCGACCGTCTTTTGGATCTAGCTGAACGCTTCGAAATTCCAATGGTGTTTTTTGTAGATGCAGGATTTTTGTGGCAATTAAATGCGCATCTAGAACAGTATCCAGCTTTAAAAAGTGATTTTGATGCAATTTCGCAGCAAATAGCACGAATGAAACACTTGGGGTGTGACATTCAATTGCATGTACATCCACATTGGGAACGATCGTTTTACGATGGTCAAAAATGGAACGTCAATACAGACGGTTGTTACAAATTGGCCGACTTTTCAGATGAAGAAGCACAGGCTATTGTCTTGAAATACGGTCGTTTTTTAAAGGATTTGACAGGTGTTCAATTGACAACTTATCGCGCTGGAGGTTGGTGCATTCAACCCTTTTCTCAAATTTCAACGGCTTTATCAGAATTAGGTATTTCTGTTGATTCCTCCGTTTTTCCGGGTGGTCAATTTGAATCTCCTCATTATGATTTCGATTTTTCAGCTGTTCCACCTTTCTCAAAGACCTACACTTTTGAATCGGATGTCTGTGTGCAAACAGATTCGGGTTCGTTTGTGGAAGTTCCGATTTCAAGTTGGCGCTATTCGCCTTTGTTTTATTGGGAATTGTACATCAAAGGCAGGTTGAATCGAGCTACTCATAAAATGTGGGGAGATGGAATGTTTTTAGCGCAGCCCGGCCGAAAAAAATCAGTTTTGACGAATTACACGTGGAATCATGTGAGTTGTGATGGTTATTATGCCCGCTTATTGCCTGTTCAATTCAATCGCTATTTGAGAATGAATCACGATGCATTTGTAGTCATTGGTCATCCAAAAGGACTGACACATTTTGCCTTAGAACGCTTGGAGTTATTCATTCCATGGGCAAAGAACAAAGCCAATTTTTCCACTTATGAATCGTTTGTATGCAAGTAGAAGAATCACATTCACTCAATAAAACAGAATGGGATGCATTTGTGCAACTTCATAATGGTACTTTGTTCAATTTAAGCGCTTATTTGGATGCAACAGCAGAACATTGGTTGGTGATTTGGAACGAACAAAAAACGGGTGGAATTCCAATTTCATATACAATTAAAGCAGGTCAATTAGTTGCTGTTACTCCTTTTTTTGCACGCTATTTAGAGTGGGTAGGAGCGGGTTTTGATCCAAAAGCGTTGTTTGATTTTCTGCAACAACATTTTGCAGTTGGTGATTTGAATGTGAAGAATGATTTCGGTTTCGGAGAAAAAAAACACTTTCAAATGCTGGCTTTGAATGATTTGAGTTTGAATCAACAAGCAAAGCGTTCACTGAAAAAAGCAACTTCATTTACCATCAGTTCTGAAGATCGATTTGAGGAGTTGAACACCTTGTTGCAATCCGAATTGGCGAAACGCGTTTCGAGTATCAATGCGCTTTCATTGATGAAATTAGAAGCCTTGGTAAAACAAACTTCAGATTTGAAGATCAAACAATTGAATCTTTGGAATGAAGGACAATGGTGTGGTGCCGTTTTGTACATTGAAGCTGCTGATCATTTATTGTATCTAAAAGGAACAGTTAAAGCAGAAGAACGCAAAAACGGCGGAATGTACCGTTTGATCTATCAATTAATTCAACTCGCTTTTGAATCCAATAAACACCTTGATTTTGGTGGTTCCAACGTGGAGAATGTACGTCGTTTCAATTGCAGTTTTGGTGCAAAAGATGTTGAATATACTTCTCTTTCATGGAATCATGCACCTGCTTGGTGGAAAGGCTTGCGTTGGTTAAAATCGCGCTTGAGAAATTGACAATTCAATTGTGAAGAACTAATTCTGTTTTGGTTTGCGTAACAATGAGATAAACTTAACTTTGTAAGAACAGTAAAACGCAATTTTTTAGCATGTTTCCAAAGAAAAATACGCCCAGATGGATTATCATTTTAATTGATGTCTTCATTTCAGCGCTTTCTTTGTTACTCGCTTATTTGATTCGTTTTGACATCATGGCTGATGCTGCCGTTTGGCAAGAAGAATGGCAGGTGCTTTCCAAATCATTGATCTACTTTTTCGCCATTCGAATCATCGTTTTCTTTCTGTTTGGTATTCACAAAGGCATTATTCGTCATACGTCAACGGCTGATTTTAGACGTTTATTTATTGCAATCACAACGACTTCACTTTTGTTTTTTGCCTTTAGTTTAGTGCGTTTTTATGCTTTTGATGGCTTTTATTTGTTTCC
>JADLGD010000245.1 GCA_020849495.1 Fluviicola sp.
TAATAAAGATACAAATTTAAGTTCATTTTTTCAAGTTATTTGATTGATTATCAACGCTTTATATCAACATTTCGTTGTGTGTAAAAACAAAAAAGTCGGAAGAAAAAATCTTCCGACCATTCGTGGACTTCAATCCCTCCTTTTCTTTTATTCCACATCTGCTTTGATCTTCACCACTGAAATGCGTGGGTCAGTATTCGCAGTAACTGTTATTGTTTTCTCAACACCTTTCCCTACTGAAGAAGGTTTGAAATGTACTTTAATGACATCCGACTTTCCAGGTGGAATTGGTTTTTCTGGTTTTTGTGGAGTTGTACAACCACAACTTGCTTGCACATTTTCAATGATCAAAGGTTGCTTTCCTGTGTTGGTCACTTTAAACTCACAATCGTTTTCTGATTCCAATTTAATCTTACCAAAAAAGTGCTCTTCTTTATCAAATTTAAAGGTTGTCAGCATTTTTTGCTCTTCTTCCAAAGCCTTCAATTCTGCTTCCATCTCTTTTTTGTGCTCTTTCATGTAAGCATCTTCATTTTCACCGCCAGCCTCTATTGCAGATACAACTTCTCCATTTTTATTGGATGCATTTGAATCACCACAGCTCGTCACTAAAACTAATCCAGCTAGAATAAAAATTGACTTTTTCATGTGTTTTTAATTTAAAGCAAGTTTTTGAGTTTCGTATTCTTTGTTCTGTAAAATTTGAATTGCACGTTGCAAAATCTCATTTTTCACATTGTAAATTTCGTAATAAACTTCGGAACCAAACAAATCTTGTGCAATCATCGCTTTTAAACGCAATTCCATATCTGCCTTACTAGTCTTGTATTGCTCCTCATTCATTTTCAAATCTTTGTTTTCCTTCATGGTATAATCTATGAATTCTTTCATCAATTTTTCATTCACTTTAAAATCTGCAATGAATGTTTGTGAAGAAGGATAGCGGCTATTCAAATCATCTCTGTGCTCGTCAACATAGGTCAATGCAAACGAATTAAACGCTCCAGTTCCTGCAACATCTCTATAAAAATCAGTAATCTCTGTTGTGTCAATTCCTACAAAGAAATCAGGCATGATACCTCCGCCACCATAAACAGGACGCTTCGTAATACGAGTTTCAAATTTCAAAGAATCTGGTAATTTAATACTGTCCATGTTGGAAAGTTCTCCGTTCATGAAACGTTTCATGTAGTCATTCTTATAAGCTTCTAAATCATCGTAAGGTTTTTGAATAAAACGCCCAGAAGGAGTGAAGTAACGTGCAATGGTCAAACGCATTTGTGAACCATCCGTCAAATCAATCGGACGTTGAACCAATCCTTTTCCAAAACTTCTTCTTCCTACAATCAATCCACGATCCCAATCTTGAATTGCACCAGAAAGAATTTCTGAAGCAGAAGCAGAGTTCTCATCGGTCAATAAAATCAATTTGCCTTTTTCCCAATTTCCAGCATTTTTTGCATTCAAATCTTGGCGTGGTTGCGCTCTTCCTTCTGAATAAACAATCAATTTGTTTTCAGATAAAAATTCATCAGCGATCAATTGTGCTATGTACAATAAACCACCACCATTTCCTTGAAGGTCTAGAATCAAATTCTCCATTCCTTGACCTTTCAATTTCTTCAAGCCTTTGATCATCTCATCATGAGAAGTTCTAGAAAATGAGTTCAATTTAATATATCCAATTGTGGGAGCAACCATGTAGGCACAATCAACTGAATTCACTGGAACTTTATCGCGCGTAATGACAAAATTAATTGGTTTTTTAGTTTGTTTACGTAGAATGTCAACACGAACTTTGGATCCCAAGTCACCCATTAATTTTTCTTTCACTTGTGCGTTTTTCAATCCAACGCCAGCAACAGTTTGTCCGTCAATGTTGATGATTTTATCTCCAGCACGAATGCCTAATTTTTCGGAAGGTCCACCAGGAATAGTTTCTACCACCATCAAGGTGTCTTTCAAAATTTGAAAACGAATGCCAATCCCAACAAAGCTTCCATCGATGCGTTGATTTGCATCGTCAACTTCTTCTTTGGAAATGTAAGTAGAATGCGGGTCTAGTTTTTCGAGCATGGCCACAATTGCTGCATCCATTAGTTCGTTCTCCTTCACATCATCCACATACATTTTACTGATGTAGGTTAAAATTTCATCAATGCGATCTCCGTTGGAAAAAGGATCAGTGATGGTTGGTTGTTTTTGGGCAAATGTGACAAATGCACCTAGCGTAAACAATCCTAATATAACTTTACGTTTCATTTTTTGCAGCTTGAATTTACTAAAGTAACTAAATAACGAAAAATTAGATTCGCTTTTCCGAATTGAAATGGAATATTTGTTAAAGAACCCGAAAAAGGCAAAATGTAACAAGTAGTTTTCTAACAAATCAGTGTTAACGCTTTCTTAGAAGCTGACAGACCTTTTTTTGTAATTTAGTACTACAGTTTTTGACTATGAAATCGATCATCTTATTTTTAATTGTCTTTTTTGCGCTTTCTTCAACTGCATTTGCACAAGTAAAAGCCTTGGATAAACTTGAAATGCTCTACGATCAAGAGCATTATAAAATGACGTATAGAAGAGCAGTGCGTTTGATGGATCAACCCGATTACGATTATTCGTTTCAACCGGAATTCTATAAAAGTTTAGCGATTTTTAGATTGTCAGAACTCGATTTCTGGATGCAAATGCACCCGGATGCCTTGCAAGAAGCGCGTAAATTATTTCTCGATGTTAAAAACAATCCAGAGGGATACAAGGTCTTCAATGCGCATTTGGATCACGTAGCTGAATTGAAAAAGTTTTTAGTGGAACGTGTTCAACGCTTAAAAAAAGAAGGTAGACAAGACGAATACGATGAGTTGCAACAAATTTTATTTGGATTGTTTGATCACATACCAGATTTGGATGTGCCGAATTCAATTAAAGAACCTGTTGAACCTACAACAAATGAAAACGAAGTTGCTGATTCACCTGCAAAATCCAAGAAACGACAACAAATTGTTGATGAAGCAAAAAAACAATTAGGAGTTCAATACAAATGGGCAGGAACAGATCCAAGTGGATTTGATTGTTCTGGTTTTACATCATATGTGTTTAACACAGTAAACAAACAATTGCCTCGTAGAGCTGAAGATCAATACAAATCTTCTGTGAAAATCAAACAATACACTGCACAAAAAGGGGATTTGATCTTTTTCGATAATGGTTCAGGTATCTCACACGTAGGGATTATCATTTCTGGGAAGGGTGAACCTTTAACAATGATTCATGCAAGTTCAAGCAAAGGAATTGTCATTACAAATATTGAAGAATCTGAATATTGGTTGAAACGTATTTACGCTTTCGGAACTTATGTTGATTAATGACTGACCTTCTTTGAGGTGAGAATAATCACGATTGCTAATATAGAAGAGCAGCACATCCCACTTAAAAACAACAATCCAAAAACTGGATGAATAGGAGCAAGCAGTAAACCAAACATGCTTAAAAGTCCTATTGCAATCAATAACTTGTGTTTGAAGTTTAAATCTACATCAGTATGTGCAATACTTACAATTCCCAGTTGAATCCCAATTAATGCCAATAAAAGCATCCATTCCCATATTAGAGCAATCGAAAGTTGTTCGGATATATACAACAAACACAAAAAGAATTGAATCGTGAACAAAAGGCCATTGATTTGTTTCAATCGCTTTGAATGTGTAAAAGCGGTAGTAAACCCTTGTATGAAAAGTAAGGCAGAAACGATACCGTAGGGAAGAGTGCCAGTAATCGACCAATCAAAAAGAAACAAGCCGAGTAGCGAAGTTATTAAACCTGCTAAAGCACAAAATGTCACAAAAAGGAAAAAGGATCGCATCGCTTATTTTTTCTCGTGGTATTTAACTCCAAATACACATACATCATCCACCTGATCTACACCAATTTTCCAATTGTCAAAGGTGCTTTGAATGATCTGCATTTGATCACTCATGGATTGATGACCAATTTCTGATAACATTGTTCTAAATGGTTTTGACTTGAATTTCTTCAGTTTTTCTCCACCAAATTGATCCACATAACCATCCGTGTATAAATAAATGCTATCTCCTGGTTCCAATTTGAATTCTTGAACGGTAAATGGTTTTGCATAAATGAATGAACCAATTGGTTGTTTGTCTGGTTTCAATTCAATGACTTCACCATTTCGAATGATGACACATTCATTATTGGCACCAGAATACTTCAAAATTCCAGTTTCGTAGTCGATTGAACACAAAGCAATGTCCATTCCATCTTTCACATCAGCATTTCCATCTGATAAGAAGGCATTCACAACGATTTCTCGAAGTTTATCCAAGATTTCGTTTGGTTCAATTAATTTAAATTCGTTGACAGCACGCAACAATCCATTGTTACCAACAATACTCACTAAGGCTCCTGGTACACCATGTCCTGTACAGTCAACTGAAGCAAAAATCATTTTCCCTTGAACTTCTCTTGCCCAATAGAAATCTCCAGATACAATGTCTTTCGGACGATAGAAAACAAAATGATCATCAAACATTTCATTCAAACGCATTTCAGTAGGAAGAATTGTTGTTTGAATGCGTTTTGCATAATGAATACTATCTAAAATATCCATTGTTTTCAACGTAATTTCTTCTTTCTGAATTTCCAACTGATGGTTTTGTTCAGCAATTTCTTTCGTACGTTCTTGAACAATCTCTTCCAAGCGTAAATTTTGACGTTTAACGCGTTGAGTAGAAAGTAAAACAACACCGTAAATAATGAAAAGTAAAGCAATGACGTATAGTATGTACGCCCAAACAGTTCTGTACCATGGTGGTAAAACAGTGATTTCGTAACTAAAAATACTACTTTCCTTTCCGTAGAAATTTTTAGCTTGAATTTTCAAGGTGTAATTACCTTCACCGATTTTCTCAAAACTTGCAAAATTCAAATTCGACCAATCCGACCAATCATCGTTGAAGCCTTCCAATTTATAACGATACAATGTTGGTCCTTGAGAAGAATAATAATTGGTATGGAAAGTAATTTTGAATGAATTCTCTTTGTAATCTAACGATTCAAGTTTTTTGGATTTGTTGACGTTGTAAACCTTTGTTTTTCCAAGAATGTCAATTTTATCAATATATACAGAAAGGTTTGAACTTTGTCTTCTCACCATATCCGGATTGAAAATAAACAACCCTTCATTTGCGCCCAACCAAATTTCACCATTAGGAGATCGTTGAATTGCAGAAATAATTCCAGCATCCTTCAATCCAGCAAAAGGCCATTTGGTATAAGTCCAACTTGAATGTTTATTATCGAGCCAGCCAGTTTCAAATTCAAAACGATCATCCGAAAATTCACGGTAAATGACAACCCATAATTGTTGGTCGTTGATGTTGATTAAACGGTGAATCGAGTTTTTGTGACCTTTTCCAAAGAATTCATCGTTTTTAGAAAAAGGAACAATGCTTTTTTCGTTTTTAGGTATGTAAAAAATTCCGTTTCCTGTTCCAACATACACAGTTCCTTGAA
>JADLGD010000246.1 GCA_020849495.1 Fluviicola sp.
CAAGCAGCTAAAGGAAGTAAAGTACTGATGTTGTGTAATCCGAATAACCCTACTGGAAAATTACTAGATAAATCATTTCTTTTGAATATCGTTCAACAGTTTAATGGGTTAGTAGTGGTCGATGAAGCTTACATTGATTTTTGTCCGGAAAAATCTTTGGCAAATGAAGTGGGGAATTATTCCAATTTGATCGTTACACAAACACTTTCAAAAGCTTTTGGAATGGCTGGATTAAGAGTTGGGATGGCTTGGGCAAATACCCAATGGATTACAGCGCTCAATAGTATCAAACCACCATACAACATCAGTTCGTTGGTGCAAGAATCAGCCATTGACACATTTAAAACAAATGATTGGACGGAAATTATAAAGACGATTAAAAGTGAGCGTGTTCGTATTCAGAATTTCTTAGAAAACCTTGAAAATGTTGAAACGGTAATTCCTTCAGAAGCTAATTTTATTCTTTTTCGAATGAAGAATGCAAGAACTGTTTACCAATCATTGATTGAGGAAGGGATAATTGTACGCAACCGCAGTACGCAATTCAATTGTGAGAACACCTTACGTGTGAGCATCGGTTCACCAGCAGAAAACGATCGATTTATACAAAAAATGAAGACCTTATGAAAAAAGTATTATTCATCGATAGAGATGGAACCATTATTAAAGAACCTATTGGATATCAAATTGATGCGTATAACAAATTGGCATTCTTACCAGGAGTCATTAGTGCTTTGAAAACCATCGCTTCATGGGAAGAATACGAATTGGTATTAGTGACGAATCAAGATGCGCTTGGAACAGCAATTTTTCCATATGAAGATTTTATTGGTCCTCACAAATTAATGCAAGAAATTCTGTTAAGTGAAGGGATTGTGTTTTCAGCAGAATGTATTGATCGAAGCGTTCCAGAAGAAAATGCACCCACACGAAAACCAAGAACGGGCATGCTTACCTCGTATTTCAATGGCGATTACGACCTTGCCAATTCATTTGTGATTGGAGATCGCTGGACAGATGTGGAATTGGCTTATAATCTTGGATGCAAAGCATTTTTCTTACAAGCTGACGAGATTCCAGTTGGGAATGAATTGAGTCAAACTAAGACAACACTCGAAACGTGTATTCAACGAAAAGTAGCTTCTTGGGACGAATTAGTGAAAGATTTGCGCCTTGGAGTAAGAAAAGTAATTGTAGAACGTAAAACTGCTGAAACGAATTGCCGAATCGACTTGGATCTTGACGGAACTGGCAAAGCAACCATTGATACTGGAATAGCATTCTTCGATCACATGTTGGATCAGATTGCACGTCACGGTCAGTTTGATTTGAACCTACAAATGCTCGGTGATTTGGAAATCGATGAACACCACACGATTGAAGACACGGCATTGACTTTAGGAATGGCGATCGATCAAGCTTTGGGTTCCAAACGCGGAATTGAACGTTACGGTTTTGCATTGCCTATGGATGATTGTTTTGCAACTTGTGCCTTGGACTTTGGAGGAAGACCAGAACTGATTTGGGAAGTGGATTTACAACGTGAGTTTGTAGGAAAAATGCCAACAGAAATGGTAAAGCACTTTTTTAAATCATTCTGTTTTACAGCACGTTGTAATATTTATATTAAAGCAATAGGTGAAAACGAACACCACAAAGTAGAATCGATTTTCAAAGCATTTGCTAAGGCATTGTTGATGGCTAAAAGAAGATCAGGAAACATGGATGTTTTACCAACTACAAAAAATGAATTGTAATGCAAGTAGTGATCATTGATTATGGAGCAGGTAATCTATTTTCTGTTCAACAAGCGTTCAATCGTTTAGGTGTTGAAACGCTTTTAACGAACAATCCAGAGGAAATACAAAAGGCATCACATGTCATTTTCCCTGGTGTTGGTCATGCTGAAAGTGCAATGGAACAATTAAAAGCAACCCAATTGGATCGTTTGATCCCTCAACTTCAGCAACCTGTTTTGGGAATCTGTTTGGGCATGCAATTGATGTGTGAATATACCGAAGAAGGAGCTGTAAAAGGATTAGGGATTTTTAAAACAAAAGTAAAAGCGATTGAAAACACCTTGCCCGTGCCACACATGGGATGGAACGATGTACAACTAAATGACAAATCAAGTCCTTTTTATTTTGTGCACAGTTATGCTGCAGAATTGTGTGAGCAGACATTAGGAATTTGTAATTATTCACAACCTTTTTCAGCGGTTTTAAAGCAAGATCATTTTTTAGGGGCACAATTTCACCCAGAGAAAAGTGGGAAGGCAGGGGAAGAATTCCTGAAACAATTCCTTTCAATGGAAACCGATTTCCTCAAAAAAACAATTTAATAATATTATTTAGAACCCAGTGTTTTACTACAAAAATTGACTTATGATAGCAATCCCAGCAATAGATTTAATCGATAACCAAGTCGTGCGGTTGTACCAAGGAGACTACAACCAACAAACCAATTATTCTTTGGACCCCGTCTTTTATGCTCAAGTAATCGCTTCTGCTGGACTCACACATTTGCATTTAGTCGATTTATCAGGAGCAAAAGCAGGAAAATTAGTCCACACTTCATTGATGCAAGCAATTGTAGCACAAACGAATTTGAAAGTAGATTTTGGAGGCGGAGTTAAAACGGAAGCAGATCTAGAATCTTTGTTTGAAAACGGGGCCAACCAAGTAGTTATTGGAAGTTTGTGTGTGACAGCAACAGCTTTAGTGAAATCTTGGATTGAGAAATATGGTGTCGAGCGATTTGTATTGGCGTTGGATACTGATGGGCAACAATTGAAAATCAAAGGTTGGCAAGAAGGAAGTGGGGTTTCTATTCAACAATTGATGCAAACGTTTGAACAATTTGACGATTTAGCGATTCTCACTACGGATATTCGCAGAGATGGAACGGGAACAGGTCCAAGTGTGGAAATGTATAAAGATTTGATTAAGCAATTTCCAAAGCAGCGCTGGATTGCAAGTGGAGGAGTAGAGTCCCTTGCGGATTTGGAAATACTTAGAACAATCGGTTGTTACGCTTGTGTGATTGGAAAAGCTTTATTGGATGGAAAAATCACATTGGATGCATTGAATCAATTTAATCAACAAGCAAATGGAAGTTTATAAGCGCATCATTCCATGTTTGGACATTCAAAATGGAAGAACGGTAAAAGGGGTGAATTTTGAATCAATAAGAGATGCAGGCGCCCCGGTTGAATTGGCAAAAATCTATGCGCAGCAAGGAGCCGACGAATTGGTGTTGTTGGATATTTCAGCAACCAACGAAGAACGGTCTACATTTTTACCCATTGTTGCAGCAGTTGCAGAGCAAGTGAACATACCTTTTACTGTAGGCGGCGGAATATCAAGTGTTGAAACGGCTCGCTTGCTTTTGAGAAATGGCGCAGATAAAATCAGTGTGAATTCTTCAGCCGTGAAACGACCAGAATTGATCAGTGAATTGGCAGCAGCTTTTGGAAGTCAATGTGTTGTAGTGGCGGTAGATGTAAAGAAAAATGAAACATCTTGGAATGTATTTACACATGGAGGTAAAAAAGATACGGGATTGAATGCCTTGGAATGGATTGAACAAGCTGTTGAACTAGGAGCGGGAGAATTGTTGATTACATCCATGGATGGTGATGGCACTAAAAATGGCTTTGCGATTGAATTCTACCAAGAAGTAGTTAAAAGAGTCAATGTGCCAATTATCGCTTCTGGTGGAG
>JADLGD010000247.1 GCA_020849495.1 Fluviicola sp.
CAGCCACTGGTGATGACCAATAGACGTAATCTAATTTTCTAATATTGGCATCTCTTCTGTAAATGATGTTTCCTGTATTTGCGGTGTTATTGATTTGTACTAAACTAGCGTCATTTTGAATATCGAATGTTCCATTAGGTGCTACGTTCACCCAATCTGTTACTGCAATGGTGTTGTTAGTGTTAACGGTCAATGTAGCATTGTTTAAAATCCGAAGCGTTCCTGCATAACCAATATAGTTAGTTCCAGAAATTATAGGGTCGTTTGCAGTTACTGGAATTAAAACACAATCCGTATTATTAGGAATTCCAACTGGAGTCCAATTGTTGTTTTTATTCCAATCTGAATCAACAGAACCATTCCAAGTCTTATCACCAATTACCGTTACGGTAGTTTCATCATTTTCTACAATAGTATTTCCGTTACATAAAGCATAAGTGACTTGAGCTGTGTAGATAGTCGTTGCTGTTGGGCAAACATTAATGGTATCTGTGTTGCCTATCATCGGACCAGTAGTTCCAGAACCTTCAAACCATTGTATCGATGTGATGGATGGACCAGCAGGAACGAAACGCCATGCTTCATTAGTAACCGTCCAATCAGCGTCGAGACCGTTTCTTCCAGGGGCAACTACTGCTTGGGTGGCAGTTGCATTTTGGATTCCAACAGTAGCATTTCCGCCATTCCATGTGGAACACACATTTTTTTCCTTAATGTAAACCTCAATAATATTCGTGTCTTCATACAACACAATCATTCCAGTGTATAAAATTGAATTACAAGTTGCAGAAAACATAGGGATATCATTCCAAGAAGCAACTAATGCACGACAACCCGTGCTTAAAGTGATTAATTCCCAAGCAACATCTCCACTTATACTGGGATCAATATCATGATGAACACCGTGAATTGAAGGGCCATAAAAGTAATTAGTACCAAAAAATTCTGCATTTATTAAGCTAGGTAAATTGTAATTAGTTTCAAAGCCAGAATCAGAGTTTGCTAGAGTATTGTCAAAGGATATTACTCCATTAGACCCGATTACACAAGAGCTATAAGAGTTGCCGTAAAAACAAAAATTAAAAGGAAGATTTACAACTGGTGACCAAACATCATCATCATTAACACTCACAGGATTTTGTAAACAATTAAATTGATAAGGTGGTGCATAAGTTATCGATTCAACAGTATAGGATGAAGTGTCGCCAAGTTGTAAATAACTTGCTTCTAAATCAACACAAACAGCAGTAGAATTACAATCTATAGGAAGTGGGTCTGCACCATTTAATCCTAGCCCTCCAGAAAGTACAGATGGACAAGCCAAGGCAGAGGTTCCTGTTCCAGGACCAGGAGTGCAAGGGCCAGCAGGTTCTGTTACACAAATACCAAAAGTACCATTATTATCATTACTAAATTCCCAAAAACGAATATATATAGTACTTCCTGGTGTTTGTCCTGTAATGTTCAAAGATGACATCAAACCATTTCCACCATCGTCATCACAGGCAATTAATGTTAAAGCACCACAAGTTCCAGAATAGGCAGCCATGCCACTATCGGTTATTACTCCAGCCTGTGTGTCAACAATAAAATTACCGGTTGGAGGCACAACAACTGAAAACCAAACATCGCCACCTAAATAACTTCCGCAACCTGGAGCAGGAATACCTATGCTCGCATTCGCACCTAAATTTGAATAAGAAGCAAATGTACAAGTCGAATTTACTGTCAATGAAATAGCACCACTACAGTCATCATTTGTAAGAGGTGGCGGTGGGGCTGAACAAGTTCTGGAAATTGTAAACGTACCAGTAGTAGTGCTAGCATTTCCATAAGATGCAACATAAACATAATATTGTGTTCCAATTACGGTAGTAAAAGTTGCTGTTTCGGGAAAGGCATCAGTACATACAATATTAGTTAATGTACCGCACGAACCAGTAGCAATTGAAAGTTTGATATCAAAAGATGGATTAGTTGAGACAGTAGTTTGTTGACCATCACCTGTAAATGTATACCAGACACCATAATTAGATATAAAAGTACATCCAGTACCATGTGCAATATTTGTAGTTAAGGCTGTTGTTCCTGCTAGATTTGACGTCCCGCAAGGTAAATCGGTTGCGTTTGCACATAAATCATTTACGGGAGCAACAGGTGGGGCTGCACAAGTTCTAGAAATTGTGAATGTTCCTGTAGTGGTACTACCACTTAACCAATGAGCTACATAAACATAATATTGCGTTCCAGACACTGTCGTAAAAGTGGCAGATTCTGGAGTTGTATCTGTACAAACAATATTGCTTAATACACCGCAAGAACCAGTTGCAATTGAAAGTTTGATGTCAATAGCAGGGTTGGTAGTAATTGTGGTTTGTTGACCGTCTCCTGTAAAAGTATACCAAACACCATAATTTGACATGGTACATCCAGTGTTGTGTGCAATATTTGAAGTTGCAACAGTTGTGCCAGCAAGATTAGTTGTACCACAAGGTAGGTCTGTCGCATTTGCACAAAGATCATTAGCAGGAGCAGGAGGTGCAGCACCTATTAGCGTAACAGTGATAATGCCATGGGCTTGATTTGTTGTAGAATTACAGTTAAATCTATTAAGTTGCATTCGATAGTCACCGGTAGCTGGTGGGACAAAGTCAATAGAAGCTGCTGAACCTGTACATGCAGGACCATTATCGTCATTAAAAGCAAGTGAAGTTGTTCCAGCCGAATCAAATATTGTTAATTGGGTATCAAATCCTGAGCCACAATTAGAGACTCTATAAATGTTGCCTGCAACCATGTTGGTTACTAAAAAATTTCGTCTACCTGCGTTATTTGTTGGCGGAGTACAAGAGATACTGTTGTTAAGTACTGTTGGTGCCGCTGTTGTGCATTCGATATTTGGGATATGTACAGCACATTGAGCTTTTACATCAATTGAGTAAGAAAAAAATATTATTATTGCCGCAAAAAAACGATAGACTGATAAAGGAAAAAAGATTCCCCATTGTTCTTTTTTCATGACTTGTGGTATTTGGATAAATTAGTTTCGACTAAAATATGTAAATTTTTTAAAAAACGATAATAATCTAA
>JADLGD010000248.1 GCA_020849495.1 Fluviicola sp.
AATGTATTGATTGCATTCCCTGTTGCTTTGCTGTTAATTTGGATTTTTCAAGGCTTATTGGATTTACCAATTGTGAACCCTCACAAATCGGCAGTTTTATTAAAAGATTTAAGTCCTTTCGACTCAATGGCCATACTACATGCATCTATTGCGGGTGTGTTTTTATTTCTTTCAGGTATCATTTCCGGTTCGATTTCGAATAAATTGAAGTATTTAAAAGTGTACAATCGAATCAAAGAACATCCTGTTTTGAAAGCTACTTTGGGTAAAGAAAAGACCTTGTCTTTTGCTCAATGGTTTGTAGAGAAGTGGCCTGGAATTGCTTCTAATTTTTGGTTCGGTGTTTTCATGGGGTCGATTTTTTCAGTTGGTGTGTTCTTTGGGTTGAATTTAGACATTCGTCACATAACATTTGGAGCGGGCAACTTTGCAATTGCTCTATTTGGACAAGATTTTGAAACTTCTGCCTATTGGATTTTTATGGGGATCTTTGGTATTGGAATCATTGGTTTTTTCAATTTCATCGTCAGTTTTGCACTTTCATTGTGGTTAGCTTTGCGTTCAAGAGATATTCCTCTATCCGAAGTGAAATTTTTATTTTCTTCCGTTTGGCTTTACTTCAAAGAGAAACCACGATCGTTTTTCATTCCCACCAAAAATGAATGAAACAATTGTGATTTGTTATAAAATTCCAAAAATAAACAGGAAATAAATGTTTAGGGGCGTGAAATGTTAAATAATTGTGAGTATTGCTTATTTCATTTATTTTTGCGCTACCCTACTTGGAATTCTCCAGCTGCTACTACTAAAGCATCGGTTCATTCCAAGTAACTTTTTTAACTTATTACTAAACAAATTTCTATGAGAAAAAAGACACTTGTGCTTTTGACGGCACTAATTGGCACCTTTTCACTTTTCGCTCAAACGGGCAAAGGGGCTTTGGCACCAGCAACGAGTTCTTCACTCTTGTCGCATGAGACAAACCTGAATGAAATGAGTCAAGAAAAAACCTTATCGTGTGTGGATACTATTCGTTACCCACAAGCGAAAGAACAAATTATAGGAACAAACAACTTTTATTCTGGTTTTGGAGTATGGCAAGCAGATAATGAATCCGTTTCTCAAGCCTTTTTAAATTCAGGTAATTTATCGATTACAGGAGTTGAATTTTTTGGAGCAAAAAGCACTGATGCGTTAGCTGCTGCAACAGTTACGGTGAATGCTGCAATCTATAATGTGGACGCAAATTTTGTACCTACTACTATTGTTGGGAGTGGAAATGTTACAATAACTGCTACTACTTATGGTTATAGATATGTGACTTTTGCATCTCCTATTACTGTAACTGGAAATTATGCGGTTATTTTGAAACCAACGAATACAAACGGAATCCTTAATTTGTATGTCAATGACATTGCTGCAGGTCAAAGTTATGATGAGTTGTTTACGCGTTTCTTTTCTGCTTACGCTTCTTATCCTAATCCAAATAACTGGAACACCATTCCAACATTTGAGGGTGGTGGGGCTAACTATGAGCCTTTAATTGCACCTCTTGTTAACTATTCAATCAACACGAATTTTAATGCTTCTGCTACTACTGTTTGTCAAGGAACTGCTGTAACTTACACCAACACTTCCACACCTGTTAGTGCATTCAACAACCGTATGTTGAACTATCAAATTTTCCGTACTTACTTTGGTTTGGCAACAAGTGATTCAACATTTGTGTACGATATGGACAACCTATCACCTTACATTTGGTCAGGAACTACAACTTACACACATCCAGCAGCTGGTACTTACGATGTTTTATTAGGTACAAATGGTGGTTTCTGGAATAGCTGTTTTGATTTCACTACACAAACAATTACGGTGAATCCAATTCCTGCTGCTCCAACTGTAACTCCTGGTGGTCCAACAACTTTCTGTGCTGGTGGATCTGTAACCTTAACTTCTTCTAGTGCAACAGGTAACACTTGGTCAACAGGTGAAACTACACAATCGATCACTGTAAACAGTGGATCTACAGTTACAGTAACAGCTACAGCTTTAGGATGTACTTCTCCAAGTTCAACTCCTCAAACAATCACTGTTACACCACTTGATAATGCCAATTACAACTATCCAACGAACTCTATTTGTTCAGGATCTTCAAATCAAACGCCAACAACTTCTGTTGCTGGGTCGTTCTCATCTACTCCTGCTGGTTTGACATTTGTGAGTGCTACAACGGGTGAAATTGATGTGCTTGGAAGTGCTGTTGGTACTTATACTGTGACTTATACTACTTCAGGAACATGTCCGAATACTTCAAATCAAACGATTACAATTACAACTGCACCTGATGCAAACTTTACGTATGCTAATGCTGCATATTGTTCTACTGCTTCTAACCCATTACCTGTTTTTGGTGGTGGTGCTAGTGCTGGTGTTTTCTCATCAACTCCTGGTTTGAACTTTGTGAACACCAATACAGGTGAAATCAATTTAGCAACAAGTACTCCTGGAGCTTATGTTGTAACAAATACCATTGCTGCAAGTGGTGCATGTGCTGCTGCTTCTCAAACATTTAATGTGACGGTTAACGAATCACCAAGTGCTACAATATCTGGTGGTGCAACATTCTGTGACGGAGGTAGTACTCCAATTTCAATTGCTTTGACTGGTTCTGCTCCTTGGACTGTTACTTATTCTGATGGAACAAATATCGTTACTGATAATGCAACTGTTTCTCCTTATATTTTCAATGCTGTAAATGTTGGTACATACACTGTTTCTAATGTAACTTCTGGTGGATGTTCGAATACAGGAACTGGATCTGCTGTTGTTGTAATCAATCCAAATCCTACTGTAACTGTTGACCCTGTTGCTCCATTGTGTGACAATGTTGGTCCAGTTGTTTTAACTGCAACTCCTGTTGGTGGTGTTTTCTCTGGAACAAGCGTTTCTGCAGGAAATTTTGACCCTACAATTGGTGCTGGTTCTTATACGGTAACTTACGATTACACAGATGGAAATGGTTGTGCAGGTTCTTCTTCTGCAATCGTTTTAGTTAATGCAAGTCCAGTAGTAACTCAAGCTCCTTTGACAGATGTTTGTTTGGATGCAAATGCGTTTACATTGACTGGTGGTTTGCCAGCTGGTGGAACTTATACAGGAACAGGTGTAGCAGGTGGTTTATTTGACCCTGCTGTTGCTGGTGATGGATCTACAGCGATTACTTATTCAGTTACAAATGGAAGCGGATGTTCTTCTAGTGCTACAGAATCTATTTTGGTGAATGACTGTGCAGGAATTGATGAAATCACTGCTTTTGATTTGGTAATTGCTCCAAATCCTGCTAATACAACATTGTATATCACTTCAAATGAATCGGTTCAAATTAGTCTAGTTTCCATTGATGGAAAAACTGTTATTATGAATAGAGAGTTGCAAGCCAATTCACCCGTTTTGTTGGATGTTACTGGTTTTGCACGCGGAGTATATTACCTACAAGTAGTGGGAAGAAAAAACAACAGTACAAAATCAATTGTATTGAATTAATCGCAATAGCAAAAACCACATAACGAACAAAGCTTCAGTGAAAACTGGAGCTTTGTTGTTTTTACAAGTCAACCAATCCTCCTGAATTTTGAATAGGTATTGGTATGCATATAAAATGGGTATTAATACCTATTTATTCGCAGATTGACCCGAAGTACATTTGTTGTTAGGTAATAGAATAAAAACAAATGAATTTCAAGATGCCAGTACATAGTTTGCTTCTGCTTTCAGTTTTTCTGAGTGGACGAATACTTGCGCAGGAATCTTCTGAAAAACAGCCGAATTTGTTGAAATCGAAAGATCAAATCATTGCTGGAGCCACGCTGTCTTACCTGCCGTCATGGTACATTAAAAAGGATTTTCGTTCTGGATCCACCCAAGCCATTCAATACCAATCCCAATTTCTCAAATTTGGAATTTTATTTTCAAATATTCAATTGGAAAACCCTCAATCTCACTTGCTCGAGACCTTTCCGTTGCGCGAGGTGTCTATCGGAGGAACGTTTAACTTTAAAAAATTATCCGTCGGTCACCGCTTATTTGATATTCGCGGAATTTTGTTTGTTCCATCCTTGGATCTTTCCTTCGGAAGTATGAAGGCAGGTGATTATTCGCAATACAACGGAAAAATTACACCCAATGTTTCTTTGCAGTTTCCATACGTTGCTATCGATGTGAAATTCAATACCGTGTTTCGATTGGGTAAACAAATTCCAGGAGTAAAGAATTTTTCGTTCATTCCTGAGATTGGGATAAAATTCGATGCACTTTATTCGCTGCTTGATGCTGAAAAAGTCTACATTGGACACGCTGAAGGAACAAAAAAAATCAGTGGGACATCTTATTCAACAACCTCAAAAAAGGAAGGAGACTATATTGTCACAACCACCTACAGACACGATTACACGAGAATCATCCCTTACAGTATTGACCGATACGCGACGGTAATTGGACCCATCGCAGCCATCGGGCCGCACTATGGATTTCAAAACCTTGCTTATTCTGGACCAACGCGAACCGTTGGAATTGGCTATTATTTGCGAGGAGGAATACTTTCTGCAGATTTCATCTACGATTTTGGTAAAATTGGATTCGCGTCATCCATGGAAGAAACCCAGACAATCAGCAATCCGAAACCCGACCCACTGGGCAAGGTCAACAAGAAAGATTTTTCCAATCCAGGCTATTATCGCGCACATCGTTTTCAAGCCAGAATAGGAATGGATTTGATTGAATTGTATTACTCTACCTTCGGAAAGTCATTGACGGTAGAACGGGGTCAAGGAAAATTCACGCGAGTCATTGGCGGAATCGGATTGGGCTATGCCGCACTTTCTTCCCCGAATTATGAAAATGCACAAGGAAGATTCATTGCAGATAGCATATTTGACAACGATTACACACGTTTATCAACCAGCGCAAATCATGCAAAATTTGGATCAAATGGAACCTTTCTTACTTTGTATTGTTCGTTGGAAGCTGGTGCAATTCGTGTAACGTTCGAAAGCAACCGGTATTTCAGAGCAAATCTTGCGAATGTCAAAAGTATTTCTGTTGCTTACATGTTTCCATACAACAGAATCAAGAAAAAAATGATTGCCATAAGATCACTGAAACATGCGGATTGAATTAATCAAAATAGTGTTTGTTTTTGTTCCTTTGTTCTGTTTCGGGCAAACGGGACACTACTATGCCGGGATTACAGCATCGAAAGAATTTGATGCAATGAATTTAAATCAACCGATGGGTATTCAAGCGGCTCTGAGGTTATGGCCTATTTACCTTCAAGCTGAATATAAGTTTGACATTCCTCGCATCACACCTTTCCAAGTAACCCAATCTACCGCAAGTTACGGTGGAAGAATGGGTGTTTTCTTCAATAATAAAAAATCTTCAGAACTATCTGGAGTTGCATTGCATGCAGGAATTCTCAATCGTGAAGAATACAAGAAAATCATTTTTACTTCAGAAGAATATCCTATAGATGCTTTGGGAAATACCTTGGAAGTTGATAAAGTTCAGGTACGTACTCAAGGAGTTACCTACGTGTTTGGCATTACCGTTCTTCAACTCATAGTGGATGATGGTAAAAAATTGAGCTCCTTTTTGGACGATTACGACATCAAATTACTTAAGAAGAAAAAACGATACAACACCATTCGAATGACTTTGGAGGCCATGTTTCAACCAAAAGTGGATTATCAGACTTCAATGAAATACAATCCGTATAACTTTTATGTTGATCGCGAACTATTTTTCAAACCAGCATTCAAACAGCGGAAATTTGGCGTGAATTTACACCTAGAGTATGCCGGACCGTTACACATTGGTTTGTTCATGCAATTGGGTGTTTTTCCTGGAATAGTGCATAAATCAGAAGATTATTTTGATTTCAACTTGGCGTGTCGTTTTGGAGCCATTGTGAATGTCGGTTTTTTCAAAAAGAAAGATGAATAAGTTGGTTTACATAGCACTGTTTTTGGGGTTATTTGCCTGTAAGAAAGAACGTTTGGGAACGTTTTCCGAGGAAGAAGTGGCCGCAATTCATCTCCAACATTCCTCGTTGGAAATCATCACAAAATTGGTTGCATACCACGAGCTGATTATTCAAGGAGGATCGGTCTACAATCAAGGCGCGATTGTTCGTTCGAGTGATACCGTGGGAACATTGGTGTATGACACGCTGAAATACAATCATATAATGAACAATCCGTATGTGCATTCGTTGGTTGCTGGATACTCTTGTTCCGAGCGTGACACCTCAAGCGCGTCTTCCTTCACGACTATTCATTTGGATAATTTTGTTTGGAATGGAATGAGCTTCAGTGGTTCCATTACATACAATTACAACACCTTGGCTTTGGTGACAATCAATGTTCCCAGTTTATCCATCGAAACAACCAACCAACAAGTTCAGGTACAAGGAGTCTTATTTGCCAATAAATCAACGGTAAATCATACCTATACAGGGTATCTGAATGGTTCTGGAGATTGCAGTTTTCAATGGAATACGACGGAGCCATTTGTTTGTTTTGGAGATTATTCCTTTTCTGACATCAACAGTATCCCCAACGGAACACTCTTTATTTGGAAGACTGGAGCAGCAAATTTAACCGTTGCCAATGTTGATATACAAGAAAAAATAGACGAAACATTCTATCAAATCAATAAAGTGATGATCTTACATCCGAACGGATTAAGAAGGATCTATGAATATCCATTTTTTTAATTGAATGAAACCCCATTAGTGCATGAAAACTAGCTTGTTTACTTTGTTAATACTTACCAGCTTTGCTTCGTTAGGTCAAAGTTGGACAAAGATTTACTCACCTTCCGATTCAATTTGGATTGGTGGTGCGGCCTATTTCAATAAGGGAGATACCATCGTTTTTATTGGGAAAAGTGATGCCAATTGGTTGCCCGAAGCTACACAGATTCTGGTGTCTATGGATGGTGGAAATCAGTTTGTTTTGGATACAACTCCCTTGCATTTACAACAAACTTACTGTCCCTCCTTTCAAGCATTGCCACTATCCAATCAATTTTTGGCTGCCAAATTAAACCCGAATCAAGGAGTTTATCAATTTCAGGGAATCAATGCTTGGTCAGTTCACAGCCTGGGTTTCATCAATTGTTTGTTTGGAGAAATTGATGCAGCCAATTTATTTTTTGTCAAAGGAAGTGATTCAAAAATTTATACCGTTGCTGCAAATGGAGGCACTCCAGTGTATACCAATTACCAGTTAAGTCAATCATGTTCCGTGACCTATACAAAAGGAAACAGACTTTTTTTAGGATCAACTTTGGGTGCGATTTATTATGTCGATCAAGGTGATTTCTCCTCCATTCAAACCAGTGTTTTGCCCGCTTGGGCCGCATCCAATCCCGTGACTCATTTTTTTGAATCTGGTGGCATCTTGTATGCCGTTGTTTTCCAAGGCGGAGGTGCGAAGTTGATAAAAACGCTGGACAATGGTGTGAATTGGACCGAATTGCCCAATCCGTTTGGGCCCAATTCGTTTGATCCAAAACCGGAAGATATTTACGGGTTACCTGATGGTCGAATTTATTACATCAAGCCCGGTGCTCTCAACAATATATTTGTGAGTACGGACGAAGGACTCTCCGTTGTGCAACAAGGCAATGGTTTGCCAAATGCAAGTGTTCCCTGGAATGGAAAGAAATTTATTTCCAACAAAAACAAACTGTGGCTCGGAGTGAATCAAGTCAATCAGACCGATTTTGTGCGTCTTGACACGCTAATTTCAGGGCTTTACCTATTGGAAGATCCTCTTGAAGTGGGAGCAATAGATTTACCCGACAACATTCAATTGCATCCAAACCCTTCAAGCGATCGAATTTGGTTCCAGAATCTTCCGGATGAGGTAGTTGTGGAAGTAGTCAATGCACTTGGAATAGTGGTAAAGAAGAGTGCTTTGACCAATACCAATAATGAAATTGAAATCAGTAGTTTGCCGTTTGGAATGTACCTGCTGCGAATCCATTCCAAAACACAAACAAGTACACTATACTTACTAAAAAATTAAACAATGAAAAAAATTATCACGTATTTGTGCTTCTCTTTTGGAGCATGGAGCCAAATCAACGCACAAAATTTTGAATTGGTGAAAGACCTGTATTCTTCAACAGATAACTTACTGTATGATTACGATGCTGGAATGACCTATTTTCAAGGAAAACTCTATTTCACTTCTTATTACGGTGACATTGTGGTCTCCGATGGAACGGATGTTGGTACTACAATCATTTCTGATTTAGGTATGCGCAAAATGACCGCATTGGATTTCCAGAAGAACAAATTTGTACCTATGGGTGGTAAATTATATTATGCAAACCGCCGGAATGAATTGTGTGTAACAGACGGCACAAGTTCTGGCACAAGTATGCTGATAGATATTCATTTGACCGACAGTACTGAAAATTATGGCGTTAAAGAACTATTAGGCGCTTCATCGACCAAGCTGTTTTTCATCGGAGATAACGGGATGACTGGTGCAGAGTTGTGGGTAAGCGATGGAACCACAGGAGGAACACAATTGATTAATGACATCGTTCCAGGGGCACAGGGCTTTTTCCCATTTATTTCCGGAACACATTACGTTGGAACGGTGATCGATGAAAAACTGTATTTCTTTGCTAAAGACGCTACACACGGTTGGGAACCATGGGTCAGTGATGGAACGGTTGCGGGGACATTCATGCTTATTGATTCGAACCCAAATGGCGATTGTAGTTTTGGAATGGCTACTTCCTTCGGAGGTTGGGGTGCTTCAGAAATGAAATTTTTTGCTCTGAATGGACTGGTTTATTTTGTTGGTTTCAATGGGATTTATCAAACCGATGGAACGACAAGCGGAACTACGTTGGCACTTTCAGGACCAGGAATCGGTCAATTTACCACTTCGATGTGTGTGTTTGACAATCAGTTGTATTTTGATCAACCTATAGCAGGCAAGCGAATGCTTGTGAAATCGGATGGAACACTTGCGGGAACAATGGCGTTGGATACTTTGAAGGGATCTACCAGTCGCTTCTTTCAAGAATTCAACGGAGAACTTTACATGCGATGCAAACCGGATGGGAATTCGTCTTCCGATCAGGATTATATTGCAAAACTTCAAAACGATGGAACAATCGTTGCTGTATCGAGTGGTTTAGCAGGGTTTGGGCATTATTCCGTGAATCTTGTTCAGCCTGTTGCAAATGATTTTCTCTATATGGGTGATTATTACAATCATGCAATTTATAAACACGATCAACTTACAGGAGTCAATACCATGGTGAATGGAGAATTTACAAGTGTTGAATGGAATATGTTGAGCACGCCCATCGGAACGTTTGCTATTGGTGTGAATGCTTCTGTTGGATATGAATTGTGGAAATACAATCCGAATGGAACGGTTGGTTACACAGATTTAACTCACACATCCAGTGAAATCCGAGTTTTCCCGAATCCCGCAACCGATTTCTTGACTTTGGATGAAGTTCCAACAGGTGCTTGCATTCAAATAAGTGATTTGTGGGGTCGTGTGATTCAAAGTTTCTCTCCACAGGAAACCACATGTACAATTGATACCCATATGTTTCCAAGAGGCGTTTACAACATTGCAATTATTACTGAGACTGGAATGATTTCAAAGAAAGTGGTCATTCAATGATGCCGATGCATGGTAACGAAGAATCAATCAAACCGATTTTGTGCGTCTTGACACGTTGATTTCATGGCTTTACCTATAGGAAAATCCTCTGGATGGAAATAGGAACAATAGGTTTGTCCGACAAAATTCAATTGCATCCAAACCCTTTGAATGATATTGAAATCAGTAGTTTGTCGTTTGGAATATACCTGCTGTGAATCCATTCCAAAACACAAACAAGGACTTTATACTTATTAAAACAATTAAACGATGCATATAAAAAGCAGTTTCTTTACAATATTTATGATATTGCTGGTGTCTAATTTTGCTAGTAGTCAGGTAGGTATTATTGCAGGTGTTAATCTTGGAAGATATACATACATGGAATCAGCTCCCCATAATTACTCATCACAATTTAATAACGGATGGGCAATTAAAATGGATGAAGGTGGACAAATAGTATATTTTGCACCCACAGTCAATAACTATCAAATCAAAGATAGAATGAACTGGGATAGATATAACAGAGGTTTCAAGATTGGATGTAAGTTCAATTCTGATAAACGGATAGACTTTTCGTTTTATTTTATGGGAGCAACCAATACATCTACTGGTAAGCGTATTGATTTGACAACTGGCGGGCATGAGAAGTTTAAAGTAAAATCAAAATTTGGCGGATTATATGGAGAGATTATCTATAAAGTAACAAAAAGAATTAATTTAAACGGTGCTCTAGGTTTTGAACGATATAAGTTGTGCTACAGCTATGAAAATGATTCGATTAACAGGAAAATGTCTCCAATGGGTTGGCATGTGAAGGTGCTTTCTGGACAAATGAAACCCAAATCAAAAAACATGAATTTCACAGTGGGTTTAGGTGTCGGTTATACTATTTATTCTTCTGATAATTTTTCAATCGATTTTATCTCACAATATCGTTGGGCAATCAACGCCTTAAGTGAAGTATACAGGGGAGTATTCTACAATAAATATTTATTTAACCTAAACTCCTGGAATAATTCAATTCAAATCGTATACCATTTATGAAATCGTTAGCAATCATTTTTAGTGTGTTCATCTCACCTCTTGTAAATGCGCAATTGGATCATGAATTCACCATTTTTGGAGGTGGAACTACCTCTTACTTGAATTTCAAAGAGTTTAATACGTTTGTTGAAACATACAACCAACAAAATAGCGCATCATTGACTAAAAATCTAAAGTATGATCCATTAGGTTTTGGCGGACAATTGGGGATGGGCTATAGATTGGGTTGGTT
This sequence comes from Fluviicola sp., assembly GCA_020849495.1. Classification (GTDB taxonomy): domain Bacteria; phylum Bacteroidota; class Bacteroidia; order Flavobacteriales_D; family Crocinitomicaceae; genus Fluviicola. The sequence goes on from JADLGD010000248.1 coordinate 10,981, forward strand.
CCACTCTTCCATTTCAGCTTCCTATTCAAGGACATTAACTAGTAAAGCAAGAATTAACGATCAAGAACGTGGATTCTTTTTTAAGAATTACTTGTTTGATTTGTCTGTAGGTGTATGTTTAACTAAAAAAAAACTGAAATTTATTCCACATGCCAATATGACTATAAGTAGTTTGAATCTAGAATCATTCTATAAGTATGAAAACGGGGAGAAAAGCTTTGGAACAGATTCAAGATACAGTGGTGTTTATACGAGTTTCAAAGTGACGGCAACACTGGGATTAAAGACTACTCTAGACTATTCTGACAAAATAAAATTTTACGTAGATTTTAGTTTTTTTCCTCAAGCAAAAAAGTATGGTGGTGGATCATTTGATACCTCTGGCTCCGGTACAGATATATCAAGTTTTCCAAAATCTGCTTTCATTACTGGTTATGTCGGTGTTGATGATGCTATGACTGAGAGATATCGTCAATTTTTTTTACATCTAGGAGTGAGTTACACATTGTTTAAAAGTAATATATGAAACAGTTTTTTTTCTTTTTACCAATTGCATTGATGGTTTCGGCTTGTTTCAAGTTTGAACCCAAGCATGAAGTTCAACGAATCGCCGGTTCTTGGGAAATTAGAAACACTGAAATAAACTGGTATTCAATTTCAGGGGGGGATTCTACAACAAGTAAAGTTTCCGATTTAGGTTATCTGCATTTGTATTATTCCGATGATTTTATGTTCGAAAATTCCTATAGTCAAACAATATCGTCTAATTATACAACTCTGAATAACTCATTAATTAAAGCCGTTTTGGATCAATCCAATATCTGGTGGGTATCTGTAGATTCAAAAAATATGGGATTCGGACTAAAAGATTATTCAACTGGATATGTAACTACCATTGCAACAATTACTCTTAAAAGGAAATCGATAAATCGTTATCAACTTATTGGTTTCACTCATTATGCTGATGGGAAGTTAAAGTCTTATGAAGTCTGGGATTTAAAAAGGGATTAATTACCGAGATAGCCATATTTGAAAAAGCTATTTTTTTCAAGACAGCACTAAGTTTTCGTCTTTCTAATTGTTAAATTATAAATTAAGGGAAATAAAAGATTTTAAAAAAACAGAAAATTTGAAAAAAAGACTTCATGTTAACGGCATTTTTTTTAAGATGCTCTATATGACAAGTATCCCAATTTGTTTAAGTTTTTTGTTTTACATGTTGGTAAATTATAAAGAAAATCTAAGTAAAATTGAGCGTAATCGGAAATGGCAAAGTGATTTTATCCTTAAACAAATTAGGGATAACTTAAATTTGTACGACTCAGGATTGGCTTTTTATGAAGAAAGTTTTAATAAACACCTAATTCGGGTTTCACAGAATATCATTAATCAGCATAAGCAAAAATCGTTGGATTTGTCCAAAGCAAATCTGTACGAAATTTTACAAAATTCTGATCCTGACTCTATTATTGATGATTTATATATAATTGATCGGAGATACACGATTGTTAACACAACGTTTAAAAAGGATAGTGGGTTGAATTTTGCTGAACGAGATCCAGATTTGAAAATATTTTTTGATAGTATTTTCTCGGCTTCTCATTGTATTGTTGATCGATTTACAGTTGAACGCAGTACAAATAAAACAAAGAAATATTGTTATCAAACAACTAGCGATAAACAGTATATTCTAGAAATGGGATTAACATCAAAAAACTCAACCACATATAAACATTTACTTGATAGTGTCATTTTTTCTATTAAAAATCAATTTCCAGAAATTACTAGCATTCATCTACTTCAAGCGTCGTATAATTCCAATGAACCTGGGTTAATAAAACAATTTAAACCATATTACAACAGGGCAATCAGCACTAAATCAAACCAACATTTGAAATTTTTAAAAAATCGAGAAATAAGAAACGTAGCCTATCTTTATCTACCTATTCAATCATCTCAAATGTTTGATGCATATATTATTCAAGTAATTAGTAATGATTCAATAAAAAAGAAACTTATTAGAGATGAATTAGTACAATCGTTTTATTTCTTTTGCTTAACGTTTTTCCCTTTACTTGGGATACTTATAATTGTGGCACGATCTTTTACCAAACCAATCATGTCATTATCTGAGCAAACAAAAGGGATAGATGAGCATAATCTAAACAAGGAAATTACAATTCGTGGAGCACAGGAATTAAAAGAACTTTCTTCTAGTTTTAATAATATGCTTCGTCGACTACGTGAATCCTATGAAACTCTTGAGGATAAAGTTGTAGAGCGTACAACTGAAATTCAAAGACAAAAACAAATTATTGAAGAGAAGCACCTTGAAATTACTGATAGTATTAATTATGCCCAACGCATTCAGCAAGCTCTTTTGCCTCAAGATTCGTTTATCAAGAGTTTTATACCAGATTATTTTATTGTATATCAGCCGAAGGAAGCAGTTAGCGGTGATTTCTATTGGGCAGATATTCTTGCGAATGGAAACTTTGCCTTCGCTTGTGCTGATTCCACTGGACATGGTGTTCCAGGAGCAATCATGAGTATATTGAATATCACTAATCTCAAAAAAAGTGTCAAAGAGGGGTTGGTAGAGCCAGCTGATATATTGAATCAAACAAGAGTGGGGGTCATTAATGATATAGCGAATGATGGTTCAGAAGAAGGAGGGAATGATGGAATGGATTGTGTATTACTTTCGTTTGATTTTCAAAAATATAAAGTTAGTATATCTATGGCGAATAATCCTGTTTGGATAATTAGGAATAATGAGTTAATCAAGTTTTCTCCAGATAAAATGCCTGTAGGAAGACATATTCATCAGAATCTGCCGTTTAATCAGTATGAGTTTGATTTAATGAAAGGAGATATAATTTATTTGTTTTCTGACGGGTTTTCTGATCAATTTGGTGGGCCAAAACAAAAGAAGTTTAAGCTAAAAACACTTGAAAACTTATTAATTGAAATTTCAGATAAAGAAATTGAAGTTCAAAAACATGAACTTTACCGTGTGTTTAATCATTGGAAGGGTGAGAATGAACAAACTGACGATGTTTGTGTTGTAGGATTTAAAATAACTTGACTGTAGAAGTATTATCTGTATTTTTAGGTTATTACGCTAAAAATAATAAAAATCACACCAACGTAATTCCTGCTTTCATGGCGTATTTGACCAACCCAATGGTGGCCTTTTTTGTGTTCTTTTCAAACATTTGTTTATTTTCGAGCCAAATTCTACATGGCACATAAATTCGCAGCTATTGATATTGGGTCCAACGCAGCCCGTTTGCTTATTGGTGAAATAGCCAATGAAAACGGTCATCCCTATGTCAAAAAAATCTCTTATACCCGTTTACCACTGCGTTTGGGTGAAGAAGTGTTTGATGGTGGCGAAATATCAAAAGACAAAGCAGAAGATTTTGTAAAAACCATGAAAGCATTCAGTTTAATTGCTGATATTTTCAATGTAAAATCCCTTCGAGCGTGTGCTACCAGTGCCATGCGTGATGCCAAAAATGGGAAGGATATCATTCAGCAAGTCAAAGAAGAAACAGG
>JADLGD010000249.1 GCA_020849495.1 Fluviicola sp.
TACAGAAGATGCCTCTGGAACCATCATCAACGACCCCTTCCCTACTCCATTTGAATCTTGCGGCTTTGATTTAGATGCAGTTGGGGTTATCAATGGAACACTTTCAATTTCAGAATTGGGACAAAGCGGTTCCATCTATCCCAATCCATTCAAAGAAGAATTGTTCGTTCTTTTTCCAGGAGAAGCAAAATTGTTGATTTACACCTTGAATGGCGCCTGTGTTTTAACAATGGATCATTTCAACGAGACCACCATTTTAGACCAAATGTTGAATCCAGGTTGTTACCTCATTGAAATCCAAACTCTCCAACAACAACTTATCAAACGAATAGTGAAGCTTTAATCCACATGTTTATGTGATTGCAGAACAGCTGGTACTCGTCTAGCTTTGTTTCAAAAAGAAAACAATGCGAAACAGACCCAACAAACGTTATCAATTCTTAGTGATAAGCATCTTGTGCATTTTTTATTCGTTTCAAGCAACAGCTTACGATGAAGTGATTTCAATTACATCCGACGGACAAACACGCAGTTTTGTACTACATAGTCAAGGAAGCAATCCACCTAGTGCACATCTACCTGTCATGATTGTGATGCATGGCGATGGCGGTTCTGGAACAGGAATACAATCCTACAGTGGTTTTGATGCGGTAGCCGACGCCAATCAATTCATAGCTATTTATCCAAATGCTATTGGAGGAACATGGAATCGATACATTGATAATGTTCCTGGAGATGCTGGATTGGGAAATCCAACTGCTGCAGATGATGTGCAATTCATTTCAGATATTATCACTTATTTGTGCGACACCTACACAATCAACACCAATAAAGTATATGCTTCAGGACATTCAGCTGGCGGATTTATGGCTTATCGTTTAGCTCTTCAATTGCCAACAAAAATTGCCGCATTCGCACCTGTTGCTGCCAGTATGTGGGGCGATAATGCAACCATGGACAACTTCTTTAACAATAGTTTAGCGCTTGTTCCGATTTACCATGTTCATGGAGATGCAGATGCAACCGTTAATTATCCAGATGCCAACAACACACCAGAAGCTTGGGGAGAATGGCCTTTAGCTGCATTTAGTAATTTAAATTGTGGGGTTACCACTTACACCACTTCTGTAAATATAGTTCCGGGAGTGAATGAATTGAGTTTTTGCGATGGTTCTACAGAAGTAAAATTAATTCGCATCATTGGTGGAGGTCACGGTTGGCCAGCTGTGAATGGCTTTAATGCTGCAGCATCCATTTGGGATTTTTGCTCGGCTTATTCGATTACAACAGGTTCAGTTTGCGATGAATACGATACTGATTTAGATGGTTACAGCAGTTTTGTAGATTGTGACGATATCGATGGCACTATCAATCCAGGAGCGACAGACATTCCCAACAACGGCATTGATGAAAATTGTGATGGAGCAGATCTTATAGTTGGAATGGATGATCATCAGATTGCTTTATTACAAGTACACCCAAATCCTGTTTCAATAACTTTTACAATCAATTTTGCAGATGAAATTAAATCACTTTTTCTAATTGCAACAAACGGGAGTATCATTGAACTTCCCTTAAATACAAAAGAAATCGATTTATCAGAACTTCAATCGGGTTGTTATCAGTTGATCTTGATTGACCAGAATCAGTTAAGTTATCGCAGCAAATTGTTTAAATTATAAATGTTTTCAAACGTCAAGTTAATTCTTGACGTTTTTTTTATTTCAATCTTTCAATATTTATTGAAACTTTTGTATATATTTGAAATATGAAATTAGAGCAAGCAAAACAGCAATTCGTTCAAACCTGGGGAAACTTTGGTTCACAGTGGGGAATCAACCGATCAATGGCACAAGTACATGCTTTTTTATTGGTGAGTGATCATTCTCAATGCACAGAAGACGTGATGGAATCTTTGGGAATATCGCGTGGTAATGCCAACATGAACATCCGTGAATTGATGAATTGGAACTTGATCTACAAAGAAAGTGTTGTTGGGGATCGCAGAGAGTTTTTTAGAGCAGAAAAAGACATGTGGGAAGTGGCAAAACGCATCGTTAAAGAACGTAAACGCAGAGAATTAGAACCTTTGCAACACCACTTGGCGGAATTGAAAAAAGTAGAACAATCTTATGAATCCATTTCGTTTGTTGCTACGATTGAAAACATTGAGCGTTTGGTCACACGTTTAGACGGTTTATCAAACACTTTGATGAAAGCAGATGAGCATGTTTTCTTTGGAAAAATTCTCAATATGTTTAAATAGGAAAAGCGATTCCTATTTTTTTGAATTATATTTTCATTATTTATTGAAAGTTTTGAATATTTAATAACTAACGATATGACAGCAAATTACACCATCCTTTACGACGAAGCTTGTCCGCTCTGTCAGTGGTACACAGGACTTTTTCTAAAATATGGACTCTTAAACGAAAAAGGGAGAATGGCCTATCAACAATTAAATACAGTTGATTATCCGATGGTCGATTTAGATAAAGCAAAAGATAAAATTGCGTGTATCGATCAAACAACCGGAAAAGTCGTTTATGGCATTGATAGTTTGTTGACGATTCTTGGTCAGCGTTTTCCAATCATTCAAAAAATTGGTTCTTGGAAACTGATTCATTTCCTGCTGAGTGTCTTGTATAATTTCATCAGTTACAACCGGAAGATCATTGCAAACAGCAAAAAAAACACCGTCGAATGTGCTTGTGACCCTAGTAAAAACTACCCTTATCGAATTGCTTTCATGCTGTTAATCAGTTTAGCAACCTGGTCCATGGTTCAAACATTTTTCACAGGATATTTAGCCGAATTCTTGATTGAAAAACCTGTCAATGATGGCATTTTATTAATCGCACAATTGGCATTTCAACTAATCGCTTTTCAACTACTTCGTCAAAAAAACAGTTATGATTACCTAGCACATTTGGCATTCGTTTCTTTTCTCGGAGCGCTGCTTTTAGGAGTGGCTACAATTGGTTTAGAGATGCTTCATTATTTTGATTTTGACACTTCCCTCCTAGCTCCGGTTGCTTATGGTGCAGTCATTCTGTTTATGTTTTTGGAGCACAAAAAACGATTGGAACGAAACAATTGGTCGGCTTGGTTAAGCGTCACTTGGATTGTGTTTCGAATGAGTATTTACTTTTTAGTCTTTCAATCATGAAAAAAATAGTCATTACGGCAGCAAATGGATTTCTAGGAGAAGTCTTAGCTCATTATTTTGTAGAACAATACCCAACAATAGAAATCATCACATTGACGAGAAAACCACATACAATAAACCTTTCACAAGTAAAGAATGTGCAGTGGGATGGAAAAACTCTGAATACGTGGCAACATTCACTCGAAAATGCTGATGCTTTGATCAATCTAGCTGGAAAATCGGTCAATTGCAGGTACAACGAAGCCAATAAAGCGGCTATTTTTGCTTCCCGTTTAGAAAGTACAGCCATTTTAGGAAAAGCAATTGATGAATGCAAACAACCTCCAAAAATTTGGTTAAATGCTGCCAGTGCAACGATCTATGCGCATTCAGAAACGAAAGGAAATACAGAAACAAACGGAATGATTGGGAGTGGATTTTCGGTAGAAGTTTGCAAACAATGGGAAGCTTGTTTTTTTGAACAACAAACTCCTGCGACAAGAAAAGTAGCTTTGCGAACAGCAATTGTTCTTGGAAAATCAGGCGGTGTGTACGTTCCTTTAAAACGACTGGCACAATTTGGATTAGGAGGCAAAATGGGAAAAGGCAATCAATATTTTAGTTGGATCCATGAACACGATTTTTGCAGAGCAATCGATTGGTGTATTCAGCATGAAAGCATCAACGGAGTCATTAACATCGCAGCACCTCATCCTTTGATTAACTCAGAAATGCAAAAACAATTGCGTCAATCGTTGAAAATCCCTTTTGGAATCCCTCAATCTAAATTCCTATTAGAATTTGGTGCGCGTTTGATTAAAACTGAAACAGAATTGGTGTTAAAAAGTAGGTATGTCCTGCCTGAAAAGTTGATTCAAAATGGATTTAACTTCCATTTTCCCGAAATCAAGACTTGTTTTGAGGATCTAGCTAAAAAGTAAACTGTTGTTCAAATACATTTCATTACCTTTCGTTTAGCTAATTGAAACATGAAACGATGAAATCCATTTTATTCACCATTTTTTTAAGCATGTTTCTTTCTTTGATACAGGCACAAGAAACCACAGCAGATGTACTTGTATCATTTGATCAGCAGACAAGAAAATTAGAACGAAAAAACAAAGCTCAGATCCTGTCAAAAAAAATAGTGCAAGGAGATTTAAACAATGACCGAAAAGACGATGTCATCATTGAAGTATCCTGGGGAGCAAAAAAAGGCAATGGTGTTGTTTTTAAAACCGCTTACATTTACTTATCTGAAGATGAATCTTATGCAAAAACCATAACTTTTTCACCTTCTTATTGCATGGAGATCTCTCAGATTTCCGACAATCAATTCTATGTAAACGAATTTGATAATTGCCTTCAGCAAGCTAGCATTATCAACCAACACATTTACATACTTCATCTTTCAGAAGTACTGGAATTGGTTGAAAGAAAGTGAAAAACAGACTAGTTTACTTTTAGGTTTACAATTTCAAAATTTACCAAAGTCTTCTTAATGGTGTGTTTTTTATCTTGCGCAAAAACGTAACACTTCTTATCGTTTTTAGTGGTTTCATCGTATGATACAGCTCCATTTGCGGGAATCGTAACCGTGTAGTTTTTCTCTTGAGGTTTTGCAGCTTCTGAATCGTTGTACGTGATTACTCGGCCAAAACTTACCGTTAATTCATTGGACGTTTTATTGATATACTGAAAGATAATCCGAGCATGGTGAATTCCCATACTCGGATCGTTTACTTCAAGTAGTTTATAATTAATTGCAAGACTATCGTTCTCTAAATAGGTA
>JADLGD010000250.1 GCA_020849495.1 Fluviicola sp.
AGAATGTTAGTTTACTCCAATCGATGCTTTTGGAAACGAATCCAGCGGAAACACCCGCTTGTAGAATGAAATTCTTGGTGTCGATTGGTCGGTAGGAATAACTCAAATAAGCAGCATTGGTGCGCAATAAAGCTTCTCCAGCCACATCGCTGTACGCATTGATTCCCAATCCCATTTTGTAAACGGTTTGCGCATCCAAGGAAGCAGAGTAGGTGTTGAAACGTCCTGGAATTGGTCCCCACAGATTTCGAGCGTTCACACGGAATGTCATCCCGTTGTTGATGCCCGTCATCGCTGAATTGTAGTAAACAGGATTGTTGTAGAATTGTGAGAAATTCGGATCTTGAGCAAAACTCGTTTCACTCAAAAGCAATAAAAAGGCTATGAAAAGTATCTTCTTCATCGTTTAGCGAATTACAGTGATTGAACCAGAGCGTTTCAAGACGCCATTTTTGTATTCTTTTCCTTCCCAAATGTCTTCATTCATGAAAGTTGCAGTACATTTCCAAACGTAAGCATCTTGCTGAACAGGAGCACCTAAATAGGTTCCGTCCCAATATTCGGTCGGTCTTCCGTCTGCATCAAGTGCCGTTGTCGACCAAATCAAGTTCCCCCAATCGTCGTAGATCAACAATTCAAAGGTTTTCAAACCAACACCTTTCGGAATAAAATTCGCAACTTCAAAACTGCCATGTCCCGGTGCGATGGCATTCGGAATGTGTAATCCATAGAAGAAATCAACGGTTATTGTTTGTTGAATCGTATCCGTACAGCCATATTGATTACCAACAATAAGTGTTGCTAAAAATTCACCAAAACTATTGTAGCGCTCAATCGGGTTTAATAGAGAAGAAGTGTCACCATTTCCAAACTCCCATTGATTCCATGTTTGACCAACACTTTCATTCGTGAATTCAACCGTTCCGCTCAGTGGATCAGGCGCTTGTTCATTCACATAACTGAAATCCGCAACTGGACTAGGCACAATGACAATCGGTGTAGAAAGTGTTAAGGTATCGTTACAACCACCATTTCCATAGGCAATTAAAGTAACGTTATAGTTTCCAGAACCTGGGAATTGGTATGAAACAATAGGGTCTGAGCTAGTAAATCCATTTCCAAAATCCCACAAAATGGCATTGGTAAATTGGGTATTGGAAATAAATGTAGCGGGTTCACCAGCACAAAGCGAATCATCTGGCAATACAAAATTTGCAATTGCTTGATCGTACACGCTCAAAGATTGAACAACTGTGTCTTTACAACCTTGAATACTGGTTGCTATCAATGTGATTTGATAAGTACCTGAATTGGCATAAGTTGCGGATGGATTGGTCAAAGTAGAAGTCGTACTGTTGCCAAAATTCCATTCATAGTTCATTGCGCCGCTGCTGGTGTTGGTGAAATTGACCAATGAAGGTTGCGTACATGGATCTGCAATCGTGTACGTAAAATCAGCCGTTGGATTTGGATAAACCGTAATGATTTGCTCTAAACTATCGGAGCAACCATTGGCATTTTCCACATACAATTTCACCGTGTAATTACCTGGATTCACATAGGTGTGTGAAGGTGAAGTAAGGGTAGAGAAATTGCCATCACCAAAACTCCATGCAGAGAATGTTGCACTCGTACTTTGGTTGGTGAATTGCACTGTTAAATCCTCACAACCTGCATTCGGGTTAGGAGTGAAGGCAGCAACAGGATTCAAGCTCACCACAATTGGTTTGGTGATGCTTCCAATACAACCATTTGTTTGACTCACGCCAGATAAAGTGACTTGGAAAATACCACTGCTTGCATAAGCATGTTGAGGATCAAAAAGAATCGAATTTGTTCCATCACCAAAATCCCAAGAAACCGATGCGACGTTGCTGCTTAAATTCGTAAACGTAAACAACTCATTGATACAAACAGAATCAGGAGTTGAACTGAAATCAACCACAGGTGAAGGGAAAACCGTAATCACAGCTGTCGTTGTATCGTAGCCACAACCATCATTTGCAAACAAAGAAACGGTGTATGTTCCTGCTTGCGTGAAAGTATGCGTTGCATTGTATGACGTTGCACCATTTCCATCACCAAAATCCCATTCACTGAAAGTGGATCCTTGTGAGAACTGCGTCAGATTCACCGTATGCGGAACACAGCCAGAAGGAGCATCCACATTGAAGAAAGCATTTACTTGATTCGGTAATACGGTAATTTGATGCGTTACGGTATCTGAACCACATTCATTGCTTACAATGAGTTGGATCGTATAAGTTGTGTCGTTTACACCTGTCGTGAAAATATGTTGGAAAGTGGAAGAACTTTGATTTCCGGTCGTTCCATCGCCAAAGTCCCATTCATAAGTATCAGGTAAACCAACGCTGTTATTTACAAAATCCAAGGTCAAAGGAGAACATCCAATATTGGTATTCGTTCCAAAAATCGCTAGTGGAATTGGCATGACTTGGATGTTTTCACTGTGATTATCCGTACCACAGAAATTCGTCAATGACAAGGTTACTGTGTAATTCGTATCCGCTAAAATTCCAGCAGGGTAGATTTGAGTACTTGGGATTGCTGTTGTACTGCTGGTTCCATTGCCATAGTTCCAATTGTACGAAAGCGCAGGTCCTGTAGATAAATCGGTAAAATTCACTGTCAATGGTCCACAAGCTGAATCGGGAGCTAAGGTGAAATCAGCAACTGGTGGCACGCGCACTTCAATGGATTGTGTGATTGAATCCAAACAACCAAAAGCAGAAGTAACCACTAATTCAACATCAAAAAATCCTGCACTCGTAAAGGTGTGACTTGGTGAAGTAGAAACCGCAGTTGAACCATCATCAAAATCCCAGAAATAGGTATTACCTAATAAACTCGTATTGGTAAATGCCTCAGCGATTCCCAAACAAGCTACAGGATTGTAATTAAACTGTGCAGTAGGGAAAGGATGAACGACAGCTAAAAGCGTATCGCGATTCAAACAAGTAGTTATTGGATTGGTGTAAGTGTAAATAATCGTGTGCGAACCTACTCCAGCCAAAGATGGATCAAATGTTCCGTTGGTCGTATTGGTAATTCCTGTTCCAGCCCAAGTTCCGCCAATTGGTGCACCAGTGAAATTCACAACAGCATCGCTCGGACAGAATGAAAAATCAGGTCCAACAGCAACAACTGGAAGGGCATGAACAGTAAACAACATCGTGTCGCGTGTTAAACAATTCCCCGCACCATTTGATAGTACCAACGGATAAACGCCTGCAGTTGTTGGATTGAAATTTCCAGTTGATGAAACAAAACTTCCCGTCCAAGTTCCACTCAAAGGTGTTCCGTTGATTTGAACATTCGGTGCATCGATACAAGCTTCTAAATCTGGTCCAGCATTCGATTGAATTGGATCAACAACTGTCACAACACGACTATCGCTGTTGGTACAGCCATTTCCATTGGTGAAAGTATAGGTGAAAGTGAATGTTCCAGTAGTGCTTGGTACAAATGAACCTGTACTTGATATGCCAGCGCCACTCCAAGTTCCACCTGCTGGTGTTGCATTGAATTGAACTGCAAATGCTTGATTACACAAGGTCGTATCTATTCCTGCGTTGACAATTGGAAGCGGGTTGATGGTTGCAAACAGCGTATTCGAAGCACTACATCCATTGAGATCTGTAAATGAATAAGTGAGTGTATGCGTTCCTGCTCCAGCTGTGGATGCAGTGAAAACACCTGCACTTGTTACGCCGATTCCTGACCAAGTTCCACCCGAAGGAGTTCCAGAAAGTGTTGTGCTAGGAGCATCAATACATTGCGTGAAATCCAAGCCCGCATCAACGATTGGCAACGGATTCACTGTCATGAGCATCGTATCACGAATCAAACAGTTACCTTGACCAAGCGTGTAAACTAGAGGGAATGTACCAGTTGTTGTAGGGTCGAAAATTCCAGCTGTTGTCGTATTTGTTCCTGTCCAAGTTCCACCAAGTGGAGTAGGTACCAAAACAACATTTGCCGCATCGATACAAACCGCTAAATCACTTCCTGCATTTGGAATGATTGGGTTGTTGACAGTTACATTCTTCGTGTCAAAAGCCGTACAGCCATTTCCATTCGTAAAAGTATAAGTCAGCGTAAAAATTCCTGTTCCATTTGGTGTAAATGTTCCTCCAGCAGTGATGTTGGTTCCAGACCATGTTCCGCCAGCTGGACTAGCAGTGAAGTTAACCGGAATGGGTTGATTACACAAAGTGGTATCGTTTCCTGCATTCACAAGAGGTAATGGATTGACTGTAATTTGTACCGGATCGCTAGCAAAACAGCCATTGACATCTGTAAAATTGTAATTGACCGTATGTGTTCCAACTCCCGCAGTTGCTGGGGTAAATTCGCCAGTAGGATTGGTAATTCCAGTTCCTGTCCATGAACCACCACTTGGTAAACCTGAAAGTGTTTGTGGTCCAGCGTTCAAACAAAAAGTTTGGTTCAATCCACCATCCACAATCGGCAATGGATTTACGGTTGCTAGTAAAGTATCTCGTATCAAACAAGTTCCTTGTCCTAGACTGTAAACAAGTGTGAAAGTTCCAGCAGTTGTTGGATCAAAAATTCCTCCAGAAGTAACATTGGTTCCAGTCCAAGTTCCTCCAAGTGGAGTAGGCGCTAAAACAACATTTGCCGCATCGATACAAACTGCAAAATCTGCCCCTGCATTTGGTTGAATCGGATCATTCACCGTCACGATTTTCGTGTCTGAAGCAGTACAACCATTTCCATTTGTAAATGTATAGGTCAATGTAAAAGTTCCAGTTCCAGATGGTGTAAATGTTCCGCCTGCAGTGGTGTTCGTGCCACTCCAAGTTCCTCCAGCTGGACTTCCAGCAAAATTCACAGGGATGGGTTGGTTACACAAAGTGGTATCGTTTCCAGCATTTACTAGAGGTAAGGGATTGACCGTAAATTGCATCACATCCGAGTTGGAACATGTATTTGCATCCGTAAATGAGTAAGTTAGATTGAAGGTTCCCGCTCCAGCTGTTGCAGGAGTAAACTCGCCACTTGTATTCGTAATTCCTGTTCCACTCCAAGTTCCACCAACGGGTGAACCAACAAGGTTTTGAACGCCAGCACTGATACATACGGTTTGATTCGCCCCAGCATCAACAAGAGGTAAAGGATTGACTGTCGCAATTAAAGTATCTCTCAAAATACAAGAACCGCTTCCCGTGGTATAAACCAATTCAAAGGTATTGACCACACTTGGCGTAAAGACTCCTGCAGCAGTGACATTGCTACCAGACCATGTTCCGCCTATTGGAGTAGGTGAAAGTGATACTGTAGGTGCATTCAAACAAACAGCAAAATCAGGACCTGCATTTACAGGAACAGGATCTGCAATTGTTAGTTCACGTGTATCGAAATTGGTACAACCGTTTGCATTGGTGAAAGTATAAGTAAGTGTGAATGTGCCAATTCCATTTGGTGTAAACACACCACTTGGTGAAACGTTTGATCCTGACCAAGTACCACCTAAAGGACTTGCCCCCAATTGAAATGGTAAAGGTTGATTACAAGCTGTTGAATCTGGACCCGCATTGACAATTGGCAATGGATTAACAGTGATGGATTTAATATCATTCGCACTACAACCATTCACATCGGTGAAATTATAGGTCGCGTTGAATGTTCCAGCACCAGCAATTGCAGGATTAAAAATGCCACTTGGATTCGTAACTCCTGTTCCTGTCCATGTTCCACTCAAAGGATTGCCAATCAAGTTGAAGGTTCCAGCATCGATACAAACTGTTGTGTCTAAACCAGCATTTACAATCGGTAAAGGATTTACGGTGACCAAAACAGTATCCGTCAATAAACAAGTTCCAGCGCCAAAATGATAGACTAAAGTGTGCGTTCCAACGGTTGTAGGACTGAATGTTCCAGTACTAGTAATATTCGTTCCGGTCCATGTTCCACCAATTGGACTTGCAACTAAGTTGACGTTCGGGCTATTCAAACAAAGACTTGTATCGTTTCCTGCATTTGGTTGTGTAGCTGGAATGACTGTAACCAAACGTTGGTCTGTGTTTGTACAACCGTTTCCATTGGTAAACGTGTAAGTCAAATTGAATGCTCCTACACCATTTGGAGTAAATAGTCCAGTTGGTGACACATTCGCTCCTGTCCATGTTCCTCCCGTTGGAGTAGCGCTCAATTGAAATGCAATCGGTTGATCACAAACAGTGGTGTCTGGACCAGCATTCACAATTGGCAATGGATTGACCGTTACTGTTGCAGTCGTTGAACCAGAACAACTTCCATTAGAGCCAGTAATGGTATAGGTTTGTGTACTTGGAGGACTAGCATTTACTGAAGCTACGTTCGTTGCAGATAATCCTGTAGCAGGAGCCCAAGAATAGGTACTTGCACCAGATGCCGTCAAGTTGACACTGTCTCCAATACAAATAGTTGCAGTTGGCGGTGTGACACTGATTACTGGAATTGGTAATACGACCAAATTCACAGAACTTGAAGGACCCGGACAACCAGCGATTGAACCAATTACGGTGTATGAACCTCCTTGAATTGCTGTAACTGCAGGTATGGTAAAGTTTTGTGTAAAAGCGGTAAATCCATTTGGACCAGACCAAGAATAAGTTGTTGATGGGTTCGCATTACTCGTAAAATTTGCTGCTTGCCCCACACAAACGGGTGAGTTGACTTGTGCATTTAAAGCTGGTGGAATTGTATTTACCGTAAAGTTTACCGTTTGACTGGTTGTTCCACATGCATTTGTGGCAGCAAAAGTAATAGGATAAGTTCCAGCACTTGGGTAAGAAATCGTACCTGGTACAAGCGTATTTGCAGTTGCAGGACTTCCGCCGGTAAATGTCCATGCATACGTATCACTTGGTTCCAAACAATCAATGACAGTTGCAACCGGATTGGTAGATGTACCTGCACAAATTGCGGCTGGAGCAGCTAAAGTTACTTGTGGTGGTTTTTGTGCCACTACAGGTCGGTCAATAAAAAACGAACCACAACTATTCGTTAAAGTTAAGCGAACAGTGTAATTACCTGCTTGTGTAAATTGAATTTGAGGATTGATTGAAGTAGCACTAGTTCCACCTACAAAAGAAAAACCTGCAGAAGCTGGAGTACATGGACTACCGTTGTAAATAACAGACCATTGGCGGGTAACATTACAAGTGTTTGCCAAATTCGAAGCATCTGTCATCGTTGCCACAAATGGAATACAAGCACTTGCAGGAGTTACCGTAAAATCTGGAACGGGCGGATTTTCGATACAAACGGTTCTTGTGATTGTATTTGATCCACAACTATTCGTAGTTGTTAGTGTAACTGTATAAGTTCCTGGTGAACTATATGTTGTTGTTGGATTGGTAAGAGCAGCTGTAGTTAAGGTTTGTCCATTGCCAAAGTTCCATTGAAACAAGGTGGAAGAACTACAAGATGAATTGAAACCAGCAACTGTTGAATTGATAAAAGTCACTGTTGAACCAACACAATTGTTTTGAGCTGCAGGATTGAAATTGGCAGTTGGTCCCATGTACACACGAATCGGTGAAATGGTAGCTTCAGAAGAATCACACAGGTTGATGGCTTTGATTGCGAAAACAAACTGATTTCCTGGTTGCCCACAAGAACTAGTCGAATAAGTGTGACAAATTGTTGCTGGTGGCGGATGAGGTAAAGTATCTAAGGGTGAATTATCTCCATAATCAACCACATAAAAAGTCGTAGAGTGATTAGAAGCATAATTATTCAATGGAAAACAAAGTGTAACGGGCCCACAACCAGTCGTAGCCCCTGGATTTGCTGCACCAATTGCGGGATTGGTAATGTTGGCAACATTGTACAGGGCTGTATCTACACATCCATTTGTTCCCGTAATGATGTAACTCATTGTGAAAATTTCAGATGTGGAGTAGTTGTGAGAGACACCTGCACCAGGGAAAGTCCCCGCATTGAAATTAGGTGAACCGTCACCCCAATTGATTTGATAATTGGAAATGCTGGTAGTACTTGAAGCATCAAAAACCGTCATCGTGTAAGAACCTCCACCGCAATTTTTCATACTTGTAATAGGATCGATTAACGAAGGGTTCGGAGAGTTTTGAACGGTAACTGTTTGAGTGAAATTAGCAGAACATCCAGAAGAATTGGTAACTGTTAATACAACGGTAAATGTGCTGCTACCAGTTCCAAATGCTTGAAAAAAGTGGGTTGGATTGGTTGCTGTAGAAGTGTTGTTTGCTCCAGATGCTGGATCTCCAAAATTCCAAGAATAACTCAACCCTGTTCCTGATGAAGTGTTGGTGAAAGCAATGGGCAAGTTTGCACATGCATTGTTATTGTTAATACTGAAATTCGCTATTGGAAGCGGATTGACAGTTACAGTCATTTGATCCACGGCAACACAATTGGTGTCATCTTGAATGGTCAAGGTGTAAGTTTGATTGGAATTTGCCGTCACC
Organism: Fluviicola sp.; assembly: GCA_020849495.1. Classification (GTDB taxonomy): domain Bacteria; phylum Bacteroidota; class Bacteroidia; order Flavobacteriales_D; family Crocinitomicaceae; genus Fluviicola. Next base: position 8,481 of record JADLGD010000250.1, read on the forward strand.
ACAGGATTCGGACAGTTCGTACAACTTAAATTGGTCGCTGGAGTCCAAGTGTAAGTAATGGTGCCTGATCCAACAGCTGCTGGTAGACCTCCGATTGTAACATTTGTTCCCGTACAAACGATTGTATCTGGACCTGCATTTGCCGTACAAGTTTGAGAAAAGGAATAAATTGAACCAATGAGGGTAAATAGTAGTAATATATTTTTCACGCGTAGAAATCTTCAGTTTATCAAAAGCAGTTTAAAAACTAAGGCAAAGATACAGAAAATGAACTTTCTGAAACTAGGTAATATTACCTATTTTTTACTCAATTTGAGAATGTTATGCACTTTTTGGAGTGCTTTTGTTTCATTTGGTAACATCAGTCACAAATTGTTAGAGATTATGCATTTACCTTTGACCTATCAAAACGTAAAACAATGGAATACAAAATTATCGATGTGCGCACACCAGCAGAATTTATGGGAGGACATGTAGCTGATTCAATCAATATCCCTTTAAACGAACTTCCAAATCGCATGGATGAAATCAAAGCTATCACACAACCAATTATTCTTTGTTGTGCAAGTGGAAATAGAAGTGGCCAAGCGGCTTATTTTTTACAATCTCAAGGAATTGAATGTGAAAATGGTGGTTCTTGGTTGGATGTTAACTATCAAATGACTCATTAATTATGTCTTTTCTTAAAAAATTGTTTGGACCAGGTCCAGATTTCAAAAAAATGATGGCCGATGGTGCTGTGATTTTAGATGTACGTTCACCTGGTGAGTACGCTTCAGGACACATCAAAAACTCGAAAAACATTCCTTTGCAACAACTTTCAGCTGGAGTTAAATCCATTCCCAAAAACAAGCCGATTATCACTGTTTGTGCTTCAGGTATGCGAAGTGGAAGTGCTAAAAGTCAATTAAAGTCAATGGGATACGAACAAGTTGAAAATGGTGGACCTTGGTCGCGTTTAAAGAGTTTAATTTAAAATATAAAAATCTCAATAACAGCTATTTATCAGAAAAAAAATAAAATTCGTCGAAAAAAGTATTTTTTTTTTTTGGTTTTTATTTTTCTAGGTATATATTTGTAATGATTTAGGTGGTTAGGTTAGGTTGATTAGAGAGAGCATTGGAACGCCCGTTCCAGTGCTCTTTCGCTTTTTAGTCAAGATTGTTGCATGAATGTCTTGTATTTTCTACCCGTCCAATAGATCACCATGCTGTCTTTTTCATTCCGAATCAATTGTATTGCTGGCGACTTTAAACTTGCTTTTTTATTCGTTCCGTTGTTCCAAAGTGATTTATTGCGATAGACAAACCAACGTTTAGCCCAAGTTAGTGAAGAACCCATGTCGGTTTGAGTGCCACATCCGATGATGAAAACTAAATTCTTGCCTTTATTGATGATTAAAACACCTTTTGTGTGGTCAATTTTATTTTCAACAAAAAAAGCGATGTCATCCAATTTGTCACCATTGAAATCGGCTTCCAAATAAAAGGGATTGAAGGTTTCTAAAATGTGATGCTTCTGAGCTAACTCAGATTTTTCAAGTATGGGACGCACCCAATCAGGAATATTTTCCATCATCAAGCTATCGGAAGTGGTTTGACCATAACTTGAACTAATGAAACAACAGATGAAAAAAAGTAAATGTAGTTGTGTTTTCATAAGGCTTTGTATTAATCGTTTAGATTGAATATAAGCTTCAAATGAATCAGCAAATCGAAAAAGACCTTAAACGCTGAAATGATTGACTAAGAAGTAGCGGATGTTGAGTTAGAAAATACAGCGATTGGTGTGTTTTGCAATTTTTACCTGAAAAACTAAGCGGCTTTTTCTGCAGGGATTTGCTTTTTCACCACCACGTGAAAACAGGTTTGATAGAGTTCGTATTTCACCCAGCATTTACCTTCATTGCGCAGATCAAACAAAGCTTTGGCCAATGCTTCTTTCAAGTGTTGGATTTCTCCTTCGTTGTAGGAACGTTCACCCATAAAAGTAGCATAAGACACATCGAAAGTGGTTCCGTGCAAATGCGAACTGTTTTTGATCGCATTGCGGTTGTTTTTTCGCAAGCGTGCCACTGAACTTTTTGTGCGTAGGAGGGAAGTAATCAAAAATCGTGTTCCTTCCAAATCGGTTTGTTTCAAATTGGCTTGAAAACGCAAGGCTAAGGTATCTAAGAACGTTTTTACATGGGTTTTTGCAAACGCAAACGAATACCACATCGTATCGATTTCGTAGTGTTTCGTGGGTTCAATCAATTCAATTTCTCCTTTGTGGTAAGCAGCTCGGATATCATTAATAAACGTGAGGTCTTTTTCCAAGCCCGTTTCGCGCGAATGTTTCCAATAGGCGGCGACATCATCGTTCATTTGCCAAGCATGCGTGATGAATTCCTCACAAGGTATTGGCTTTTGCTTTTTTACAAACAAAGCTTTGACTTGCTGTACCCCAAGGACTGATTCAAGAAATTTACTAGATTGATTGGGGTTCACGAAAAAAACGACCAATGCAAGAAACCACATCACAAGAAAAGAAGTAAAGATCCTTTTTCCCCATTTGCGGATGTGTTTGCCTTGTTTTTTCATGTTCATAATCGGAATACAAAGGTAGTAGCTCCAATTAAAAAAATGCTTGAAAAGCGAATTTTAAGTAAAAAAGTGGAAAAAACTTTTTCTCACACACCTTTTTAAATCAATGTTTTAGCGAAAAGAGTGATTTTTTTTTCAATAAAATACAACAGATTGTTTGCATATACTTAAAGTTTACCTATCTTTGCACCCGCAATCACGATCGAGTGAGGCACACAAAAAAATAAGATTCCGTAGCTCAGCTGGTAGAGCAATACACTTTTAATGTATGGGTCCTGGGTTCGAATCCCAGCGGGATCACTGAAAAGCCACCTTCAAGGTGGCTTTTTTCGTTAATAGCCACCAAATTTCAAGTAAACACAGTCTTTCTGGGGTGTTGTTAGATGACATCAAAAACAAATAAATTCAATTAAAATCAAAAAAACAGCCAGCTATACAGCTAGCAGAATTTTTGATTTATCTTGCTAGCTGAAAACGCATACATTCCCAATACTACAAAGGAATGTCTGCTAAATTATTTGCATTGTTTTTACGATTGAAAGTCGTTTGAATATTAACTTTTTAATTCAAGCAAATATGAACTCAAATCAGAAGATTAGTTTTTTGTTTTACCCTAACAAACAAAGAATGAAGGAAAACCTAGCGCCTATTTATGTTCGAATTTACATTGATGGAATTAGAGCAGAATTTGCCTCCAATCATGCTGTTCCATTGAACGTATGGGATAGCAAAAATTGCAAGGTGAAAAACACCTATAAATCAGCAATGATTATCAATAGTTTTTTGGACAAAACAAAAAGTGATCTGCAGCACCTATTTGTAATTGAAACAACCAAGAATGGAATGATATCAAGTAAAGATCTGAGAGACCTTTACTTGAACAAACCCCCAAAAGAATCAACACCCCAACACAAAACAATCCTTCAAGCCTTCGACTACCACAACCTTAAAATGGCGGAAACGGTAAAAGTTGGAAAAATAGTTCCTAAGACTTTGACCAGGTACCACATTACTCGAAACAAAGTTGCGAACTTCATCAAGCTTCATTTCAAAGCAACGGACAAGCCTTTGCCAGAAATGCGCTTGTCATTCGTTACTGAATTTGAACATTACCTTTTAACTGTTGAGAAAATACAATCCAACACTGCACACAAGTACATTAAGAACTTGAAGAAGATCATGAACATGGCTGTTGGTCTGGACTGGATTCCTTCGAACCCTTTCACGCAGTTCAAATGTTCTTATACCAGTCCAGATCGTGAGATTTTAAATCAAGATGAATTGAACCTCATCATGAACAAGAAAATGCATACCGTTCGTTTGGAAGAAGTGCGTGATGTTTTCATTTTCTGCTGTTATACAGGCTTTGCCTATGCAGATGTATATCAATTCGAAAATGATGCAGTAATGAAAGGTTTAGATGGTAATTTATGGTTGTCTACCAATCGTCAAAAGACGGGTACCAAAGAAAGCGTACCTTTACTTCCAATTCCATTGGAAATACTATCCAAGTACCAGGACCATGAATATTGCAAAAAGTACAACAAGCTGCTTCCTGTGAATAGCAATCAACGTTACAATTCCTACTTAAAAGAAATCGCAGATATGTGTGGAATCAAGAAAAAGTTAACCTCGCACATTGCTCGTCACACTTTTGCAACGACCGTTACATTGGCCAACGGAGTTCCTATCGAAACTGTGTCTTCAATGCTTGGACATAGTAACATCAGAACTACTCAGATTTATGCCAAAGTCGTGGAACAAAAAGTAAGTGATGATATGGAAATACTTAGAAATAAACTTTACAAAGATTTCAAAAGCCAAAAGTTGAAGTTTTAAACTCTTTCAATAAACTGAAAATATTGCATTAAAATAAAAACTGTACTTTTAACCCATGTTTAAAAAATACATAGCGATTATTTTCCTTTGTATTTCCAACTTTATTTTGGTTGGACATAACCTTGTGCCGCATCATCACGTAGCGAATCATCACCACGATGACCATGAATTTGTTGATGAACATGCGCAGTATGAACACCATCATCATCCCGAGCATAAGCCTGCTGATCATCATGATCATCAAGACGATGAACAATCTTCCGGACTTTCAGATTTGTTGGCATTTGTGAATCATTCACAAGAATATATTGGAAATGATAACGAGGTTCCATCGTTTGAACAAAATTCCATTAAGGACCTACTAAATACTGAATCTCATTTATTTGCTTTGTCCGATGAAATTACATTTCCTTCTACAAAGAATCATTCCTTTTATTACCGAGACCCGGATTATTTCCCACCTCCCAATTCATATAAAAGCCTAAGGGCTCCTCCTGTATTTTTTTCTTGATTTGTTCGAATTGAACGAGCGCTAGGGTATGCCTTATTGCGCTGAAATTTATCATTAAAAAATACAGTATGAAAAAAAGTATCTATTTCGTTATCGCATTCACTTTTGTTTTGACTTCTTGCAACAATTCAGCAGAATCAGAACATGGACATGATCATGGCACACATCAACACGAAGATGGTGAAGTGCATGAAAACCATGACCATTCATCTCAACAAGAAGAATTTTCAGTTGGCGATACGCTGAAAAAATAAACTCAAATTATTTATACCTCTAGGTTTCAATTCGTCGATTATTCGAACGATTGACACTGTTAATTTTATCATATATGAAAAATTTATTTTTCCCTTTTCTCCTGGCACTTACGTTGGCTGCCTGTTCAAGTGAAGAGGTTGCTGAAGAACAAAAATTTGAACCAGTTGTGCACACATTGTATACCGATAGTGCAGAATTGTTTGTTGAATACCAACCTTTTATCGTAGGTGAAACGTCAAAGTTTGCGGCACATTTTACAGTACTTGGTGATAATTTCACGGCACTGACAGATGCTAAGATTACTGTTAGTTTAATGGTTGGGGACAAAGGAATTCGCTCATCCATTGACAGTTGCTCATCACCTGGTATTTTCCGCTTGGCCTTGGAGCCGAAAGTTGCAGGAAAAGGAACGTTGATGTTCGAAGTGGTCACTAAAACATTTTCGGAGAAATTCATAATTAAGAATGTTGAAATCTTCCCTGACTTGAAAACGGCGAAAGAAAAGTACGTGCCAGTTGAAGGAAAAGGCGACATAACGTATTTGAAGGAACAGGCGTGGAAGGTTGAATTTGCAAATGCTCCTGTAAAACGTCAGGATTTCAGTGACGTTATTAAAACGAGTGGTCAACTGCTTTCTGCTCCTGGAGATGAAATGGCAGTTGTGGCAAAAGCAAGTGGAATTATTTTATTTACCAATACGTCATTTTATGAAGGTTCAGCTGTGCGCAATGGTCAATCGTTGTTTACTGTTTCTGGAGCAGATTTGAATGAAGTGAATGTCGATGCGAATTACAAAGACGCGAAAGTTGCCTACTCAAAAGCAAAAGCAGATTTTGACAGAGCCACTGATTTGGTGAAAGATAAATTGATAACAAACAAAGAATATTTGCAAATCAAACAATCGTTTGAAAGTGCCGAAAATCAATTGAATACCTTATCTAGAAATTATTCTGCAAAAGGAAAAAGCAGCACTTCTCCAATGGATGGATACGTGAAAAACATTGTGGTGAAAGAAGGTCAATTTGTCGAGGCTGGTCAAACAATCGCAACGGTTTCAAAAAACAAACGCTTGATTTTACAGGCAATGGTTTCTCAAACTTATTTTAATCAATTAGCGAGTGTAACTTCTGCAAACTTTACTGCGGGACCTAATTCAAAAGTGATTTACTCAACAAAAAACATGAATGGCTCTGCACCAACCTTTGGAAAAAGTACACTTCAAAATGCACCATTTATTCCAATCACATTTGAAATAGACAATACAGGTACGGTTGTTCCAGGATCAGTTGTCGAGGTATACTTAAAATCTGTACCGCTGGAAAATGTGTTGGTGATTCCTGTTTCATCCTTAGTGGAAGAGCAAGGATTCTTTTATGTTTATGTGCAAATGGGCGGTGAAAGTTTCGAAAAACGCGAAGTCCAATTAGGGGTTAACGATGGTTTGAACGTGCAAGTATTGAAAGGAATTGAAGAGGGAGAACGCGTTGTAACAAAAGGCGCCTACCAAATTAAATTGTCAACTGCATCTGGTGCCTTACCTGCTCATGGTCATGAACATTAATACACGAAAAGATGCTGAATAAACTGATAAAATTCTCGTTGCAAAACCGTTTAATAGTTATCATTGCTTCTGCTTTGTTACTGCTCTTCGGAACATATACAGCAACGAATATGGAAGTGGATGTCTTCCCTGATTTAACTGCTCCGACGGTTGTCGTGTTAACGGAAGCACATGGAATGGCTCCTGAAGAAGTGGAGAAATTGGTTACGTTCCCGATCGAAACAGCAGTGAATGGTGCGACGAATGTGCGAAGAGTACGCTCATCATCATCGGCTGGAATATCCATTGTTTGGATTGAGTTTGAATGGAACACGGATATTTTCAAAGCACGACAAATCGTGAATGAAAAAATCTCTGCAGTTTCAGAAAAATTACCGCAAGGTGTTGGAACGCCAACGATGGGTCCACAAACTTCCATAATGGGAGAAATTATGTTGGTGGGTATTACTGCTGACTCAACTTCGCAAATGGATCTTCGAACAATTGCTGATTGGACAATACGACCGCGATTATTGGCAACAGGTGGTGTTTCTCAAGTAATCGTTATTGGTGGTGAATACAAGCAATACCAAATCCTTGCTTCGCCTCAGAAAATGAAACAATACAATGTTTCACTGCCTGAATTGGTCAAAGCGTGCAATGAAGCAAATGGAAACTCTTCAGGAGGATTCATGAGCGAACACAACAATGAATACATTGTAAAAGGAATTGGACGAACAACGGATATCAAGGAAATTGGACGTTCATTGATTAAAAAGGTAGATGGTTATGCCATTAAAATTGAAGACGTTGCTGAAATAAAAGTTGGTGCTGCTATCAAAATTGGTGATGGTTCCTTGAAAGGTAAACCTGCAGTGATCATGACAATCATGAAACAACCAGCAACAAATACCCTGGAATTAACGGCAAAAATCGATGAAGCAGTAAAGGAAATGCAAGCCACACTTCCTTCAGATGTAAAAATCAATACACAAATTTTCCGCCAAGCCGATTTCATTAATTCATCCATCAGCAACATTCAAAAGACCTTGTTGGAAGGTACTGTTTTTGTTGTTGTCATTCTGTTTTTATTCCTGATGAATTGGAGAGCAACGGTCATTTCATTATTGGCGATTCCTATTTCACTTGTTGTTGCGATTCTGACCTTGAAATGGTTAGGGTTTACGATCAATACAATGAGCCTTGGTGGTATGGCAATTGCCGTGGGCGATTTAGTGGATGATGCCATTATTGACGTTGAAAATGTATTCAAACGTTTAAAGGAAAACGCTTTATTGCCGATTGAACAACAGCGCAACAAAATGACGGTGATTTTTGATGGTTCATTCGAAATTCGTTCATCCGTTATTAATGCCACGTTCATAATCATTGTTGCTTTTGTTCCACTTTTCTTCCTAACTGGAATGGAAGGAAAATTATTAGCACCTCTTGGAATAGCATTTATTGTTGCCTTATTCGCTTCGTTGATAGTATCAATATCGCTAACACCTGTTTTGGCGAGTTATTTACTGACTAAAGATGATATGCTGAAAATGCAACATAAAGAAAGTTGGTTAGTAGCAAAACTTAATGCCATTTATCAGCGTGCTTTAACCAAGGTCATGATGATTAAGAAAACAGTACTTATTGGTGCAGGTGCTTTGTTTGTAATTGCATTGATTTTTATGAGTCAACTGGGTCGTAGTTTCTTGCCCGAATTTAACGAAGGATCCTTGGTAGTGAGTGCCGTAAGTTTACCTGGAATTTCACTGGATGAAAGTAACAAGATTGGTAAACGAGTAGAAGAAGCATTGTTATCGGTACCAGAAATATCAATTACAACCCGTCGAACTGGAAGAGCTGAATTGGATGAACATGCACAAGGTGTGAACGCTGCTGAAATTGATGCACCGTTTGTTCTCAAAGACAGAAGCCGAGAAGAATTCATGGCGGATGTCCGTGAGAAGTTGGCTGGAGTTTCTGGTGCGAATATTACCATTGGTCAACCAATTGGTCATCGCATAGATCACATGTTGTCTGGAACGAGAGCAAACATCGCCATTAAAATCTTTGGAACGAACTTGAACAAATTGTTTTCACTTTCAAATCAAATCAAATCCAATATTGAAGGGATTGATGGTTTGGTCGATATCAGTGTAGAACAGCAAGTGGAAATTCCTCAAATTCAAATCAAGGCGAAACGTGATTTGTTGAATCATTACGGAATTACAATAGGAGAATTCAATGAATTTGTGGATGTATCATTTGCAGGTGAAAAAATTTCAGAGGTGTATGAAGGAAACAAGACCTTTGACATGATTGTTCGTTTTGACAACAACAACCGCGGTTCAATTGATAATATTCGCAATGCAATGATTGATACAGACGATGGGCAAAAAGTTCCTTTGAGCGATGTTGCGGAAATTATCAGTACTGCAGGTCCAAACACGATCAATCGTGAAAATGTGCAACGCAAAACAGTTGTATCAGTGAATGTAACAGGTCGCGATCAAAAAAGTGCGGTGGAAGAAATCAAGAAAGCCATCAATGAAACAATTGAACTTCCAGAAGATTATCACATTGAATACGGTGGTCAATTTGAATCAGAGGCAGAAGCATCTAAAACCTTATTGCTTACTTCAGTACTTTCCTTACTTGTTATTTTCTTGATTTTATTTCAAGAATTCAAAAAGTTTAAAACCGCTTCAACGATTCTATTGAACTTACCATTAGCATTGATAGGTGGAGTATTTAGTATTTATTTCACCAGCGGAATTTTAAGCATTCCTGCAATCATTGGATTTATAACCTTGTTTGGTGTTGCTACGCGAAACGGAATTCTGTTAATCTCCCATTATCAAACACTTCAGGCTGAAGGAATGAATTTGTATGATACTGTTATACAAGGTTCAAAAGATCGATTAAGCCCGATATTAATGACAGCCCTTACTGCAGGACTAGCATTGATTCCATTAGCAATTGCAAGTGATCTTCCTGGAAATGAAATTCAAAGTCCAATGGCCAAAGTTATTCTGGGAGGATTATTGACATCAACACTTCTAAACATTTTCATTGTTCCGGTTGTGTATTATATGACCAACCAAAAAACTGCAACAAAATGAAAAATACATTCATCATAGCAATAGGAATTTTCTGTATTCAAGGAAATTCATTTGCTCAGCAAACGATAGAGTCAGTTCTTTCCTCGATTGAAACGAACAACTTAAAACTGCAAGCAGTTAAAAAAGCAGGGGAAGCCCAGAACATCCAAAACAGTACAGGATTAACCTTGGAGAATCCACAAGTGAACTACGATTATATGATAGGTCGACCTGTTGGTGCTGGAAATCAAACTGATATCGTTGTGAGTCAATCATTTGATTTTCCCAGTGTTTATATGCATAAAAAAGAATTGTCGTTGGAGAAAAATAAGTTGAGTGATTTGTCATACCAAGCCGAAAGAAAGCAAATGCTTTTTGAAGCAAAGGCAGTGTGTATCGACCAAATTTATCGCAACAAGTTGGCGAGTCAATATACACAGCGAAAAAAATCATTGGAAATCTTAGTAGCCAATTATCAAAAGAAATTGGATAAAGGTGAAAGCACTATAATAGAGGTTAACAAAGCACAATTACAATTGATTGAGTTGAATAAGGAAATCGAAATGAACAACTCAATGATTCGCCAAAACAATGAAAAATTGTCTGCGTTTAATGGAGGAATTGCGATTCAATTGACAGATACACTTTATCCAGTTAATCAGATAAACCCTGATTTAGAACAATTGTATGCACAAGTTCAACAAAATGATCCCTATTTAAAATTAGCTGAACAAGACAATGTGATTGCATTAAAACAAATAGAGTTGAGTAAAGCATTAACACTTCCGAAATTTGAATTTGGATACCATTATCAAGGTATTTTAGGGCAACGTTTTAATGGAGCACATGCCGCAATGACAATTCCTTTATGGGAGCACAAAAATACGATTAAAGCCACTCAAGCAAGTTCAGAAACACTTGAATTAGAAAAGCAAGTCTATTTGAATGAACGTAAGAATGAATTAAAGAACATCTTTGAAAAGTACATTACACTGAAAAAAACCTTGGAACAATATCAATCAGTTTTCACAACTTTTTCAAATACGGATTTGTTGTTAAAAGCACTAAATCTAGGAGAAATCAATACAATTGAATATTTCCAAGAGTTGAATTATTATTACAAGATTTATAACAGTTACATGTCGATAGAGTAGGATATGAATATGTTAGCAATTGAGTTACTTAAGTTCAATTAATAAAAATAAAAACAACCCAAAACGAAATGAAAAAAATGAGCGACTAACGGTCGCTCATTTTAATTACCTCATTTTAACAAAATTTGTTTCCATCCTTTGTGACACTTTTACATCTTTTTGCGTTTAGATGCTTCTTATAACTTTTAGAACCTCAACTACAACTAAAAGATGACCTTAACAATTGCCTTTGATGGCTTGTTGGCAGATATTGATTCAGCTTACAACAAGTCAACTTTGAAACGGGATTACTACGAAAACTACCTGAATGATCAGATAGGAAGCTGCACATTGGTAAATGTTTTGCGCTTCAATCCTGCGGCAGCAAAAGGAATTGATTTTCAAGTGATCGATTCGTTTCCGGTGAATCATCCGAAGAGTAAGATTTACATTCGTAATACAGATAAGATTTCCATTCCAAGAGAGCATTGCCCAGAATTGGAAAAAGTGCTTTTTCAAATCAACATTCAACAACAAGATTTATTGGAAATTCAAAAGCCTATCAAGCATGCATCCAATACGGTTCTATTACTTTCCAATGATCACTGGAGAAATCTCACCAATGAACAATTGATCTTTTTGTATTTCGCATCGAAGTTTCAGGAACTCGAAAAACAATGTTATGCTTTTTTGAAACATTCTTTGTTGGAAGTTGGAGAAAAACATGTCAAGCGTTCCATTCAAAAATTGCAGCGCATGTTGGTGGATTGGTCAACAGATTTAATTCAGCTTTTTCACCTGGATCGCTTATCGCATTCTAGGTCGCAAAAGCTGCAGTATGATCGTTACACCTTGTTTTCTCATGGTTATGATTGTTTGGAAAACATTCTAGTTCATTTGGAGAAACATTACTCAAAGTATTTAGACAAAGATCTTTTCGTTCCTTTCAGTGTCATTTCCTCACGTGTCAATTGTTTGAAACCGAAAGTGGAACGACTGAAAACGACCATCATCACAAAGAAGTACGATGCGCAATTCAATGAATTGCTTTTCACTCCTTTGCTCATGATTTCAAATGTTTCCCAAAAGAAACGAATCACCTATCAACAGCTCATGTTTGTTGAAGTATTGGTGGATCGTTTGTTTCGATTTTATTATGAATCAAAAGATAAACCCAATAATATTGAGCAGCTGCACCTTGTTTTGCTTGGGCTTAATTACAATTGTCCATTGTATTACGCTTACTTGACTTCGAAGATGAACGAAAGATTAGAAAGTCTGGAAAAGCATGAATCATTGATGCAATTATTGAAATGGATGAAAGCTGTCAATCAAACAGTAGTCATTGAAGACATTGGGTTTAAATCGAATCATAAGCCATTA
>JADLGD010000251.1 GCA_020849495.1 Fluviicola sp.
AAGTACGACCATTGTTCACACCACCAAATGCAGAACACAAACCAGCACCTGTAGTGACAGTTAAATCAGCATTTGTATAAGTAGTTGCTAAAGTGGTATATTGAGCACTATAATTCACAAAGAATGCAGTTGTAGCATTCACTGGAATAGCTAAGTCAGCGATGTCGATAGTTGCCAAAGTACCAGCGGTGAAGTTAATTGGATAAGTTCCAATCAATGTCCAAGCACCAGCAGTTGTTTCACTTCCAACATAAGTTCCTGCTTTGTAATATACATTAACATTTTGAGCTGAAGTTGCATTAGAAACAGCTTCAATAGATGTAATTGTAATAGGCTGAGCATTTGAAGTAATGTTAAACATTGCTCCACCGCCACAACCGTTACCACCAGCTGTTGTAGTAGTAATTGTACCTGGTACCATTGAAATGACACTTGCATTCACCATACCAGTTAAATCACCATTACATAAATTCAACACATTCGATGAAACTGTTGGATCAAATGGAATCAATTCATCAATCGTGATAGTTAATGTATCAACTGCTGTACATGTTCCATTGGTTCCTGTTACGTAGTAAGAATAAGAACCTCCTATTGTAGGTACAACAACAATTGAATCTCCAGGGATTGGAGCAGAAATTCCACTTCCTGTTGCTGTATTTGCTGTCCAACTATATGTATAAGGAGGAATTGCAGCAGAGTTAGCTGTCAATATAATTGAATCATTGATACATCCTAAAGAAGTAGAAATAGCTGAGTTAATAGCAGCTGGAGTCAATACAGTTACTGTAATTGGTGTTCTATTACTATAACAACCATTTGTACCTACTTCAGAAACATAGAATGTTGAAGTTGAAGGAACGACTGTCCCATAAGTTGTATTTCCAGCAGCATAGTTTGCTGTTTGAATCAACAAGTTGTCAAAAGTTTGTTGCATTGCAATACCACCTGTTCTAGCAGCAATTGCATGTTTCCAAGTTGCTTTGTTAGCAGAAAGGTAACCAGCAGGCAATTGAACATTTGTAAACAAAGGAGTACCATTTAAAGTCAATGTTACTTGTCCTTGTGGATTAGTTTCGATAGTAACATGATTGTTGCTTGTTCCAACCCAAGATGTGTTAGCGATATAACCTAAAACACCAGGTGAAGTTGCGTTGAAAGACGTTGCTGTATTGTTGTATAATAAGTAAATCCCCGCACCGTTTGGCATTGCACCATAAGCATCAAAACTTACTTTAAATTTAGTACCAGAACCCATCTCTGCAGTTGGACTAGTTGAAGCAGCGTTCACATCATCAGCAAAACTGTAGCTAAATCCATCAGCTCCACCAACTGGTGTTGTTGAGAAATCAAAATCTACTTTGTAAGCTAAAGCGTTTACACCAGCATCTACCGTAATACCTCCTAATTGAGATGTAGCATTTGGTGTTAATTCCAATTGACCAGGTACATTTGTTAAACTTGCAACACCATTCAATGAAGCACCTGCTCCAATTGTTGTATTTGCAAAGTCATTTGTATAAAACGTTGTATAAGGTGAAGTTGGAGGTGTTTGAATGATATTTCCTGCAGCTGCAGCGTCATACCAGTAGAACTGTCCATTTCCACTTACACCAGCTGTTGAAGCAACAGAAGCAGTTGGAACTTGCGCCCCACATTGTGTACTGTTTGTTGCTGTAGGAGCTGATGGTAATGGAATAGTATTCACCGTTGTAGTTGATGAAGTAACTGTACATCCTAAACTTAATACAGTAGCTGTATAAGTAGTGTTTGCAGGAGGGTTAACAGTAAATGGATTTCCTGTTCCCAAAGTTGTAGATCCATCAGACCAAGTTGCTGAAGTAATTGCTGGACTGAAACCTCCTCCAATATTTGTACTAGAGATATTCAACATGTAATCTTCGTATTCACCCCAAGAAGCAGTACTTGCAGCAGAAGCAATCAAAGTTTCTAAACAGTAAACACGCATGCGTGTTTTACCATTCAATGCTGTCAATGGAATTGTAAATGATCCTGTTTCAGTATGCGGTCCAGTAACTGTTGCTGCTGGAAGGTAAACGGCTTCACCAGCATCAGCAAATGAACCATTTCTATTCAAGTCAATGAAAATTGCCATTGAATTTCCAAAATTACCACCTTGCGTAATACTTGTCAAAGAGAAGTTATATGTCTGACCAGCAGTCATTGCGTACGGACCAAAATTGGTGAAGTTTGAAAAACTTCCTGCTGTTCCTGTAGCTGTACCAATAGTACCAACTAAAGAACCTCCAGTTGTTGTGTTCGATAGAATAGTTGCAGCACCTTGAGTGATGACAACTGAACCTAAATCTTCATCAATTGTTGGATTTGCAATACTTGGTGTTGTGTATGCAGTTGAAGGTTCAGTACTTGTAAGGCTAACCGAAACACTTGAAGCTGTATTCTCACAAACCGTTCCCAATGAAGCTGTTGCAAGAGCAGAAACTCCTAATAATGTTTGGTCTTGATATGCAGTTCCATTAAATGTTGTAACAATTGAAGCATCATTTGTAGCTACCACATTCCATGTTACTGTTGCATTCAAAGGAGTTGCAGCTGGAATAGTAGCTTCATAAGTAGATCCAGAAGTGTTCACCATTGAAATTGGTGTTTGAGCAACACCATTAAATGAATAATTTAACATCACTGTTGTAATCAAACCTGATGGTGTTGTCACATTCATTGAAATCAATCGTGGATCAGTTGTAGCACATTGAGTGGTTAAAGCAGGTGTAGCTGAACCAAATGTTACAACTGGAACTGGAGCAGGAACTCCATCAAACTCATCAGCACCGATATCAGGATTTGTAGCACCACCATTTACCGATCCAACTGGACCAGGACGAGTTTGGTTGTCAAAATCTGTTGTGATGTTAGTCAAAGCTGTAGTTGCTCCAGTACTTTCTAATAAAGAAGCTGGCCCACCGTTTTGAATATGTAAATCAGATACACTTACAAAGTTAGGAGCAACGTTCCAGCTGCTAGCATCCATACCTGTTGCTGTTTTCCAAGATCCAATAGTTGCTTGATTTGCTCCAGCATAATAACCTATGTTCCCTGATGGAATGAAATAATCGTTGTTGTTAACATTACCACTGGAAAGCGCAGAATTAGCTGCACAATAGACACCAAAAGTTCCAGTACCGATGTTGTTATTAACAATAATGTTATTCAAAAATTTTGAAACGGTAGCACCAGATGCAAATGAAACTCCGTAATTTACGTAATTAGCAATAGTACCATTTGTTGAATTCGGAATTTGAATGGTATTATTGATTACTTCATGCCCAGTTGAGGCTGCGCTAAAACGAATACCATAAGGAACAAATCCGCTTAGTGCAGTTATTGTATATCTAGACCCATAGATGTTCCAGATGAAGTTGTTTGTAATTGAAATATTATTAGACGAAGTAGCAGATGTTAAGTTAATTCCAAAAGATCCCCAACCAGAAGTTGATGGTTGCATGACATCATGGATATTGTTTTTTGATACTTTAACAAACTGAGAACCAGCTCCAAGTTCAATTCCGGAAATAGAAGCTGAGAATCCAGTACCAGTTGGGTTTACATCTCCAACACGAATGTCGTTTCCTTCAATTAATGCAGCGTTTGTAGCATTGGTACCTGTGTAAGAGACCAAAATACCAGTACCACCAACATTGGTTAAAGCAACAGCTGTTCCAATCACATTGTTACGAATGATCAATCCTGTATTAGGATAAGTAATAGAAGCACCATTAGCAAAAATTCCTCGGTAACAACGTGAAATTACGTTATTCTCAATCAAAGTATTTAAACTAGAATATGCTCCAGTTGTGATTGCAGAACTATTGGACATTACAATCCCATAGTTTACTGTTGTAGAAGTTGCAGAGTTTCTTGAACCAATGATGTTCAAGTTTCTTACTGTGACATTGTTTGCCCCGTCTGTTCCTGTTGTGGAAGTAGAAGCTAAACGAATTGCCGCAAGTCCTGTAGTTCCTAAAGCTGCAACTTGGACTGTTAAGTTTTGAGATCCAGGTGTTCCGAGATCATCACCATCAATGGTAACGTTGTCAGCACCGTTCAACTCAATCACCCCTCTACTTGCTGTAGGAGCAGCATTCGAGTTAATTACCCAGTTGCCACCACTAGGTTTAATTGTAATTGCACTGTAAATCACAGTGGTTCCATTACTCGCTACCAATGGAGTAGGAGTAGCAGGCTCTGTAGTATTCCCAACTACCGCAATGTCAATGACACCTTGGTGAGTTCCCGCATTAATGGCAGCAAATGCGCTGTTCAATGTTGTATATGACGCTGTTGGTGTTCCAGCCGTGGCTGTTACATCAATTTGTCCAAACAACCTTGAGCCAGAGAATACAAAGGCAATGATGAATAACATCATTAACCTTAAATTGTAAAGTTTTCTCATGTATCTAACAGTTTATATTTAAGTAATATATCCTGCAAAGGTATGGAAAACAGGGTTTGATTTTCAATGTTATTTTCTTCATTATTTCTGTAAAAATGTGTGTTTTGAATATATTGCAACTCTGAAAGAATATTTGCCGTTACTCTTTGAATAAAACGATTTTCTTCCCAATCAATTTTTACTAAAAGTATAGTGAAAAATTTATTTTTAAACATTATTTAAACAAATCGATTGAAAAATTAACAATCTATAAGCAATTATTTTAATGTAATTTTGGGAAACAAAATGTTATTGTAATGGACAAAAGTTTAATCAACAAAACTGCTCTTGTATGTGGGAGCACACAAGGAATAGGTAAATCTGTAGCGATGGGTTTGGCCAATAAAGGCGCTTCAGTAGTTTTAGTTGCTAGAAATGAAGATAAACTGAAAGCAGTTTTGTCAGAATTATCATCAGAAGCGGGCCAAAAACACGCATACATTTCTGTTGATTTTTCAGATTATATGAATGTGAAAAAGGCGATCTCAACATTTGTTGGAGATGGAAATACAATTGATATCTTGGTTAATAATACAGGAGGACCAAAAGGAGGACCTATCATCGATGCAGATGTTTCAGAATTCATCAATACGTTTAATCAACATTTATTATGTAACCATGTATTGGTTCAAGCACTCGTTCCTGGAATGAAACAAAATGGTGGTGGTCGCATTATCAATATCATTTCAACGAGTGTGAAACAACCACTTACAGGTTTAGGTGTTTCAAATACTATCCGAGGAGCTGTAGCTAGTTGGAGTAAAACGCTTGCAAATGAATTAGGACAATTCAATATTACGGTAAACAATGTATTGCCAGGAGCAACAAATACCGTTCGATTACAAGGAATAGCAGAAGCAAAATCTGAAAAAACAGGAATTCCTGTAGCTACTATTTTTGAAGAAATGGCTAGTGAATCACCTATGCAACGTATTGCGGAGGCAGAAGAAATTGCAAACGCAGTTGTATTCTTAGCTTCTCCAGAAGCGAGTTACATCAATGGAATCAATATTCCTGTTGATGGTGGAAGAACTAAAAGTTTATAATAATTAGCGAATTACATTTATGTGACCAGTGATGGTTTCCTCAATTCCTGAGTTGGTCACGTATTTTATCTTATAGGTATAGGTACCATCTTGAACAATGAAACCTTCGTAAGTTCCATCCCATTCAAAATTGACTTCATCTGATTTAAATACTGTTTCTCCCCATCTATTGAAAATCCAAACTGTCAATTCTTTGATTTTAACAGTACTCGCCATAAAGGTATTGTTGAAACGATTACCATCAGGTGTGAATGTATTTGGAACATAAATCCAATACTCTTCTAAAATGGTTATTGGTTTTACAACAGTGTCTTTACATCCCAATTCATTGGTTGCAATTAGAGTTATGAAATATGTGCCAGGCAAATCATACGTATTGTTTGGGTGAACAACTGTAGAATTTTGACCGTCTCCAAATTCCCAATAATAACTGACACCTCCAGATGTTAAGTTTTGGAAAGTGATTGGTAAATCTTCAAATAGTGTATGACTACTTATTTGAAAATGTGCTTCTGGTTTGACTACATTGACAGTCACTTCGCCTTCTACATAAAATGTTTGGCATTCATCAGAAACTCTTACTGTATAAGTAGTTGTAGTTGCTGGACTAACTGTTACACTTGGAGTCGTTTCTTGCGAATGCATCCATAAATAATAGTATTGACCATAACCACCAGTTGCTGTTGCAGTTAACATTGTCGGATCAAACGGACATATATCAACATCTGGAGATAAAGTGACCACCAAAGGAGGACTTGTAATTGTATAATTAATAGTTTGCGTAACAACATTGCCACATAAATCGGTCACAGTTATGGTATAAGTTGTTGTTCCACTTGGCGCAACAGTAATACTAGAATCCGTTCCAATTTGTTGACCAGAAGCATCTGTCCAAGAATAAGTGTATTGTCCTGCTCCATCAGCTGGTGTGGCAACTAATGGCGTTGCTTTGTAAGGGCAAATCTCCACAATATCAGCTGTTGTTGACATGGTAAGAGGTAAGAAAATTGGTACATTAACAGTTCCAGAACCGGTTGCAGTTTGACCTAAACAGTTGTCAGTTACAGAAACAGTATAAGTTTGAGTGATTGTTGGACTGACAAAGATCGAACTGGTTGTTGCACCGGTGTTCCAAATATAGGTATACGGCCCAACACCTCCTGCTGGCACAGCAATGACTTCAATAGGTTCACCAGGACAAGTTGCATCTGCAGCAACGACGTTTACAGTAACAGGTTGGATGTCATTAATTTTTAAATTCAATTCGATCGGATTTGAACCTCCACAAGGATCGGGTATGTCAAAGATTAGATTCAATGTTTCAACACCTTCAGTTAATCCATCTGCTAAAGCACTAAAATTAAATGATGCTTGGGTTTGTCCAGGATTGAAAGTGACAGAACTTGGAATTGCAGTATAATCAGCTCCAGAAGTAGCGGTTCCAGTAACATTCAAAGGAATCGTTAATGCTGATGCTGCACTGTTTTGTCCTCTAGTTAGCGTAACAGTTGTATTCACACAGCCTTCTGCCATCGTTTCACCGTCATTGAAAGCATCAAACGACATGGTATAATCTATTTCAACAGGCACTTTAGATGACAAACTGTTTGCTTCTAAAAAAATACCTGAATCATAAATACCATCAACCGCATCCGCGATAGCAATTATTAAATGATACGTTTGTCCACATTGTACTCTTGAAACAGCTTCTAATACTTTCGTAAAACCATCGTATTGTATGTAAAATGAATTGGAATTATATGGACCGTTACTGCCATCACCGTTATAAACATAGTTCGAACAATTGGTACAAGGTCCTGAGTTGCTTGATCCGTTATTGACATTGTTGATTGCTACCGGACTTCCATTCGGTAATTTAGCGATGTTTTGAAAAGGAACACCCGGACCAGAAATGAAAAATGCAAAGACGTCGTTGAATTCAGAACCAACAAATTCAGGGTATTCTTCAGACCCAAAAACATAACGGAAGCGAACGGTATCAGAATACGGAACAAAATCAAATTCTAAAATGGCAGCGTTTTTTGTTGGAGATCCTCCAATGAGATTACTCAATTGACCATAACCACCCATGTTGTTATCTGTACCAGAGTTTGCTTGATTATTTGGACCGTGTGGACCAGAACCACCTTGAGCAATTGTACCAGTAGTGATAACAATTCCTTCATCGATTCCTAAGTTGGTATTTTGTCCGTTGAAATAACCGATTGCTCCACCAGCACCCGAATAGTTGATATTTGAAACAGTAACTCCTGGACCTAACAATACATTTTGAACAAGTGAAGCAGGTGCTTGTCCACTAGTCGTCAACTGTGCAAAAAGAACAGTAGGAAAAAGTAATGATATGACGATCCAAAATTTCATTGTAGTATATTAACGTTTAAAAAGTAAAAACGTTGTTTGCTTTTTACAAAAAACAAACCAAAAAACACTTTCATTGATTAAACGGTAAAAATGAACAGATAAAATTAGTCTATTCTCACATTAAATATACTCAAGAAATTGGAAATTAACAGGTTTTATGACTTAATTCCTTGCAGCGAACATAGATTGAAATAGATTCCTTCTTTTTGAATCAATTCGGTATGTGTTCCTCTTTCTGTAATAACACCTTTCGAAAGCACTAAAATTTCGTCAGCATGTTGAATGGTGCTTAAACGATGTGCAATAATCAAAGATGTTCGATCTTTCATCAATTCGTCCAATGCTTCTTGAACGGTTCTTTCGCTTTCGGTGTCTAAAGCTGAAGTTGCTTCGTCCAAAATTAAAATGGAAGGATTTTTCAAAACAGCTCGCGCGATACTTAGTCGTTGCTTTTGACCACCAGACAATTTATTTCCCCGTTCACCAATGATGGTATCATACCCGTTTTCCATTTCCATGATGAAATGGTGTGCATGTGCAATTTTAGCTGCTTCAATGATTCGTTCCATGGGCATGTCATCACGTCCAAAAGCGATATTGTTTCGAACCGTGTCATTGAACAAAATAGATTCTTGTGATACAATTCCAATATTGGTGTGTAAATCTTCTAATTTGTATTCCCGAATATCGATTCCATCAATGGTAATAGCTCCATCTGTCACGTCATAAAAACGGGGAAGTAAATCAGCAATGGTTGATTTCCCACTACCAGATTCACCCACCAAAGCAACGGTTTTTCCTTTTTTCAATTCAAAATGAATGTTCTTTAATACAAATTCATCTTTGTATTTGAAACTAACATTGTTCACAACGATTGAATCGCTTAAGGTTTCCAAAGAAGTTGACAGAGGATTTTCATAAATCACTTCATCGGTATTCAAAATCTCATTGATGCGTTCCAGTGAAGGTTGCGCTTTATTCAAATTTCCTACAGAAGTTGCAATGCCTTGAATTGGTCGTAATAACTGAGAAAAAACGATGATGAACGTAAGGAATTCAGCTCCTGATAAACTATTTGTTTCTTTATCAAGAATCATGATTCCACCAAACCAAACTAAGCATAACATTACCCCAGCACCTAATAATTCATTTAATGGAGGTGATAAATCACGTTTACGGAATGCTTTAGTAATCAATTGTTGGTGTCGTAAGTTGATACCTTTAAAACGATTCTTCACAAATTCAATGGCATTGAATGCTTTGATGACTTTAATACCACTGATCGATTCTTCAATAGCAGAATAGACAATCCCGTTTTGTTCTTGTCCTGCTTTGGCTGTTCGTTTCAAACTTTTACCAATCCGTGAAATGACAAAGGCAGAAATGGGCAATAAAATAAAAGAAATCAATGTCAGTTTTGGACTAATAAAAACCAATGTGATAATGGTTGTTAAAATGGCAAATGGTTCACGAAAAACCAATTCTAAAATAGCAATGACTGCAATTTCAATTTCACCTGTATCGCTATTCATTCTTGACATCAAATCTCCTTTTCTTTCATTTGTATAAAAAGAGAGCGGAAGTCTCATTGCTTTTG
Organism: Fluviicola sp.; assembly: GCA_020849495.1. GTDB lineage: Bacteria > Bacteroidota > Bacteroidia > Flavobacteriales_D > Crocinitomicaceae > Fluviicola. Next base: position 9,497 of record JADLGD010000251.1, read on the forward strand.
CAAACAACTTGTCTTTGATATCGCGAACAACAGCCATTCTTAATTGTGATTGATTCCAAATGGCACCATAGCGAAACACATTTTTTAGTAAGAAAGCTATGAAAACAGTGATGCAAACAAATAAAAGCGCTTCTTTTGGATCACTTTTCACCATTTCTTGCATGGTGTAATTGTATAAATCCATGCAATATTTAAAGAAATCAATGAACCCACCTTGATAATGTGGTTCAGTTAACATTTCTGCATCCTCTGCTTTAAAAATGAGCTGTAAAAACGGGATAAACAACAACATAGAGACGAGGTTGAATATCACAAATAATAAGTTAAACACAATCGTCAAAATAGCTTTTGAACGATAAGAAAAAGTGTATTTGAAGAATTCTTTGTTCGATTTCATACGCTACAAAGATATGTTTTTGTTGTGCTTTGTGGTTGAACGCGTTTACAATTCTTAACTTTGTACCATGAGTTCAATCAGACAGAATAGAGTTGAAGGTGTTATTCAAGAAGAATTATCCACCTATTTTCAGCGAAATGCAA
>JADLGD010000252.1 GCA_020849495.1 Fluviicola sp.
GGTTCTAATCCTTGCATGTTTGCAAGCATTGGCCAACCACTTTCAGTTTGCCACCAATGGTCGATTACAGGGATTTTCAACAAATCCTGTGCATATTCTAAGGTTGAAATATCGCAACGTTCCCCTGCTAAGAATAAGGTTTTTAAGCTTTTTGTAGATTCAGGATTGTAAAACTGATTGTCTGGATCTTCTTTTCTTATTGCACGAATTGCTGTAGGAGCTGTGAAAAATACGTTGACTTGATGATCTTTTATCACTCGCCAAAAGGTACCTGCATCGGGTGTTTTAATTGGTTTTCCTTCAAATAAAACGGTTGTTGCTCCTTGTAGTAAAGGACCATAAACAATGAATGAATGTCCAACTACCCATCCTATATCTGAAGCAGCCCAAAACACATCACCAGGTTGTATATCGTAGATTTTTTCCATGGAATAACGCAAAGCAACTGCATTTCCTCCATGTTCACGAACAATGCCTTTTGGTTTTCCTGTAGTACCACTCGTGTATAAAATATAAAGCGGGTGTTTGGATGGTAATGGAATAGCTTTTTGAGCCTTCGCTTTACTGATTGCTAGTTCCATTTCTATGAAATTATCATTAATAGAACAGGCTTTTTGTTTTCTATTATGGGTGAATACGATGGATGGTTTTGTTGAAGATAAGCGTATCGCTTCTTCAATGATTGGATGATAGGGAATGATCCGTTGAATTTCAATTCCATAATCAGCTGTGATAATTGCTTTGGCCTCTGCATCATCAATTCGAATAGCTAATTCATGAGCTGCAAAACCACCAAAAACAACTGAATGGATGATTCCGATTCTAGCGCATGCTAACATAGCAATGACTGCTTCAGGAATCATGGGCATGTAAACGATCACGCGGTCTCCAGTTGAAAGTCCTTGTTCAACTAAAGCTCCTGCAAAGTGTTCTACCTGATAGAGTAATTCAGAATAAGTATATTTTTTAATAGTATTTGTTACTGGGGAGTCAACAATCAGAGCTGTTTGATCACCTCTTCCATTTAGGACATGAACATCCAAACAAGCATAAGACGTATTGATTTCGCCATCTTCAAACCAAGAAGCAGTGCCGTTTTCCTCTAGTTTCAAAACCGTTTTAGGGGCTTTAAACCAAGCTGTTTTTTGACTTTCTTCTTGCCAATATTTTTCAGGATTAGACAAGCTAAACTGGAATTCTTCTGCGTAATTTTTCATGTTTTCCTTTCGTTACTTCACCTTTTAAAAGTACGATTCGAAAAACGATTACAAGAAGAAACTAGTGTTTACTTTGCTAAATTAATATAGCTATCAGTAATTTAAAATGAGTCTATTTAAAACTACTTAATTCATTACTTAACAAAGTCCATGTTGTGTTTTGGATAGTTGCAACATCGATGATATCTTTCATGGCAATGAAGTTCTCATGTAACACACGAATCGTATGCGAATCAACTAGAACTAATTGCACATAGCCATCTTTGTATTCCATAATACTTGCTAGTTCGCTTAAGTAATTGTCATCAATTTCAGCAGTTGTAGTGAAAGTACTTTGCATTGCTGAAGTTGTTTTTTGAACTTCGTTGAAACGTGCTGTTTCTTGATTTTTAGTAAAAGTATATGTCTGACTAAAAGCTCCAAAACTAACGAGACAACAGATGTAAAAAAGGATAGATTTCATGTTATAAAGTTTTAGATAATTTAATGTTGTTTGTGAATGTGCTACTTTTAGCTACGATGTGATAAATACCTTTTGACCAATTTTCAGTGTTGATGGAATAATTCGTTACACCATTTTCTAATTGAATCAATTCGTTCACAATCACATGGCCTCTTTGATCTGTAATCAAAAGTTGTACTTCTTCGTTTTTTTCAGAATTAAATTGAATGGTAGCATTGTTTGAAGTTGGGTTTGGATAAACATTGATGATACCATTTTTATTGATTTCACGAGTAACACTGATTTTTTCAACAGCTGTTTGTTTTCCATCAAAATCAACTTGACGTAATTGATAATAGTTAATTCCTTCATTTGCTTGTTCGTCCAAGAATGAATAAACATGTTGCTCAGTCGATGAACCTGCACCTGTTACTTTACCAATTGACTCGTAATTAAGTCCGTCTCTTGAATGAAGAATTTCATAATAGTCGTTATTGACTTCACTCAATGTTTTCCAACTCAAAGCAACACCTTCATCTTCATTAGCTCCATTGAATGAAATGATTTCCACAGGTAAGATTCCTGTTGCTGTCCAACCAGAAATGGTGAATTCACATCCATCTCCACCGTTACCATCAATCATTAATAGGTAGTTGTTTCCAACAGTTAAACCTGTAGCTGTTACTGTTCCTAATGTTGTATTTCCTGGATTGTAGCAATTGGATACTGAAGTGAAACCTGTACAACATCCTGATGCATTGTATGTAACACTATAAACATGCGCTTGAATTCCCCAGCCACTAACACATCCTGTTACTGATACAATTGGGAATGTTGCTGTAGCACTTGTAGCTGTAAATTGATACCAAGAATTGTTTTCAATGGATCCACAGAAAACGGAAGATAAATTTCCTGGTTGATCTTGAGTAAATGTAACATCTGTAGTTGCTGAGAAGTTTCCACCACCTGGAGTCAATAAAGCTGGGTATGGACAGTAATCATTGTTCATGGCTCCTCCACATGGTGTTGTTGCTGTAGCACAGATGGAAAAAGTTCCATTTCCACCGCCGTAATCCCACATGCGAATATATAAAGTAGATCCAGGTGTTAAACCATTTGCAGTTATTGATGACATAGTTCCCGCTCCATCATCATCATCACATTCGATTAGTGTAAATGCACCTCCACAAGCTGGAGCACTATAAATTGCCATTCCACTGTCTGTTGTTGTACCAGCTGTAGTGTTTAATGCAACAGCACCATTCGCTGGAACTATCAATCGGTACCAAACATCCGGACCAGAATAACTAGCACAACCTGGTGCTGGAATTCCTGCAGTGTTTGTCGCTGCTACTGTTGTTCCTGCTGTATTTGTACAGCCAGCATTAACTGGTAAAAGTACAGCTCCACAAGGATTGTCATTTCCAGGTTGAGCAATAACAATCGTGTACAAAGCACACAAAAGTGTAGATAGTAGATATCTCATGTTCTGAGTTGTAATAGTAAGTGAAACAAATATATATTACTCTATCAAACAACTAAGGCTAAATGTTTAAATCATAACGTTTCTTGAATAAAACACACGTATGAAAAAAAAACGGCTCGAATCTCGAGCCGTTTTTGATGAATTTGATGTTGATTTTAAGCTTGTTGTGCCAATTGGATTTCTCCACGGATTTGTACATCTTCTCCAACCAAAACTCCTCCTGTTTCTAAAGCTGCATTCCAAGTCAAACCGAAATCTTTGCGATTGATCTTTGTCGTGAAGCTGAATCCTGCTTTGGTAATACCCCAAGGGTCTTTTCCTGCGCCATGAAAATCGATGTCTAATTCAACTGGTTTGCTTATTCCATGTAAGGAAAATTCAACTTGAATTTTTCCTGAACTCAAAGCCTCTGTAGTTGCATTGAATGAAATTGCTGGAAATTGTTCAACATCAAAAAAGTCTGCACTTTTCAAATGTCCATCTCTATCTGCATTACGTGTATTGATAGAGGCAACTTCAATGTTGCCAGAAATTTCTGCATTTTTGAAATCTTCATCTGCTACTACTGTAGCTGAAAATTGATCGAATGTACCAGTTACTTTCGTAAACATCATGTGTTTTACACTGAATCCTATTTCACTGTGTGCTGGGTCTACTGTCCAAGTTGTTTTCATAATTGTTTGTGTTTTTTATTTGTATTCGAATAATTGTTCTGTTGTTTTTCTGACTTTTTCTAAATGTTGCAAAGGGTCTGATTCAGCTCTGAAACCTAAAGCTGCAACGACTACTGTATGGTAATCGGTTAATCCCAACAGTTCATCGTAAGCATTTGAATCAAA
>JADLGD010000253.1 GCA_020849495.1 Fluviicola sp.
GGCATCCACCGCATGTTTGGAAGCACAATACACATTTCCTCCAGGATAGACTTCTTTTCCAGCAATACTTCCCAAGTTGACGATATGTCCGCCCTGATTTTGCTTTAAGAATGGAATCACCGCTTTTGAGACATACAACAAGCCTTTCACATTTGTATCGATCATTCGTTCCCAATCATCTGTTTCACCCGTATCAATCGGACCACGGCCAACAGCCAATCCAGCATTATTCACCAAAACAGCAACTCTATCCTTAATTGATTCTGGTAAACTAGAAAAATGATGATTCACTTCAGCTTCATTTCTTACATCGAACTGTAGCGTAATGATTTCATTCGTTTCTGATTGCAATGCGGCTTTCAGTGCGGCTAAGCGTTCGACTCTTCTACCTGTCAAAATTAAATTCCAACCATTTTCGGCAAACAGCTTTGCGGTAGCTTCCCCAAAACCTGAGGTAGCTCCTGTAATTATGATAAAATTTTTCATGCTTTTTGTTTTTTAACAGCAAGGATCGAACAAATGAATAATGCTAGATATGCTGGAATACGGTAACGAGCGATGGCACCAAGTACAGGCGTTGTCCATCCTATCAATAAAAACAGCAATATGGAAAACCAGATCATTAACCAAATCATGTCCCAATCTAAACTATTTCTTCTGTTTCTGAAATAAATCAAACTGAAGATGAGACCAGAAAACAATAGAAAAGTTTCCAAAATATTGAACCATTTCAAGCTTCCTCCTGGATCATTTGGAAAAGGCCGAATAGCAGCGTTCACTAATGCTTCAGGAATGTTTTTTAATAATTGAGTAAAAGAACCGCCTATTAACGTCGGCTCAATGTAACTCCCACACTTGTTGGTACTGTAGTAATTGATCCAAACCTTTCCTGTATCTTTTAAATACACATTTTCAAAAGGATAAAGAGATCCTAATTTCATCTTTTTAGCATGCATCGGTTTTTCCAATATCACATGCGTATTGCTGATAAATCGAATGTCTTTGTATTGACTCACATCAAAATAATAGAAACAACTATCTGCTTCAGCTAAAGCATGTAATCCTCCTCTAGAAACATTGATAAAATCAAATTGCTTACGCCAAATAAAATGAACAAAGGCATCCCGTTTTCCATCAAAAATAAGCCCTGAAAGCATTATCAACAACAAGGTCGCAGCAATCGATTTTAAAGCATTGAAACGGAATAAGAATTTAAACAAAAAATAAGGCAACAAGACGATCAGTAAGATGAAAAACACATAGGGTTTAAACATCAACATGAGTAAAGAACCCAGTATAATTCGCCACAATCGCGCCTTGAAACTCAAAGAAGAAATGAGTCCACGCAGTACTAAAAACAAACCGACCAACATCAATGGTTCTTTTAAAATTGAACCACTCCAAAAAGCAAAACTTGGCAACAACAATAAACTGTACCACAAATACCTATTGGAAATCAACACACGGTCACGTAAAGCAAGATACAACTCTCGTGTTCCTAATAAAAAAGCAAAAGCAAAAAGCGATAAATGAATGAAAACATTCCCATTTGAAATAAAATAAATCAAACTATTGATTCGAATGACATTTTGAGCATCGTTTATCAAAGCCATATCACCAGAAGACCAATGATCGGTTTTTGACAAGTAAAATTCAATCATTTGTTGATCTTCTAGACCAAATAGGAACTTTAAATAATCACTCGGATTTTGATGGAAAACGTTCTTTAAAATTTCGCTCTCCCACATAAACACGTTGATATCTGAGCTCAACGTTCCATTTCCATAATATTCGGTGTAGATGTAAATAAAAACAAAACCGAAAAACACTTTTATCCCCCAACCAACAAATAAATCAATGAAATTCAACCCTTCAGTTGATTTTCTCCAAAGAATCCAAATGCCTAGTAACAGGATAATTACAAATGTCATGCTTCGAAATTACATACTATTCATGAAAAAAGGTGATTAATTTACTTGATTTAACGCGATTCTATCTTGGTCACTTTTCCATTTTAATCCCTTACTTTGTGAAAAATCATCTTCATGCGCATATTCTACAAACCCTATCACGAATTAATTACAAGCGCTGAAAAAGCTGCAGAAGCAATTTTAGACGGTATGGTCATTGGCACATCTGGATTCACGAAATCAGGCGATAGCAAAGCTGTTTTACCCAGTTTCGCTTGTTCAAAAACTCCTGCTAAAATAACCTTATTATCTGGCGCCTCATTAGGTCGAGCAATTGATAGTGAGTTGGCATTAAACAAAAAATTAAACCGTCGAATTCCTTTTCAATCAAACAAAGATTTACGCTCTGCAATTAATTCACACGAAGTGATGTATGTGGATAAACATTTAGCTGAAACGGCCGATCAATTACAATCCAAACAACTTCCTAAAATAGACATTGCTATCATAGAAGCTTCGATGATTACCGAAGACGGTATGATTGTTCCAACTTCTTCAGTTGGCAACAGTGTCGTTTTCGCACAGTTAGCAGATAAAATCATCATAGAAGTCAACAGCGCATTTCCAATTGGCATGAACGGTTTGCATGATTGTTACATGGCACAACCGTTTCCTGATCGAACTCATCTTCCCATCACGAAAACTTCGGATCGTATAGGCACACCATTTATCTCTATTGACCCATCAAAAGTGATAGCCATCGTTGAAACAAATGAAGCAGATGAGCCAGCTGATGCTTCCACTGAAAATGAGAAAACGCAAACCATCGCTAAGCATTTTCTGCAATTTTTAAATGCTGAAGTTGAACAAAATAAATTAAGTAAAACGTTACAACCACTGCAAGCGGGTATTGGAAAAATTGCAAACGCCGTATTGCATGAAATGGGCAGTAGTGACTTTCATGATTTGACGATGTATTCAGAAGTGTTACAAGACAGCACCTTGGATTTAATCGACTCGGGGAAATTGCAATTTGCATCAGGTGCAGCCTATACTTTCTCAAAAGCATACCAAGAGCGATTTTACACCCATTTTGACCAATACAAAACGAAAATGATTTTGCGTCCACAGCATGTTTCCAATGCTGCAGAAGTGATTCATCGATTGGGAGTTATTGCATTGAACA
>JADLGD010000254.1 GCA_020849495.1 Fluviicola sp.
AAAATGAAAATAAATTTTGGTTTGGTGGCTCATCAAGAGGTCGAGTTTCTGTTGATTTGTCAATGATGGTTGCAAGAAGGTTGAATATCTCAGTTGGATTTGCCTATTTTAATTTTAAAAACGCCTATAAAATTACTGCAGGAACTGTAGATTACCCCGAAGAACAATTCATCGATTCAAAAATGTCCACCATTAAGTTTGGCGTAGCTTACAATTTTATCGCTAAATGATTATCCAAGCTTAGAAATGGCTTCAACACGATTGTTTACTTGTAATTTGTCATAAATGTTTTCAAGATGCTTCCGAACAGTCTGTGGACTAATAAATAATTTTTCGGCGATTTCTTTGTTTTGAAGTCCCATTTTGATGTGTTCCAGAATTTCTTTCTCACGAGTAGTTAACAATTCAATAGCAGCAGAATTTTTTGGTTTAGGTGCAGTTTTAACATATTCCAGTAATTTATAAGCAACAGAAGGTGACATGGAACTTCCTCCTTGAATGACATCCAAAATGCTTTTGTGTAAATCTTCAGATGAAATATCTTTGAGTAAATAGCCAGAAGCACCCGATAAAATCATGTTGACTAGCTTTTCATCGTCAGAAAAAGTCGTTAATGCAACAATTTTTGTTGCTGGGAAAAGTGATTTCAATTGCTGCGTAGCTTGAATTCCATCCATACAAGGCATTTGAATATCCATCAAAACAAGATCAATCAATTCATCGAGTTGCTGCATTTTTTCAATCAGTACCTGACCGTTTTCAGCTGTTAGAATCAGCTCTAAATCCGAAAAACGCTTGATTTTGTTTTCAATCAATTGTAAGGCTCTATAATTATCCTCCGCCACGGCAATTTTTATGGGTGTTGACATGTTTTGATATTAGTTAATTGGAATTGTAATGAGAATAATAGTACCGCTCTGGTCTTGTTGGCTCAAACGGATGGTTCCATTTAAATTTAAAATCCTTTCTTTCATGTTGATCAAGCCAAAACCAGAAACTTTTGACTCTGTAATTCCAATACCGTTGTCAGAAATAGAGATGGATAAAGTTGCTTCTTCATACTGGATATTCACCAAAATTTCTGAACAAGACGCATGTTTTAGCGCATTGTTAACTCCTTCTTGTATTACCCGAAACAATTCTGTTAAAACTCTGGAAGGAATTGAAGGATTGGAAGTTTCGGAAGCCACAGTTTGAATTCGAACTTTCTTTAAGTGTTTGAAGTATTCTTTCAAACGAATGATCCATTCTTCAAAAGTACTTTCCTCTTGATTCAACAACCAAACGGATTTGCGCAGTTCTTGAATGGTTTCCTCCGTTAACAAATGAATGTCATCTAAATTTTCTAACTGCTCTTTATTCGAAAAAAGTTCTTTAAAAACCGTCAAATTGGCCCCAATATTGTCGTGCAGTTCTTTAGAAATTCGAACACGATCTTCTTGTATTTTTTGCTGCGATTCCATTCGCAATAACTCTTCCTTTTTTTGACTTTCAAGTTGAATTTTAGCCAAACGTAGTTGTCGATTACGCAATACGTAAAGCACAAGTCCGATAAGTAAAACCAAGCCCAAACCTGAAATCCACAACCAATCTTTTTGCACGTTAATATGCAGTGATTGCACCATGTTTTGATTTCGAAGCAATTCGATTTCTTGTTGTTTTCGTTCAAATTCGTAATCTGCAATCAATGTTTCAACAGAAAGAACATGTGTGCTTGAATTAATGGAGTCTTTTAGTTTTTCAAACTTGCGATTGTAAACAAATGCGGAATCAAATTGCTTGAAATGTGCAAAGGTTAACCCCAATTGTTCATAGCTTTCATAAAGTTGTTTGCTGTTTTCTGAGGTTTTTCCTAGTTGTATAGCATCTCTCAAGTATGCGATACTTAATTGTTTGTTGTTTTTTAAACGGTACAATTCTCCAAGATAATTGTAAGTAAATCCCAATTCCCATTGATCGTCAATTTCTTTTCTTAAAGCAACAGACTTTTTGAAATAGTTTTCAGCAGAGTCTAATTGATTTAGCATCAAATGTATTCCTCCTAAATCGTTGTAAGCATAAGCGGTTGAAAAGGTTGATTTCATCGATTGAGCTAATTGCAGCGATTTTTTCTGGAAATAAAAAGCTTTATCATACTGCTTCATGTTTTTAAAAACGATACCTAGATTGGTGTAAGTTGTTTGAATTCCAAAATCATCTTTTTTTTTTTTACGATGATACAACGCTTTGAAAAAATAGTACTTTGCCCTAGCATAGTCTTTTTTATAATTCATAATAAGACCAATTTCATTATAGGTGTTTGCCATTAAAACTTCGTTGTTTATACCTTGTGCAATACGATGTGCAATGAGATTGTATTTGATCGCCAAATCATAATTATTTGAATGCAGATAGATTCCGGCCAATATTTGATAGGCAAAACAAAGGGATATGGTGTCTTTTTCTTGTTTAAAAAGGGAAATACTTGTTTTGCAATTATAGATGTTCTCTTTAAAATTAATACCTGAGGTGTAAGACAAGGTTTTGGCTAAATATGCCTTGCCATATATTTTATGTCGCTTTAAAGAATAGTTAAGAAAATCTTCAGAAAGTTCATCCAATAACTTAGGATTGGAAACATTGATATTAAATAGTACGATAAAAACACTATCTGTCTTCCTCTTTAAGTCAAGTTTAGCAGATTTTAAGCGAAAATATTCTTGTTTCAAATGCAACTCTTCTGGTTTCAATGACCAACCAATGTTTGTGATAGACAGTAAAAGAATTAAGCAAATCGTTCGCATGTAATTTTCGTAATTAGATTGCAACGAAGATAGTAAAGTCAAGTTTACAAAAGTTGTTTTCAATCAACATAGAAACCAAAATACGTCATTCATCATATTGTGGTTCAGTTTATTATTCAAGTGCTTTGTGTCAACCTTAAAGATCAACTTTATGAAAAGAATGATTCATTTATTAGCAATTTATTGTCTTTGCTTTCAGTCTGCTGTTGCACAAGATAATTTTTTATGGGCCACTGGAAGTTCTGTTGGTTCCTATTACAATGCAGCAGGATATTACACCAATAACTACATGAATCCTTGGCCATACAGCAGAACAACAATGATTCCAATCGTAGTAGGAAATGAAGTGACATGGAAGCATTTTGAGTCAAGCACTGCCTCTCAGATACGTTCTGCTGGAATAAAAACTGATGGTACAATTTGGTTTTGGACAAAGAATTCGGATCCTACTAAAAGTGCTGAACCTATTCAATTTGGAACGGAAACCAATTGGAAACAAGGTGCAATTGCAAATTCTTCTGCTTTTGGTGGATTTCATGGCTTGAAAAACGATGGAACCTTATGGTCGATGCAAAATGAAACGGCTACACCAATTCAATGGGAAACAGACAACGATTGGGACTCAATTGTCGCTTGGAACTCCGAATTTTTGATTGCAACGAAAACCGATGGTACCATTTGGCAATTGGAAGCCAATACTCAAGGTGTTCCTGTTTCTGTTACACAAATCGGGACGGATAACGATTGGAAGACCATCAAAGTTAATTCAAATGGAAGCTTGAGCTTTGGACTCAAAAACAATGGAACTCTATGGAAGTACAACAACTCAACTAGTCAGTTTGTACAAGAAGGAACCGATACCGATTGGATCAGTATTACTGATAATGGTAGCATTGCAATGAAACAAAATGGAACCATTTGGGGAAAAGGAATCAACAACGACGGTCAATTAGGATTAGGAAATACCAATACCATTTATGAGTGGACGCAAATTGGAACCGATACCGATTGGAAACAAGTTTCTTCAAGACAATCTACAACCTATGCCATTAAAACCGATAGTACACTTTGGGCATGGGGCGATAATTCTGCCTATCAATTGGCCAATGGAAACAATATAGATATGTTAGTTCCAACTCAAATTGGTGAAGATCATTCTTGGCTTTATGTTTCAGCTACAACTTTAAGCGCTTTTGCTTTGAGAACCTATGGTTACAATGGACCAGGAGGCTCAACAGCTGCAATAAATGAAACAGCTTTTGATGGATTAATTCTTGCCCCAAACCCAGGAACAAACGAAGTAACATTGACATTCAATCAAGCTATTTCAGGAGTACAAGTAGATTTAATCGCAGTTGACGGTAAAATCGTTCCTGCAGCTGTAAATTCTTCAAACAGCAATACATTAACAATTGAAACATCAAACATCTTACCTGGTATGTATTTGATCCGCATCTCTCAAG
>JADLGD010000255.1 GCA_020849495.1 Fluviicola sp.
ATGGCAAATATTGCAAGTGCTTTTACTATTCGCTATTACAACAAAGATTCTGAGAAATACACCATGGAAGTGCGTTCAAATGGATCCACACAAAAAATTGAGTTCAGTGCATCTACAACAGGATCAGCATCTGTTCAAACGAGTGCTTCTGAGGTTGAAATCAAAACAGAATGCGGTTGGGTCAAAGTGAAAAACGATGCGAAAATCAGCATCAAAAATGGTTGTATTACCATCGAATAATACTGATATAGATTTTTCCAGCCCATTCTTTTCAAAAGGATGGGCTTTTTTTATGCAAAAGGTGGCGGTTTTTAACTGAACAATTACCTTTATCAAAACTTCATTTCATGCAAAAGGTCATTTTTTTAGATACTGTTCATCCTGTTTTGGCAGAACGACTAACAGCAACAGGTCTTTACACTTGTATTGATGCGCATCTTTGGACCCGTTCTGAATGTGAATCGCAGTTGCGTGATGCAATTGGTATTGTTATCCGTTCACGTTTTCCAATGGATGCTGCTTTGTTGGATTTTGCTCCGAATTTGCAATTCATCGCTAGATCGGGTGCAGGAATGGAGAATATTGATGAAGCTTATTGTGCAAAAAGAGGTATTACTTTATTCAATGCTCCAGAAGGAAATAGAAATGCAGTAGGTGAGCATGCGCTAGGAATGTTGCTTTCATTAATGAATAAAATACATACCTCACACAATGAAATTCGATCAGGTATTTGGGAACGTGAGGGGAATAGAGGTGTTGAATTGGATGGTAAAACTTTAGGCATTATTGGCTATGGAAACAATGGTGCTGCATTTGCCAAAAAACTGCGTGGATTTGACGTAAAAGTGCTGGCTTACGATAAATACAAAGAAGGTTATGGAAACGATTTTGTAATGGAAGCTACCTTGGAGGCGGTGATTCGAAAATCAGACGTGATTTCATTTCATATTCCTCAAAATGAAGAAACCATTTATTTTGCAGACGAAGAGTTTTTTGATGGCTTAGGTAAATCCATCTTTTTATTGAATCTTTCAAGAGGTAAAATCATTGAAACTACAGCGTTGATCAAAGCAATAGAACAAGGAAGAGTGCTTGGTGCAGGTTTGGATGTCAATGAGTTTGAAAAAGCATCTTTTGAGTCCTTTTTTGAAAAAGAAATGCCAGATGCATTAGCCTATTTACTTACAAGCGATAAAATCTTGCTGACTCCTCATGTTGGTGGTTGGACACATGAAAGTTATTACAAGTTAAGTGCAGTTCTAGCTGATAAAATTATAGATTGGAAACAAGCAAATTAACGGATCCATTTAAACGAATAAGTTTTGTTGTCTTGAATTAATCTGACTAGATACGTTTGTTGTTTTGGTAATTCTTTACAATTAAAAAGCTCAACGTTTTTTTCTTGAGCAACTAACTTACCATCTAGCGTAAAAAATGCAATGCTTGTTGCTCTTCCATTTTCAAAATAAAGTACATCATTCGAAAGCTGGATAATACCTTCGTTTATCAATTCATTGATCCCCAATGCACTCACAATAAATTCAAAACTGATTGTTTGTACAACAGCAGGAGTAAGTGGATTATAAATATCAAAATACACAATTCCATTTCCAGGAGTATTGTTTAGCATGGCTCCAATGATCAGTTTTTGAGGATAATCCAATCCTGTTAATAAAGTGAAATCTGAACTATCACCATCATAAATGATGGGATGATTGGTGGATTGTGTATCAAAATTAATGTCCCAAGCCGCAGGAATATTGCTAAAAGTTGTTTTCCATCTCAAAGTTGTATCAACTGCTACATCAGAAATTATTTCAATGTACCAATGTGCTGGTGACTGGTTGGTTGTTTTAATTAAAACAGCAGATGTATCATCAACATGAAAAACCTGAGCATTACTAAAAATGCTAGTTATCAATGAAAAAATAAGTAGAACTTGTTTCATTAAACAAATATGAAGAATTTTTTAACTCAAAAAGAATCACATTTCTGTTGTTCGTGCAATCCTATTTTTATTTGCTTCTTGAAAAATGTACAAATTTTAACGCTATTATTGACAAAGCCTGTGTATTTTCGCAGTGCACTTCCACATTGGATGCAAGAATAGTATGAAAAAGATTCTCGTTTTGGGCGCTGGCTTGTCAGCCTCTTCATTGATTCGTTATTTGTTGGAGCATGCCGTTGAATTCAATTGGCAGCTAAGAGTGGTTGATCAGTCGATTGATTTGGTAAAACGCAAATTGAATAATCATCCTAATGGAGTTGCGCTTTCTTTCAATGCTTTGGATAAAAACGAGCGTTGGGAAGAATTAGCTGGAGCTGATTTGGTCATTTCCATGTTGCCTGCTCGCTTCCACATCGATGTTGCTCGTGATTGTTTGGAATTGAAGAAACACCTTATTACACCTTCTTATGTGTCTGCAGAAATGAAAGCATTGGATGCAGAAGTAAAGGCTGCAGGTTTGTTGTTTATGAATGAGATTGGGGTTGATCCTGGAATCGATCACATGAGTGCGATGCGAATCATTGATGAAATTCGTGCAAAAGGCGGTGAAATCACTTGTTTTAAATCCTATTGTGGTGGATTAATTGCTCCAGAAAGCGATAACAATCCATGGAATTATAAGTTTACTTGGAATCCTAGAAATGTGGTTTTAGCTGGACAAGGAGGAACAGCCCAGTACATCGATCGTCATCAATACAAAAACATTTCTTATGCTCAATTATTCAGACGCTTGGATCAAATTGAAGTGGATGGATACGGTGTGTTTGATGGATATGCTAATAGAGATTCACTTTCATACAGACCGGTTTACGGAATGGAAAACATTCCAACATTGTATAGAGGAACGTTGAGAAGAGCAGGATTTTGCCAAGCTTGGAACATTTTTGTCCAATTAGGAATGACTGATGATACTTATCCGATGTTCGATTCTGCCAACCTAACTCCTCGGAATTTTGTCAATTCGTTCATGCCTTTCAATGAAGCATTTACAGTTGAAGAAAAGTTTCAGCAATTCTGTTCGGATTATGGTATCCATGATATTTCGCGTTTCCAATGGCTGGGTCTTTTTGATGATTCTACCGTTATTGGAATTGAAAATGCAACTCCAGCTCAATTATTAGAACACATTTTAGTCAATAAATTGTCGCTTGCACCTTCAGATAAAGACATGATTGTCATGGTGCATCAGTTTGAATATGAGCTAAACAATCAACGTTTTTCTATTGAATCTTCAATGGTGAATTTGGGTCAAGATCATGTGTTCACAGCCATGTCGAACACTGTTGGATTACCAGTTGCTGTTTGTGCGAAATTAATGCTCACTGGAGCAATTCACGAAACCGGAGTTCGAATTCCAATTTCAGCAGAAGTTTACAATCCTATTTTAAACGAATTAGAACGCTACGGCATTTCTTTTAAAGAAAAAGAGTTGGTCTTAGCTTGAATGCTTAGTTTCTAGCAAAAAAGCGATACAACATCGTTCCTGCAATTGTGGAAAATAAAATGATTTCACTCGGGTAGGGTGTGAAGAAACGAAAGCCTAAAAAGCAGCCAGCAGCTCCTAATAACAGGATTCCTTGGCGTTTGACTCCCAATGTGATTTGTTTCATCGTCAGTCGTTCATACAAACGTGGAGCAATAAATTGTTGCTTGTAAACAAGAACACCGTTGAGTACGATTAATGGAATGAGTATCAAGCCTTGTTGCACTCCCATATCTTTATAGGTTAAAAAAGCCCAAATGCGTTCTTTCCATGAAAAGGCATTTTCTAGTTTTGGCAATAAAAAATAAACCAAAGTGGTGGTAGCGATTAGTAGTAATAAACCGGAGATGATGTCTTGAACCGCTTGTTTTTTCTCTTGTAAATCGCTTGAATATTGAAATCGTTTATTCGCTTTTACACCAACGATGGAGAGGTAAAGCAGCCAATCTAGAAAGAAAAACATCAAAATAAAACTGGTATCCCAATTCCAATAAAAATAACCCAATAAAGGAATGGCAGCCTCAAGTATTGTTTGAATAATGATTGCTTTGCGTTGCGTCATATCTTGAATTTACGAGCTGCTTCACGTGATAATTCAAAGTCAGGATTGTATTTCAATGCTTTTTTGTAAGCTTCTATCGCACTGGTATTGTCTTTCTTCAATTCATAACACATGCCTAAGTTATGCCAAGCTTCAACGTATCGAGGTTCTTTTTGTAAGCATTTGTTGTAAAAGAACATCGCACTATCAATGTCTTTTTGATGAAATTGTTTGATCCATCCTTGTTGAAACAAACTTGGTGTAAATGAAGGATCTTTTTTGGCCATTTGACGATAGACTGCTAGCGCTTCTTCATCCCTGTCAAATTCTTGATAAGCATAAGCTAGATTATACAAACCATCAATGTTACCTGGGCGAATTTGTGTTGCAGTTACGAAATACTCAATGCAGAGTTCGTTTTTTTCTTCTTGATACAATGAACCTAGAAAAATGTATGCTTCAAAAAATTCAGGGTCTTGATCAATGGCCGTTTGATAGGAAGATTTTGCTAAAACGCGATTGGTATTGTTTGGATCTGGTTTTGGTCCTGCTAATTGCATGTAATTACTTCCTTTTAAAACATAAGCATCGCGGTATTTTTTATCGATGCGTAAAGCAGTATTGATGTATTGGAAAGATTTTTCAAAGTCACCTAGATAAGAATAGGTTGATGCCAAATCGATTAAAGCCTCCAGATTTTTAGGCTGCTTTTTAATGACATATTTGAAGTGTGTTTGCGCTTGTGTTACGTCTTCAGGTGTTCTATTCGCACGGTTGTTTAAAGCATCAGCATACAAATACCTTGCTTCTAAATTGTTTGGTTGTAAACGATAAGCTTTTGCTCCATCTTTCAATGCTGCATCGTAATCATAACGTTCCATCATTTTTTGACCGTGTTGAATAATAACAGGAACACTATCTGGATACAGTTTGATGAGTTTATCAATATCAGTAACAACTTTAGATTTTGTTGGAGTTTCACCACAAGCAATCAATAAACTCCCAATAATTCCAAATAAAAATAAACGCATAATGAAACAATGAACTGCAAAAGTAAACATAAGTATTTAAAGGAGTTTACTATTCGCAAGTGATAAAACGTTTAACGAATAAGTTTGTAAAGTAGTTGGAATAAAAACTAAACAAAGCAAAACTGTTAAAACATTTGAAAATGAGCGTTATACAATCTCAGCCTTCGATAAGCGGTGCAAAATACTCAATGAAAGCCGCAATTTAATCGTTTAATTTAAATTAATGTTTGGAATAGTCTATTTTTGATTCATTATTACTAATTAAGTCTACTTATTATGCTACTAAAGAGTTGTTTAGCTTCTAAACAAGTCTTCAATTGTTTGGCTAGTGCTATGACCGTTTTGTTTTTAAGTAATGCTTCCTATGTATCAGGACATACCTTAACACCGATTCGTTCAACTGCAACATCTAATACATCAATTGAAGTTTATACATATTCCATTGGAGTGGAATCTATTTATCGTACAAAAGAGGTGTTGGCAGCGGTGACAGATCAGTTACAGGTGACTCATCGCTACATCACAGCTACAGGTTTTCAGTTTCAATCAGAAATAGATTATACAGAAACTACTTTAACACAGTTATTTATTGAACAAGGAGTTCCAGCAATTCATTTTTCAAAAACTACTATTAAAGTACCTGTTTCATCTATCGAGAAAGTAGGAGGAACGAATTGTGAGCAAGCTGAGATTTTATGTTCAAACAGTTCGTTGTCTGGTAATAGTGCTGGTTTTGGAACCCAAGAATTGAATGGTACAAATCAAGGATGTTTGATTGGAAATGAACATCAATCCTCATGGTATTATTTAAATATTCAAACAGGTGGTTCATTGACAATGATGATTGATCCAGTTACGAATACGGATGATTACGATTTCGCTATTTGGGGTCCATTTACAGCTGCAACTGCTGGTGCAAATTGTCCGCCAGTTACATCACCAGTTCGTTGTAGTTTTTCTGCTTTAGATGATCGCACAGGATTGCAATCGATGAATCTAGGAACTCCTACTGGTTGTGGATTTTTAGGTTTGTTTGCTTGTGGACCGTCTGCTGTAGGAGATGTATCAGAAGGATCTGGAGGTGATAGTTTTGTTCTTCCTTTAAATGTACTTGCTAATCAGATTTATATTTTGTTGGTAGATAATTTTTCTACAAGTAGCAACCCTTATGGAATGTCTTTTGGTGGAACAGCTGTATTAGGTTGTACTCCTGTGGTTTTACCTGTTGAAATCAGTTCGTTTAGTGGTTTTGCTTCTGAAATTGGAAATGTGTTGAAATGGAAAACAGAAAGTGAAAAAGACAATGATTATTTTTTAGTGGAACGTTTAATCAATGGAACGCTCAATGAATGGGAAGTGGTTGAAAAAGTCTATTCAAAAGGAGATACTTGGACGGAAAAGAATTATGCAATCATTGATAATGATCCGAAACGCGATGGTTTGAATTACTATCGTATTTCTCAAGTAGACCAAAACGGCAACGTAAACCAATACAAAGATTTAGTTTCAATTAATAATACCGATGAGCAAATGATCATCAGTAAAGTAGTGAATCTGATGGGGCAGGAAGTTGATAGATCCGCAACCGGGATTTTACTTTACCTATTCGAAGATGGTACTTCAATCAAAGTATTCCGTTAATTGAGTTTTGTTTAGCGACAAAAAAAAGGGAGGTTCATTTGATGAACCTCCCTTTTTTCTTTGTATCGTAGATTACAAACCTAATAACACTGCTACTGGATCTTTACCTCCAAATAACATGCGTTCTGGGTTCTCAATCATTTCTTTTACTTTCACCAAGAAACCAACTGATTCACGGCCATCGATGATGCGGTGATCGTAAGACAATGCTAAATACATCATTGGTCTGATTTCAACTTTTCCATCAATAGCAACAGGACGCTCAACGATGTTGTGCATTCCTAAAATTGCAGACTGAGGAGGGTTGATGATTGGTGTCGACATCATAGAACCAAAAACACCACCATTGGTGATTGTAAATGTTCCACCTGTCATATCATCCGGTGTGATTTTTCCATCACGTGCTTTCACTGCTAAACGTTTGATTTCACGTTCAATGTCAGCCAAACTCATTTGCTCTGCATTGCGAACGATTGGAACCATCAATCCTTTTGGTGACGACACTGCAATACCGATATCTGCATAATTGTGGAATACAA
Organism: Fluviicola sp.; assembly: GCA_020849495.1. Taxonomy (GTDB): domain Bacteria; phylum Bacteroidota; class Bacteroidia; order Flavobacteriales_D; family Crocinitomicaceae; genus Fluviicola. The sequence goes on from JADLGD010000255.1 coordinate 7,244, forward strand.
CTTCGTTTCCATCGATTTGTGCATTTACTGCAGGGAATAAGTTCAATGCTTCTGTAACCGCTTTTGTAAAGAAAGACATGAAGCCTAAATTCACTTCGTGGTGTTTAGCGAATTGATCTTTGTACTTCGCACGTAGATCCATGATTGGTTTCATGTCCACTTCGTTGAAAGTAGTCAACATCGCAGTTTCGTTTTTCACTGAAACCAAACGCTCAGCAATTTTACGACGCAACATCGACATTTTTTCACGAGATTGGTCACGAGTACCTCCCCATCCTTGTGCATCATCTGTAGAGAATCCTCCTGCCATAGCAGCGATGACATCTTGTTTCGTGATACGACCATCTTTTCCAGTTCCATTGATTTTCGCTGGATTGATGTTGTTTTCTGCAATAGCTTTTGCCGCTGCTGGTGATGGCGTTCCTTTTGCATAACTATCAGCAACTGGACCTGGATTTGGAGCAGTTTTGTCGGCAGCTTGAACTGGAGCAGCTGCTTTTTCTGCAACTGGAGCCGGTTCTGCAGCTGCTGCTACTGGAGCTGCTGTGCCTTCAGGTCGTGCAGCTGAAGTATCGATCAAGCAAACCACTTGTCCAACTTTTACTACTTCTCCTTCTTCCGCTTTCAACGTGATGATCCCGCTTTGTTCTGCAGGCAATTCTAAGGTTGCTTTGTCTGAATCAACCTCCGCAATTGCTTGGTCTTTTTCAACATAGTCACCATCTGAAACCAACCATGTAGCAATTTCCACTTCAGAAATTGACTCTCCTGGACTTGGTACTTTCATTTCAAGGATTGACATCGTCTCTCTTTTTAATTCGTTTGATAATTATTTCGCTGTTACTGATGCATACTGAAATACATCGGCAAACAATTGTTTCAATCTGCGTTCATGTAATTTTTTAGAACCTTCCGCTGCAGCCGGTGCAGCTGGTCTATAAATTCCTTTGAACGGAATGTGGCGCAATTTCATCGCAATGTGTGTCCAAGCTCCCATGTTTTCTGGTTCTTCTTGTGCCCAAAGTATGTTTTTAGCGCTGTATTTTGCAATAATTGCTTCGATTTGTTTTTGCGGTAATGGGTACAATTGTTCCACACGGACAAAAGCCATGTTGTCAACTCCCATCTCAGCTGCTTTCTGCTTCAATTCATAGTAGAATTTACCTGAACAGAATACTACTGTCTCCACATTGTTTGCAATCGCTGTTGGATCATCCAATACTTCTTGGAAACGACCTGTTGCCATTTCTTCTAAAGTCGATGTCGCATCAGGGTAACGCAATAACATTTTTGGAGAAAAAACCACCAATGGTTTGCGGAACGGTCGATTCAACTGTCTGCGCAACAAATGGAAATGATTGGCTGGAGTTGATGTGTTTACCACTTGGATATTGTCTTCAGCACATTGCTGTAAGAAACGTTCCATACGACCAGAAGAGTGTTCTGCTCCTTGACCTTCATATCCATGAGGTAACAACATCGTCAAGCCACTTTGAGTAGACCATTTGTCTTCACCTGCTGTGATGAACTGATCAATCATGATTTGTGCACCATTGAAGAAATCTCCAAATTGTGCTTCCCAAATCGTAAGCCCTTTTGGTGTTGCCAATGAATAACCGTATTCAAAACCAAGTACTCCGTATTCAGACAACAAAGAGTTGTAAACATAGAATGGAGCTTGTTTTTCAGACAAAAGATTCATAGTGATAATTTCTTCTTCCGTATCTTCTGTTTTTACTACAGCATGACGGTGAGAGAAAGTTCCACGTTCTACATCTTGTCCGGAAACACGAACTGGATGTCCTTCTTCTAAAAGTGAAGCATAAGCCAACATTTCTGCTGTTCCCCAATCCAAATTGTTGTTTTCAACAGCCGCTAAACGGTCGTCAAAAATCTTTTGAATTTTGCGGAAATATTTTTTCCCTTCAGGTAATGTAGCCAATTTGCGACCTAAAGCCAACAATTTGTCTTTTGCTACGCCTGTTTCAGGACTTTGGATGAAATCTTCTGATTTACTATGACGGAATCCTTCCCAAGTAGTACTTAAGAAATCCCAAACTACTGCTTTTTCATTTTTGCGAGCGGTCTCGAATTCATTTTCTAAGAAATCGTTGTATTCATCTTCAATTTTCTTCGCAGCTTCAGCTGTTAATGAACCTTCTTGCAATAACTGTTTCAAGTAAATATCCTTTGGATTCGGATGTTTCGCAATGATGTTATACAATTGTGGTTGCGTGAATTTAGGCTCATCACCTTCGTTGTGTCCGTATTTACGGTAACACAACAAATCAATGAATACATCGCGGTGGAACTTCTGACGGTATTCCATTGCGATTTCGATTGTTTGAATCACCGCTTCAACATCGTCTCCATTTACATGGAAAACAGGTGTTAAAGTCGTTTTTGCAACATCTGTACAATAAGTTGATGAGCGTGCATCGTGGAAATTGGTTGTAAAACCAACTTGATTATTGACAACAATGTGAATGGTTCCACCAGCGCGGTAACCGTCTAACAAAGCCATTTGAATCACTTCATAAACGATTCCTTGACCAGCAACCGCTGCATCACCGTGAATCATTACAGGACAAACTTTGTCTTCGTCTTTGAAAATGTGATCCAATTTTGCACGAGCGATACCTTGAACTACAGGATCAACCGCTTCCAAATGCGATGGGTTTGGTGCTAATGTTAAACCAATTTCTTTTCCGTTTGAACAATTGACTTTACTGGTAAATCCTTGGTGGTATTTTACGTCACCATCAAAAGCACCATTGTAATCAAATTCTTTTCCTTCAAATTCAGAAAAAATATCTTGTGGACGTTTTTGGAAGATGTTGGTCAATGTATTTAAACGACCTCTATGAGCCATTCCCATTACAAAGTACTCCACTCCTAAACTTGATCCTTTATCAACCAAAGCATCCAAAGCTGGAATCAATGCTTCACCACCTTCAACTGAGAAACGTTTTTGTCCAACGTATTTTTTTCCTAAGAAAGCCTCAAAGTTGGAAGCTTGCACCAATTTTTTATAGACGTTCGCTTTGCGAGAAACATCAAATTTTGGACGATTTTTAATCTCGATTTTATCACGGAACCACGCTAAACGCTCGGGCTCACGCATGAACATGTATTCAATTCCAATTGATTGACAATAAGTCTCCTCTAAATGAGCAATAATGTCCTTCAACGTTGCTGGTCCAATTCCTACTTGGTCTCCAGCTTGAAATACTGTTTCTAAATCACTTGCATCTAAACCGAAATTCTCGATTGCAAGCGTAGGCTCGTACTTTCTACGTTCACGAACAGGGTTTGTCTTTGTAAACAAATGTCCTCTGCTGCGGTAACCGTTAATCAGGTTGATAACCTTAAATTCTTTTTGAAAGTTTTCAGGGATTTCTCCCCCGTCCTCGAAGTTTGTACGTGCAAAATCGAAACCTTCGAAGAATTTTCTCCAGCCGATATCTACACTTTCTGGGTCTTTGCAATACGATTGGTACAAATGCTCTATAGCATTCACGTCTGCATTCCCGACGTATGTCACTTTATCCATGTTTGTGCACTGAAATGGTGCGTAAAGTTAAAACAAATTATAGGATGGAATGCCAATTTGCAGGTATTAAAAATTGCAAAATTGCTATATGTGTTAAAATTAGTTTGTTTTTGTTTGAAAAAATGAAAAATGATTCAGGCTTGGTATTGCAAACGGTAGTATATTTTCACCAATTCGCGATAAAGAATACCTTCTGCTAATTGATCATTTGCATTGTTGGTGTTTTTCATATTCAAACTCCATTTTTCAGGTAAATCGATGATGTACAACAAGTGATTCATTTGCTGATCATCTATTTTACTTAAAAGCTTGCTGAGTTGGGGAATCCATTGGTTGGGTTCATTGGGAAGCTCAAAGTTTAAAGGTATTCCAACGCGTTCGAAATCTTTCGACAATTGAAGAAATAATTGTTCCAATACAACTTCTGTTGAACTGATTGCTATGGCTTTTTGCCATATTTCGATAGTCGTTTCACTGGTTTTCATTCCAAATGTGTGTTTCTAATTAAAGGTACTATTTTCAAAGCGGATACTTGCTATTGATGGAAAGAATTACTTTTGTTGCATGAAAATAGCTGAGAAAGATGCCATCATTTTCGATTTAGGCGGAGTGATTCTAAATCTAGATTATCAACTCACTGAAGATGCTTTTGTGGCATTGGGTTTAGAGAATTTCAAAACGGTTTATTCTCAATTAGCACAAACGGATTTGTTTGATCGTTTTGAAAAGGGTGAAATCTCCGGGTTTCATTTTATCAATCGTTTATTGGATCAATTGCCATCAGGGGTAACCGCTAATCAAGTGGTGCATGCGTGGGATGCGATGATTTTGGATTTTCCTCTTGATCGCTTGGAATGGCTGCTTCAATTGAAACAAGAACGACGCATTTTTCTGTTGAGTAATACCAATGCTTTACACATTGATGCAGTGAGAAGAGCTTTAAAAAAAACAGTTGGTCATGATCGTTTGGAAGATTACTTTGAAACCGTTTACTTATCACACGAAATGGGCATGCGGAAACCAGATCCAGCCATTTTCTTGAAAGTATGTGAATTGGAAGGCTTGAATCCTGCAACAACAGTGTTTATTGATGATAGTCCACAACACGTGGAAGGAGCAAAGTTAGCAGGGTTGAAAGCTATTCATTGTTTGGAAAATGTAGAGCAGTTTTTTAGTTGAAAATAAAAAAACCGACTTAGTTATAACATTATAGAGATGCTTATTTTTTCGTTCACGGAAGCGTCCGATTTATTGTATTGTGCATCTAACATCAATTTATCAGCGACTTTTTTGATCAATGCCTCATCCTTGGTTGTGCTAAGTGTTTTATTACAAATAGGTTGTGAGACTATTTTTCCTTCAGGACTAATGTAAATAGTGAATACAATTTTGCAGGATGTTTGTACTTTTATTTCGCTAAAATCTGGTTTTACAATTAATACACGGCTCTTAATAGATTCTCTCTTTTTTAGGCTACTACCTGGCCCTGTACCACTTCCTCCTTCACCGTTATCATTACCTATTCCATAAGTGTTACCATTTCCTTTCCCACCTCCACTTGAAAAAGGGTCTGTTGCCTCTTTCTTAGTTTTAGTAGTTGACTTGTTTTGTGTTTGGCGCAATGATTCTTTCAACTGTTCATTTTCTGAACGTAAACTTGCGTTTCTACTGGTACATTTGGTAATCGACTCTTCTTGCGTTTTACTGAATTGGTATTGTGCATTGAGTCGTTTTTGTGTTTCGTCAATGACCACTTGCAAGGAATCCGATTTTTTTTGAAAGTTGTTTTTGGTTTCAGCAAGTGCCCTGTTGAGTGAATCTGTCTTTTGATTGGCTTTTTCTAATTGCAGGCGCAACTCTTTTTTTGATTGCGCAAACGAACAACCACAAACAAACAATGTAAAAATGAATAGAGCGCGCATCTTAATTTTTCTCTTGACACAATTCGACCAACACCCCATTCGAAGATTTTGGATGCAAAAAGGCAACTAATTTATTGTCGGCCCCATTTTTAGGAGCTTCATTCAACAATTGAAAACCTTTTTCAGAAAGTTCTTTCATAGAAGCATTGATGTCCGTCACGTCAAACGCAATGTGGTGAATGCCTTCTCCTTTTTTAGCGATGAATTTAGCGATCGGACTGTTTTCATTACTTGCTTCGAGCAATTCAATTTTTGATTCTCCCACTTGAAAGAATGCTGTTTTCACGCCTTCACTTTCTACAGCTTCTGTTTTATAACAGGGTGTGCCTAATAATTGTGTGTAGGTTTCAATTGCCGCTTCTAAATTGTTGACTGCAATACCAATGTGTTCAATTTTATTCATCATTTTTTAGGGCATAAAAAACCCCCGTACATTGAACTTGTCGAAATGTCGGGGGTTTATATCGTTTAGAAAAGATTATCCTTTAAAGAATTTTTCTGTTTTATTATCAAAGTTGATGTAGTAAGCGCCTTTTAAAAGGTTACCACATGGAACAGATGTTCCAACTCCTTTTTTCACAATGTTTCCGTAAGTATCGTAGATTTCGTATTTCGTCTCTACTGCTTTACCTCCCGAAGTAAAGTTGATGACATCCTTCACTTTTACAGGATTCTTTTCAACTACTGAAACATTGGAAGTAAATTTCACTTCTTTGGAAGTACGTTTTGCACCAGAATGGTCAACTTGTACTACACGAACCGTATTTTCACCAGAGTGTGGAGCAAATTTGAATTCATATGAATTAGTACCTGGAGTTCCTTTTCCTTGAACTTCACCAACCTGAACCCATTTGTTCCAACGGTATTGCTCAATAAAGAAAGGTAATTTACCTTGTTCGTTGCTTGTTTTCCAAGTTAAGCTTCCGTCAACACCACTTTTAATATCAATCGTATTAAAAGTACTGCGTGGTAAAAGCACCTCTGGATTCAAAATTTTTGGTTTACAGCCATCATTGTGTTCAATCACAATAAATACTGGCTCACCAATTTCAATATTGAAAAGAGAGAAATCAATTTCGAATGCGCTGGAAGCACATCCACCTGGCATGATATCGCCATTCACAGTTACCTTTGTAGCACAAAAACCAAAACCTTCACCATCCTCAGGATTTTGAACGTATAAGTTTTTGCCTTGATAACTCCCTTCAATTGATAACGCTGCAAAGCCTGTAAAGCTTGTAAACAGTGTCAAAAGGGCAAGTAAGAGTAAGTTTTTCTGTTTCATCGTTCAATTAGTAGCTACACTAAATCATGCGCAAGTATAAGGGCAATTTTTCAGAAAACCAAACCTTTAGGCTTTGAAAATGTAATTTTACTAAAAATGGTTCTTCGTTAGAATCATTTCACTAATCGTTCCAAATGGGTTTTTCGTCGAGAAAAAAACAAACTCAAAAAAAGGTAGCTTCTTAAGCGTCAATAAATCAAAAGGTTGTAAAACGTCTTTTTTTTTACTATTCTTGTGCTACATATTGAACCGATTCAATTTATGAAGTATTCAATTTTTGCATTCGCCTGCTGCTTGTTCCTTGTATCTTGTGGAGGTGGTAACGACAAAAAACAATTTGAATTTGCAGGTGGTTGTTTAACACTTGCAGTTGACAATGAGCCAAGTACACACATGGCGAGTGAAGTCACTGACATTTACTCCAATGCTGTATTGAGCCAAATTGTTGAAGGATTAGTTTCGTTCAATCCTGAAGATTTACAGATTCAAGCACAATTGGCTAAGAAATGGTCCATTTCATCAGACGGTACTACTTTCAAGTTTACCTTGAGAGATGATGTCTATTTTCATGAGCATCCTGTTTTTACTTCTGATGAAGAACGTAAAATGACTTCAGAAGATGTTCAGTTTTCTATTGAAAAAGCATGTACTCCAAATGCAAAAGGTGCTCCAACGTCAGCATTTTTATCGTTGTTCTCGAATCAATTGAAAGGTGCAGATGACTTTTACAACAAAAAAGCAACCTCCATTTCAGGATTGAAAGTGAATGGAAACACGGTTGAATTAACGTTAATCGCACCAGATCCAACCTACTTGAATAAATTGGCTCAGGTAAATGCGGCGATTATCTCTAAGAAAATTGTGAAGGCTGACAAAGAAACGGATCTAATCGGTACTGGACCTTTTAAATATGCTGACTTTGTTCAAGGAGAACCTGATAAAATCATTCTGACAAAAAACGAGTCGTATTATTTAATGGATTCGAAAGGAAATGCACTTCCTTATTTGGACAGTGTTGTCTTTATGGTTGAGTCGCGTAAATTGGAACAGTTGGAGCTTTTTGAAAATGGAAAGATTCAAGTAATCAATACGCTTCCTACTTCTCGAATTGCAGAAATGCTAGAAGGTCGTATCAAAGATTTTAATTCTGAACCACCTTTGATGGTGCTTTACAATAATCCTTTGTTGATTAGTAATTACTACTTCTTTAATATGACGGATCCACGTTTTCAAGATCCACGTGTACGACAAGCATTCAATTATGCCATTAATCGCGATCAATTGACACGCGAAGTGTTGAGAGGTCAGTTCTATGAAAACGGTATTTATGGTGTTGTTCCTCCAATTGGATCTGCTTTTAAAGGGTATGATTTCAAAGGAGTGAAACAAGTTGGATACGATTACGATCCTGAAAAAGCACGTAAATTATTAGCAGATGCTGGATTCCCAGGCGGAAAAGGATTTGGAAGTGTCAACCTTCGATTAAACATTGGTGATATTCATTCTGCTGTAGCTGAAGAAATCAGCAGTCAAATCTATCAAACACTTGGAATCAATGTAAACATTGACGGTTCATCTTTCGAACAAAAAGATGAAGATGCAGATTTTGCTAGAGGAGATATGTTTAGAACTGCTTGGGTAGCTGATTATTCTAGTCCTGAAACATTCTTGACGAGTTTCTACGGTAAATTAGTACCTTCTACGAAAGACGAAGCTTCACAAATCAATCAATCGCGTTATAAAAATGCGGCTTTTGATGCTTATTTAGAACAAGCTAGAGCAGCCAATTCACAAAAAGAACGCTACCGTTTGTTTAGTGAAGCTGAAAAAGAATTGATGAAAGATCCACCACTAATGGTCTTGTGGTATGCAAATGATTTTCAATTGAGCTATTCCAAAGTTCGCAATTTGAAAAACAACCCGATGAATCTGATGGATTTGAAACAGGTGTATTTCAAGGATTGGACAAAAGAAGAATACTTGAAATCCATTCAATAAATGCAAGGAACAGTTCTCAATAGCTCACGGGTGTTTAGAACTGTTTTTTGTTTGTACGGAATTTTGCAACTAGCACTTTTCAATTCCTGATTTTTATTCCTTTTGTTTGATGAGACAAGTGCATCTTTGTCAAAAATTACTACACAATGAAGCAATTTTATAAACTAGTAAGTGTTGTTGGACTTTTATTGTTTACAGGAGTTCTTTTTGCACAAGATGGACCCACTCAAAGAGTAAGAGGGCGAATTTCTGAAAACGAAACCGATGCTGAAATCATTGGTGCAACCGTTCGAATTTTGTTTGAAGATTCTACCAAGTTAAGTACGACTACTGATTTGGATGGAAACTATGAATTTGCAAAAGTTCCAATTGGCAAACATCAATTGATTGTCAACTATCCTGGATTTGAAACGCGTAGCATGACCATCACTGTGAATACAGGAAGGGAATTGATCGTTGATCTCAAGTTAAGTGAACTTGTTCAAGAAGTTGAAGAAATCGTCATTTTGGCCCAAAAAGAAGGCGAAGTTAAAAACGAAATGGCGACTGTTTCATCACAACAATTTTCAGTTGAAGAGACAGAAAGATATGCTGGTTCAAGAGGCGATCCCGCTCGTATGGCAAGTAACTTTGCTGGTGTACAAGGTGCGGATGATTCGCGAAACGATATTGTGATTCGTGGAAATTCCCCTTTAGGGATCGTTTACAGAGTTGAAGGAATTGACATTCCAAATCCATCGCATTTTGCAATTTCTGGAAGTACTGGTGGACCAGTTTCTATTATCAATAACAAAAGTTTGGCGAATTCTGATTTCTTCATGTCTGCTTTCCCAGCTGAATACGGAAACTCCGTTTCAGGAATTTTTGATTTGAAATTGCGAAATGGAAACAACCGTCAGCATGAGTTTACGGGTCAATTTGGTTTTCTTGGAACAGAAGTGCTGGCAGAAGGTCCCTTGAGTAAAAAGTCGAAAGCATCTTATTTGATCATGGGTCGTTATTCTACCTTGAGTTTGTTTCAATTCATGGGAATTAAAATTGGTACAGACGCTGTTCCTGTTTATGGAGATGGAGCTTTTAAATTCAATTTTCCTTTGAAAAATGGCGGACAAATTGCTTTGTGGGGAATGGGTGGAGCAAGTGACATTGCCATTAAAATTTCGGATCAGAAAACCTTGTCAGAAGAATTGTACGGTGAAGGTGATCGCGATCAGTTTTTCGGCACATCGATGTTTGTAAGTGGTTTGACCTATAAAAAAACCTTGGGAGAAAAGACTTTCCTTACAGCTACTGTTTCTGGAGCCATGGATGAACAACATACAAAACATGAGTATCTATTTCGTTCTCTAGATACGATCAATAGTGAGCAAATAAATGTTCGAGTAGATTCTTCTTATACCTTATTGCGCTATAAATTCAAAACAAGCAGAGCATCCGCACATTTAAGTTTCAATCATAAATTCAATCGCAAACATGTATTGAAATTTGGTGTCAATGCGGATTATTTGTTCTTCAACATGCAAGATTCTGTTCGCCCAGTTTACAATGGACCATGGAACTTGCGATGGGATTACCAAGGTGGTTCTGCTTTGGTACAACCGTTTTTGCAATGGAAATTCCGCATATCAGATAAAATGGATTTCACCGCTGGTTTGCACGCGCAGTATTTCTCCTTGAGTAATTCGATCAGTGCAGCTGAGCCACGATTGGGTTGGAAATACCAGTTTACAAAGAATCAAAAAGTATTTGCAGGTGCTGGTTTGCATTCCCAAACACAACCGTATTATGTGTATTCTTTCCATCAAACAGATGCATCTGGAAATAAAGTGTATCACAACAAGAACATGGATTTCACGAAATCATTCCACAGTGCAGTTGGTTATGAACGATCGTTTAACAAAGGATTTGTTGTAAGAGCAGAAGCCTATTACCAATACTTGTATCAAGTGCCAGTTACTGTTGCTTCTTCTTCTTTCTCAATGATCAACCAAGGAAGTGGATTTGCACGTTTCTTCCCAGATAGTTTGAAGAATACTGGAACGGGAACCAATTACGGGTTTGAATTGACGATTCAAAAGTATTTCAGTAAAAGTTTCTATATCTTGTTTACGACTTCTGTCTATGACAGTAAATATGTGGGCAGCGATGGTATAAAGCGTAATACTTCATATAACGGCTTGTATACGTCCAATTTGTTGTTTGGAAAAGAATTCAAATTGAATGAAAAACACATGATTGGAATTGGTGGTAAAATTACTGTTGCAGGTGGAAAACGCTATGGATACGTTGATTTAGCGAAAACGCAAGCTGCAAATGAATTGGTTTTTTCGGATTCTTTGTTCAACGAACGTCAATTCAAAGATTACTTCAGAGCAGATTTGAAAATCAATTGGCGCATGAATGCGAAGAAAGCAACCCACGAAATTGGTTTGGACTTGGTGAATATTTTGAATACACGTAATTTATTAAGTTTAGCTTATGCTCCAAATTTAGCTGATCCGAGTGCTGAACCAATTGCCGAAAAAACACAATTAGGTTTCTTACCGATTTTCTATTACCGCATTGAGTTTAAGTTGGGGAAAGCGAAAGAGGAGTAAGTGATGCTTCATAGAAATTTTATAAATGTATAAAGAAGGGGACGCGATGCATCGCGTCCCCTTCATATTTGATTGAAATCTAAAACCGATAACTCAACTGAAATCCAATAGGTGTTGGACTAAACTGCAAGTGACTTTCTTGGTTATTGGTCCATTTTTTCATGCGGTGAGCCATCCATAAATCATAGACCATTAAAAATCCACCTTGGATTAGTAGACTTGTTCCGTATCCTTCAAAGCGTGCAATGTTGTTAGTTTTTGAGGAATAGGATAGATAACCACCAGCTGCCATGTAGCCAACATCCAAACCTGCGTTGATCAAGAAGATTTTGCGGTAACGTTTTGCGGCATCTGCTTGTGAAAGTCCTTTGGTTTTGACAAAAAGAGGAGTCAATAAACTGTAAGCAGACAATGCACCGTTTACTGTATTCCAATAACCATTCATTTGGTGAAAATACATGTCGCTTCCATTTGCATTTTTCACTGCAATTCCCGCAGTGGCCATGTTGATCACTGACCATGATCCCAAAACAATAGAACCATTGCGTACCGTTTGATCAACGTTTTGTTCTTGACCGAAAAGAACAACAGGAATAATGCAGATGAGGAGGATTAATTTCATATTACATAGAACAGATTATGGAATTAAATGTTTGTTGAAGGGTATTTAAAAAATAGAAAGGGGTTTAAAAAATAGAAAGGGACGCGATGCATCGCGTCCCTTTCGAATTAAAATAAATATAATTCTTACAAATCAAATTTGATTCCTTGAGCCAAAGGCAACGAATCAGTGTAGTTGATGGTGTTGGTTTGACGGCGCATG
>JADLGD010000256.1 GCA_020849495.1 Fluviicola sp.
AAAAGACGATTTGCTATGGAAATTAGAAATCTAACCATTGCTATTATTGTAATTCAATGTGGAGGAGATCCTAAACTATTTTTTAAGACATAAAAAAATGGCCGGAATTTCTTCCGACCATTCGTGCTCTCGGGCTCCTTTTGTTTTTTTTATCACTTTATCAAAACTTTTTCCAACTTTTGTTGTTGAACTTGCAAAAACAAATACTATGTGGAAAACGGTCATCTTTTTATTGGCAACACTCATTGGACTGCCTATCGCTGCCTATTATTACGATACTCCTCCAACAACTGAACAATGGGATTTGATTTGGTCTGTTGGCACTACATTCTTTGTTTTAGCAACCTTGTGTTTCTTGGTAAGCTCGATAACAAAAAATTACAGTCAAGTGGATAAACTGTGGAGTATTGCTCCAATCATTTACGCTTGGCAATTGGCATACCTAACAAATTGGGAACAACGCATGGTGTTGATTGCAATTGTGATTTCCATTTGGGGGATTCGTTTAACGTATAATTTCTCCAGAAGAGGAGCTTACCAATGGAAATTTTGGGAAGGCGAAGAAGATTACCGTTGGGCGATTTTAAGAGCTAAACCTGAGTTTCAAGCGCCTTGGAAATGGTTCTTGTTCAATTTATTCTTCATCTCCTACTATCAAATGGCTTTGGTGTTATTGATTGTTTTCCCAATGATCAAAGCAGCTGGACATTCTGGATTGGGCATGTGGGATTACATCTTAGCTGGATTGGTTGTTTTCTGGGTAGTGATTGAATTTATTGCTGACCAACAACAATACGATTTTCAAACGGAGAAACACCGAAGAATCAACGCAGGCGAACCTTTGGGTGAATATGCTCATGGTTTTACGCGTCATGGTTTGTGGTCCATTTCTCGTCATCCGAATTACGCTAGCGAACAAAGTGTGTGGATTACGATCTACTTTTTCTCAGTCGTAGCAACAGGTTCGTGGTTCAATTGGTCAGCTGCTGGTGCTATTTTATTGGTGCTATTGTTTTTGGGAAGTTCCAATTTCAGTGAAGAAATCACAGCTGGAAAATACCCAGAATACGCAGCTTACAAAAAGAAAACAGGTCGTTATTTCCCGAAATTCTGGTAAGTTTCTGCTAAATCTATTTAGTGATTATTTTTTAGTAAAACCATTGTTAAACAAGCCTTTTTCAGCTTAAAAGCTTTACTTTCATGCTGCAAAACTGAAAAAAATGCTGCACATCCAAGGGAAAATTGTAGACATTGTACAACGAACAATCGTCAACGGAGAACTAATCATAGAAGATGGTCTTATCAAAAAGATCATCCCAAATGAGTTACCTTCTGAGCATTACATCATTCCTGGTTTTGTGGATGCGCATGTGCACGTGGAAAGCTCCATGTTGATTCCCTCTGAATTTGCACGATTAGCTGTTTGTCATGGAACTGTAGGAACAATCTCTGATCCGCATGAAATTGGTAATGTCTTGGGGGTTGAAGGCGTGAAATACATGATCGAAAACGGAGCGAAAACGCCTTTCAAGTTTTATTTCGGAGCTCCATCTTGTGTACCCGCAACAGTATTTGAAACGGCTGGAGCAACAATTGATTTGGAAGGAATTCGTGATTTATTCGCCCTTCCTCGTGTCAATTACTTAGCCGAAATGATGAATTTCCCTGGTGTCTTACACAAGGATCAGGAAGTGATGGCAAAAATTCAATTGGCTCATGATCTCGGAAAACGCGTTGACGGTCATGCGCCGGGCTTAAGAGGTGAAGCAGCAAAAACCTACATCGATGCTGGCATAACAACCGATCACGAATGTTTTACATTGGATGAAGCATTGGACAAATTGTCGTTCGGCATGAAGATCCAAATCCGCGAAGGAAGTGCTGCCAAAAATTTCGAAGCCTTGTGGACCTTGATTGATTCGCATACTGATAAAGTCATGTTGTGTTCTGACGATAAACATCCCAATGATTTGGTTCGAGGACACATCAATCTTTTAGCAAAAAGAGCCATTGCAAAAGGCTGTAAATTGTTCAATGTGCTACAAGTTTGTTCTAAAAACACCATCGATCATTACGGAATGGAAATCGGTTACTTGCAAACTGGTCAAACAGCAGACTTTTGTTTGGTAAAAGACTTAACTGACTTTGAAGTAGTAGCAACCTACATTGATGGTAAATTAGTGGCTCAAAACGGAGAAACATTGATTCCCAGTGTAAACGAGCGCATCATCAATCACTTCAACCGCGAACCAATTGCTTTACTTGATTTAAAAATTCCAGCTCAAAGCAAGGATGTACAAGTCATTGAAGTAGAAGATGGACAATTAATCACCAATAAAGGTCTTGCAACTTTATCTGAGAAAAATGCTTGTTTGGAAAGCGATGTAGAACAAGATGTATTGAAATTAGTGGTTGTCAATCGCTATGAAAACAAAGCTCCTGCATTGGCATTCATCAAAAATATGGGATTGAAAAAAGGAGCCATTGCATCTTGTGTAGCACACGATAGTCACAATATCATTGCTGTTGGCACGAAAGACGAAGATCTTTGTAGTTCAATCAATGCTATTATTGCGGCAAAAGGAGGTGTTTCATTGGCGAATGGCGATCAACACGAATTGGTAGCCTTACCTGTTGCTGGAATCATGTCAGCTGAAGATGGTTACAAAGTGGCGAAAGCTTATGAGGAAATAGACCAAGCTGCGAAAGCTTTGGGAACGCCGCTCAATTCCCCATTTATGACACTTTCTTTTTGCGCATTATTGGTCATTCCTTCGCTGAAATTGAGTGATAAAGGCTTGTTTGATGGCGATCAATTTAGCTTCACTTCTTTGTATCGTTGATTTTTTTAGTATCTTGTTCAGGTAATCAATGAACTATGAAAAAATTCAGTATGCTATTCGTTTTGATGCTTGTTGCTTTCGGAGCGAAATCTCAAAAAGTATTCAGTGCACAATATTCTTCTCAAGCAGATATTGATGTCTATGTGGTAGATTATGAAAGTCAAGCTGACTTATTGGTTTACAAAGTACAATACGAATCTCAAGCTGGTAAAAACGACGGCAAGTGGTTCTTCACAGAATACGAAAGTCAATCTGAAAAAAGCATCTTTTTTGTAGAGTACGAATCACAAGCAGATTTGAAAATTTTCTTTGTGGATTACGAAAGTCAAGCAGGTTGGAAAAACCAAAGTAAAAAACAGTTGTTGTATTAAGCTTCATCTCAACAGCCAATAGAAACGGCTTTTTTGTTACCTTCGCTGCATGACTTGGCTCAAAAATTTCATCAAGTATTACTTCAGTAAATGGATTCACAGGCACAAATTGCACCCAAGTGTTGGGATTCAACAACGTGCTTTGATGCAGCAATACCGAGTAATGCAGCTCAACAAACAACTTCCTCCCTTTTCAACAACAGGATTTAAAGTCTTTTCTCAATTTGAGGAAGACGGCTTTTTAATTTACTTGTTTGCATTGATGGGTGAAGGCAACAAAACCTTCATTGAAATCGGAGCAAACGATGGTATCAACAGCAATTGTAGCAATTTGGCTTTGCACTTTGGTTGGAGCGGTTTGTTCTTGGAAGGCGATGCTAAATTGATCAAAAGAGGTCAACGTTTTTACAAAAAAACACCAACACCCTATCATCCAAAACCAACATACATACAAGCAATCGTCAAACGTGAGAACATCAATGAATTGATTGCCAAAGGAGGTTTACAAGGCGATATTGAATTGCTTTCAATTGATATCGATGGCAATGATTATTGGGTATGGGATGCATTAGAAGTCGTCAAACCAAAAGTGGTCATCATTGAAACGCATATTGAATTTGGAACCAACAACATCGTAGTACCTTACGATCCTGATTACATGTTCCCCGGAAAACACCCTGTTTACCATGGAGCAAGTGTAGTTGCCATGAACAAATTGGCGCAAAAGAAAGGATACCGTTTAGTAGGAGCCAGTGATTATGGTATCAATCAAGTATTTGTCAGAAACGATTTATTGGTGGATGAAGTGCCAGCAATCGATCCTGCAAGTACCCTGTGGCACCCAAAAACAATCGCCTGTCAAAAAACATTCGAACCAATCAAAGATTGGGAATACATTCAAGGATAAATGGAATTTATAGACGAAGCATTGGACAATTATTGCTGTGAGCACAGTAGTCCTGAAGATGCCTTATTGGCAAAATTGAACCGCGAAACGCATGTAAAAATCCTTCAACCACGCATGTTGAGTGGACATTTTCAAGGACGTGTATTGAGCATGTTATCCAAAATGATACGTCCGGAACGCATTCTAGAAATCGGAACATACACGGGTTATTCCGCTTTGTGTTTAGCAGAAGGATTAACGGAAACGGGGAAAATCATTACTCTGGATGTGAACGTACAGTT
This sequence comes from Fluviicola sp., assembly GCA_020849495.1. Classification (GTDB taxonomy): domain Bacteria; phylum Bacteroidota; class Bacteroidia; order Flavobacteriales_D; family Crocinitomicaceae; genus Fluviicola. The sequence goes on from JADLGD010000256.1 coordinate 4,403, forward strand.
GGAAGATTTTGTAAGAACATTCATTTCAGAAAGCGAATACGCTTCTAAAATAGATTACCGCATTCAAGATGCCATGCAACACATTCCTGAATTGGATGAGCTATTTGATATCGTTTTCATTGATGCTGACAAACAGAATTACATCAACTACTACCATTTGGTATTCGACAAAGTAAAACCGGGCGGTTACATCTTTTCCGATAATGTATTATGGTCAGGTAAAGTGGTCCAAACTGAAGGAAAAATAGACAAAGACACCCAACTTTTACAGGAATTCAACGACATGATTCAAAACGATGACCGTGTGGAAAATGTATTGCTTCCCATACGCGATGGAATCATGATTGCGAGAAAGAAATAAAACGCTCATTTTTTCCTCAAAAACAGTAACCTTTTTCCCTTTTTTACGATATAGTCTTTCGGCATGACTTTTGTCAAAAGTCGGCGTTATTTTAATAGTTACCGTAATATGGCAAACAACTACTTGATTTACATCGGAATTGGATTAATGAGTTTTACTTCTTTTGCACAAGAAGAAGATCCATCCTGCTTACCTCCAGACAAGAAAATTCAGAAATACATTACGGCTGGTGCTAATGCTCCTGATGCAAAAACGGCGGTCGATAATTTCAATAAAGCCATTGAAGCTGCACCTGATAATGCAGGAGTTTACTTTGAATACGGTAAGTATGCCTACAATTCTGGAGTTAAACATTACGAAACGAATCCCAATCCTTCATTAGGAGATAAAAGTTTTGCGAAAGCAGAAGAAATGTTTGAAAAAGCAGCAGAATATTGTGCTGATTACAGTGCTGAAATGTACTATTTACTTGGTGTCATCAACTATTCACAATCACAAATGGATGTTTCCACTAAATGGTTCGAGAAATTTGTTGCCTTTAAACACAATGACAATGCACGTTACGGGGAAGATTATTCTGCTCGACTTGCTGATGTCAAAAACCTTTTACAATCGAACAAAGAAGAACAAGAAATCATTGGTAATGAAGTTCCTTTCAATCCCTTTGTTGTAAAAAATGTTTCTTCCGAAAACGATGAGTATTTTCCTATGATTTCACCCGATAACTTGTTCATGTTTTATACACGTAAACAAGACTTGAAAGCAATGGGTGACATGGTGAGTAACTGGAAAGAAGTGTACACCTATTCTGAACGTAAAGATGAAAATTCAGAATTCAACAAAGGAACATCTTTCAAAGCGCCTTTCAATACCAGTAGTTTTGATAGTTATGGAGCTTCAACCATGTCGGTCGATAACAAAGAAATGATTTTGTGTGCTTGCAAGAAAACAGAAGTGTACGGAAAACCTTACTTGAATTGTGATTTGTATTCAACAACTTTCAACAAAATTGGTCCAAATCCAAATGACTATGAATGGACAGAATTGGTGAATTTAGGTCCAAAAATCAATACACCTGATGGTTGGGAAGGACAGCCTTCGATGTCAGCAGATGGACAAACCATGTTCTTTACTGCAAACAGACCAAGCACACGCGACAATGATGTCTTCATGGTAAAACGCAACGAAGACGGAACGTGGGGTACTCCTACTCCATTTAATGAAATCAACACGGATGGAAAAGATAAAAGTCCGTTCTTGCACCAAGATAGTGAAACATTGTATTTTGTATCCACTACTTCAGATGAGCGAAAAGGTGTTGGAGGTACCGATATTTTCTACATGCGTGAAGAAAATGGTGTTTGGAGTAAACCGAAAAACATTGGTTTTCCTATTAACTCTAAAGAAGATGAATTGGGCTTGTTTGTTTCAACAGACGGTAAATTGGCTTATTTTTCTTCAAGAACCGGTGGAAATTGGAACATTTACGGTTTTGAATTATACGAAGAAGCTAGACCAAAACCAGTAACCATCTTAAAAGGAGATTTAAAAGATCCGAATGGTAATCCAGTTGAAAATGCAACCATTGAAATCGCTTATGAAAATTCGGATAAAGTAGAAAGCGTGAAAGTAAATGGAAACGATGGTCGCTACGCAGTGGTAGTCAAACAAGAAGTGCCTCAAGACATCATGGTTACAGTGAAAAAAGAAGGTGCAGCTTTTGATTCTAAATTGGTAACCAAAGAAGATTTGACAGATAAAACAAAGTTGACAAACAATGATTTAGCTGTTAAAGAATTGAAAGTTGGTGAAGCCTATACAATCAACGACATTTTATACGATTACAATTCAGATGTATTGAGCAACAAATCCAAATTCATTCTGAAAGAATTTGCGCGTTACTTGAAAAACAATGAAAGCATCAACATCATGATTCAAGGACATACAGATAGTGATGGTGACGATGCTAAAAACTTGGATTTATCTGACCGAAGAGCAAAAGGTGTAAAAAACTACTTGATTTCTTTGGGAATTGATGCAAGCAGATTAGAAGCGAAAGGTTTTGGTGAATCCAAACCAAAAGTTGAAAACGATACGGCTGAAAACAAAGCTAAAAATCGTCGAACAGATTTCGTTATTACAGGAATGTAAACCAAACAATACGCAATGAAAAGCCCTTTGATTCTGAAATCAAAGGGCTTTTTTGTAACTCAATCTTTGTTTATGCTTCTTTTTCAAGCATCAGTCGAATAACATGTGCTCTTCCCTGATGAAATGGTCCTTCATCCAACTCCACACATTGCGTATAAATATATAACAGATGTGCATGTTTGAAATGAATCGACTGAACGGTTTTAAGATCCAATAAAAAGTTGGGATCTTTTGGTCCTCCAGAGGTGTTTTGCAATTGATCTTTGGTAAATGCTTCCAAAATTAGTTTCCCTTTTGGTTTCAAAAATCCAATATAGCGATTGATCATTGCTTCAAGTTGTTGTTCGTGGACAGGTACAAAAACAAATGCAATGACATCAAATTGTTCTTGTGTGTCAAAGGATTCCAAGCTAGCTGCTTTACAATTCAATTCAAATTGATGCTCTCGCACGAATGATTTTGCCTTATTACAAGCTACTTCACTGTAATCAAACGAAGTGACATCCCAACCGTGTTGCAAAGCATAGAGTGCATTTCTACCTTCCCCATCAGCAGGAAGCAAAACACTTCCAATATTACTATGATCTAGGAAATGTTTGAAAAATGCATTTGGCTCTGTTCCATAAACAAAGGTTTCATCGTCATAACGTTCATTCCAAAAAGTTTCTGTCATAATTCTAACTTTTAATAAGACTTTTAATGTGGTAATTTTGTTCGTAATACCCCATAAAGGAAAGTACCTATTATTGCTCCAAAAATCACAATCATAATCGCCATTGCTCCTGTGCCTACAAGAACATACATTGGTCCGGGACAAGCACCAGATAATGCCCAACCCATTCCAAAAATACTTCCTCCTAAAATGTATCTCCAGAAACTTTTTTCTTTGTCTTCAATTGCTATTGGTTGTCCATAGATGTTTTTCATTTTAGAACGTTTAATCCATTGAACTAAAAGCACTCCTAAAAACAAAGCGCTTCCAATAATTCCGTACATGTGAAACGATTCGAATCGAAACATTTCGTGAATGCGGTACCATGAAACAGCTTCGGATTTGTACATAATGATTCCAAAGACGATTCCTGCTAGTAAAAATTTAATAGATCTCATGTGTTTGCTCGTTTTGTGTGTGTGTGTTTCTATCTAAAAAAGAAAAGGAAAAATGAAATGTGTCATCAATAAACCTCCAGCAAAAAAGCCAATTACAGCGATTAAAGATGGTAATTGAAGGTTACTTAGCCCAGAAATGGCATGACCGGAAGTGCATCCACCAGCCCATCTTGCTCCAAAACCAACCATGATTCCACCAATTAATAGAATCAAGATTCCTTTAAGAGAGGAAATAGCTTCTAAGCCAAACAATTGCTTCGGTACAATTGCTTTTCCAGCATCGGAGAATCCTTTTTCTTTCAAGGCTGCTATCGTTTTAGGGTTTAAATCCATGTTTACCGTCTCTGTTGAAAGAAATTCTGAAGCGATGAATCCACCTAAAATTGCTCCGATCAACACCAATAAATTCCAACGTTGACTTTTCCAATCAAAACGGAAGAAATCGGCAAATTTTCCAGCTCCACCTATCGTACAGATGGTTCTTAAATTAGATGACATCCCGAAGCTTTTACCAAACTTCAAGAGAGTAAACATTAGCAATGCAATTAAAGGGCCCGAGACATACCAAGGCCAGGGTTGAAATATAGCGCTCATTCGTTTGTGTTTTAAGATTAAAGTATTAACAAGGGTAACTCTAAGTGATTCAATAAATAATCGTTGCTGTCAGAATGGAACAAACGCTTCCAAAAAGAAGGATGCTGTCTAAATACAACGAGTAAATCAATTAAATGTTCATTGGTGCATTTATGAAAATCATGGTCATGTACCGAACCAGGAACAGCCACTTCTAACACATCAATATCTGAAGAAAACAAAGACACATCAACGTTATCAGAAAGATGTTCAGGTGTTCTAATTAATTTGATCAATGCTTTGTGCTTCGAAGCTAAGGCAGTTACTACTTTTAGTTTATTTGCCGTCATTTCTGCACCATCAACAACAATCCCTATCGTTTTTAAGTCATCTTCTGAACGATCACATTTTAAAGAAAGCATTGGAATATCTATTCGATGAGCTACTTGAGTAGCAAAAGTGGATTCCAAAATTTCCTTCCAACTCGTTACATGCGAACCGGCAAAAATGAAATCAATCTCATGTAGTTTCGCATAATATTTGATAAAGTTCAATGGATTTCCAGCAACGACAACTCTTCTTACATCAGGGTATGTTTCCAGGAAGTGTGCCATTTTAACGGTTCTTTCAGCCACTACCGCTTGGTGTTTACTTAAATCAAACTCCGTACAGTTGTCAATCACAGATCCATCTATCTTCAGAGGAACTTCACCTGAAATTTGCTCCACATGAATCAAATGGATTTCAGGTTTCAATGGTAATAACTGCTTATTGAGATAATCTAAAATATAGCGGTCTTTTTCATCAAATTTTAATAGTACAGCTATTTTCATAATATGAATTTTGGCAAAAATGATGACTATCATCAAGTTTGAATGTTACAAAAGTTACCTTGGAAGCTATTTTTCCAAAATAAAATTGTAATTACTTGTAAATCATTCTAATTGAAAAAAGGAGCAAACTAGATGTCAGCTCCTTGATGTTAATCTTTTCTAACTTTTTAAGCTTTTCCAGTCAGTATTTTGTTCCAATACAACCAAGGCAATACTTTTTTCTTTAATTGGTACATGCTCCAACGTTCTTTGCTTTGATCAAAAGGGAATGTTTCCATTGGATTGTTGTTGTAATCAAATTCAGCTAAGACCAATTTCCCATAACCTGTTACAAGAGGACAAGATGTATAACCGGTATAAACACCTGCCATTTTTTGGTTATTGATCAATGAAAGTAAATTTGCAACAACCACGGGTGCCTGTTTACGAATAGCTGCTCCAGTTTTTGAAATTGGCAAACCAGCAGCATCGCCTAAACCAAATATATTTGAAAAGCGAACATGCTGTAATGTTGCAGCATCAACGTCTATCCATCCAGCTGCATTCGCTAAATCACTTTGACGGATAAAATCTGGAGCTGATTGAGGTGGTGTTACATGCATGATATCATAATCTACCCAAGTTGTTTCGGTTTCATCAGTCATTGATTGAAATAATGCTCGTTTGTTTTCTCCATCAATTTCAATCAATTTTTGTGATAGATGTAAATCGATATTACCGCGTTTAACCACTTCTAAAAGTGTTTTCTCATATTTGGGAACGGCGAACAATTTAGCTGCACCACTCCAATATTGGATATCGATTTGATTCAACACACCGTGTTTGCGGAAATAATCCGCTGCTAAATACATGATTTTATGAGGAGCACCACCACATTTTACGGGTGTTTCTGGATTGTGAAAAATAGCTTTTCCTTTTTTCAATCCTTTGATCAATTCAAAAGTATAAGGAGCGGTTTTGAAACTATAATTTGAAGAAACACCATTTTTACCCAAAGCCTCAGGTAAACCTTTAATTGCATTCCAATTCAATTGAATACCTGGAGCAACAATCAGGTAATCATAAGTGATTGCATCGCTTTTATCCGTTTTCAAAGAATTCGTTTCAGGTGAAAAGCTTTCCACTTTTTCTTTGATCCATGTTACTCCTTTTGGTATAACGGATGCTTCAGAACGTTCCGTTTTTTGAATATCGAATGCACCACCACCCACAAGTGTCCAAGCTGGTTGATAATAATGTTTTTCAGCAGGATCAATGATTGCGATTTGTAAATTGCGTTGTTTAATCAACAACTGAGCAGCAACAGAAATTCCTGCGTTACCACCTCCAACAATTAATATTTGGTAATGTTTACTCATAATTAGTACAGTTTAGTTTCACGAATGTGATAGCAAGTAAAGCCTTATTTTTAGCTCCCATCGTAACAAATGTTACACTCTACTCTTCCAAAGCATCAAGTTTGGAATGCTATTTTTTTACTTTCTCCCTGAAAACCTGAAGTTGATTGCTAACTTAGAAATGTTTTGTAACCTTTGTCACTTAAGTTATCGAGATGAATGGGCAGTTTTGCATGAACAAACGAAGCAAAATAACATAGTAGAATCTCAAAAAACGTGTTTAACCATGGAAATTATCGGTTACTTTCTGGCTATATTGGTTGGTATTTCATTAGGATTAATAGGTAGTGGAGGATCCATTCTCACAGTTCCTATTTTAGTTTACATTCTTGGTGTTGACCCCATATTAGCAACTGCCTATTCTTTATTTATTGTTGGTACCACCTCATTGGTTGGTGGTATTCAAAGTGCAATGCACAAGCGTGTCGATTTCACAACTGTTTTGGTATTTGGAGTTCCTTCCATTGCAGCCGTTTATCTGACAAGAGCTTATGTGATGCCATTCATTCCAAATCATCTTTTTTCAGTTGGAGGTTTTGAATTTACCAAACCCATTGCACTGATGGTTTTATTTGCCATTGTGATGATTATGGCCTCTATTTCGATGATTAAACCCGCAAAAAAAGAAACTGAAACAGCATCAGAAGATCATAAAATGACGTACAACTACCCGATGATTTTATTAGAAGGTACTGTAGTTGGTGTTTTAACTGGTTTAGTTGGCGCAGGTGGTGGATTCTTGATCATTCCAGCATTGGTTTTATTAGCTAAAATGCCCATGAAACTAGCTGTTGGGACTTCCCTATTTATTATCGCTGCCAAATCGTTGATTGGTTTTACAGGCGATTTAAAAAATGCTGAACAAATTGATTGGACTTTATTGAGCATCTTTACGTTACTCTCAGTGGTTGGGATATTTATCGGAATTATTTTATCAAAAAAGATTCCTGGTCAAAAACTCAAAACAGCATTTGGATGGTTTGTACTCATCATGGGAATTTACATCATCACAAAAGAGTTATTTTTCCCTGGTGCTAGTGCACACTAGTGATTACGAACACATTTTTATAAACGAGCAACTTTAAAAATGGAAAATCAAGAAAAAGACCGACTTATAGCATCCATTCAACGACTCAATAGACTCATTATTCTGTTGGTTTTTGTATTCATTTTGTTAGCATTATACATACAATTCCGTCCAAAATTCAATTTATTCAATCGCGAACACCAAGCAATAACTCCATACGTAGAACAGCAAATTTCACCTGAAGATTCTGCATGGAGAGACGCAATGATTGATACATGGATTGCGCCCGATTTAGAAGAAATAAAAGATCCTTCAAAAAAAGAAATGCTTCTTTACGGACAAGATTTGATTGCGCATACAGCGAAATATTTCGGACCAAAAGGTCGTATATCAAAAACAACCAATGGATTGAATTGCCAAAACTGTCACTTAAATGCCGGAACGAAACCTTGGGGGAATAATTATGCCAATGTCAAATATGGTTATCCAAAATACCGTGCTCGCAGTGGTGAAATAGAAAGCATCCAAAAACGCATCAACGATTGTTTTGAACGCTCATTGAATGGGAAAGCGATTCCAAATGATGGTAAAGAAATGAAAGCCATCATTGCTTACATGCACTTTCTTGGTTCGAATACGAAAAAAGGAGAAGCACCAAAAGGTTCTGGAATATATAATCTTCCTTTTTTAAATCGAGCTGCAAGTCCAGAAAACGGAAAATTGGTTTACGATCAAAAATGTGCTAGTTGTCATGGTGCAAACGGACAAGGACAATTAAATCCAGATGGTATTGAATACGCATATCCTGCTGTTTGGGGTCCCAATTCGTATAACCAAGGAGCTGGCTTGTATCGCATTTCTCGTTTAGCGGGCTATGTCAAGTACAACATGCCATTTGGTGTTTCTATTGAAACGCCTCAATTAACGGATGAAGAAGCTTGGGATGTAGCGGCGTTTATCAATTCGCAAGAACACCCAACAAAAGATATTTCGAAAGACTGGCCAAAGATTCAAGAAAAACCAATCGATCATCCATTTGGACCTTTTTCGGATCAATTCTCAGAAAAACAGCATAAATTCGGACCATTCAAACCGATCAAAAAAGCAAAAAAGTAAGTATGGGAAATAGAAGATCATTCATTCGAAACATCAGTGCTGTTAGTGTAGGCGCTTTGATTGGTAAAGTATCTTTTGCTTCAAAAGAAAAGGAAAACATCGAAAACAACGATTTCCTGCTAGAAGAAAGTAAACAAGCTACGATTCAAACAATTACCATTCTTCAAACAACAGACGTACATTGTCAAAATCACTTACACGATGAGTTGTTTTGGGAAAATGGCAAAAGTGTGTTCCGAAAAACAGGTGGTTATGGACGTTTAGCAACATACTTGAAAAATTTCAAGAAGAAAAACAAGAACGTTTTCACAATAGACACAGGTGATATGTTTCAAGGAAGTGAACTTTCTGTTGAAACTACTGGAGACGCGTTTGTTCCAATTCTGAATGCCATTGATTACGATTTGTATTTACCTGGAAACTGGGAAGTGATTTACGGCAAACGTAAAATGCAAAACTTATTGGGTCGTTTGAATGCACCCAAAGTTTGTGCGAACATGTACCACGATTTAGGCGAAGGAAAACGAGGAGAATTGATATTTCAACCCTACTACACCTGGCATGTAGCGGGAATTAAAATTGGATTTTTGGGTTATACCGATCATTTAGTTCCGCTTCGTCAATCGCCAGTTTATAGTAAAGGAATTTTATACACGCATCCTGAAGAGAATTTGGCACATTACGTTGATGTCTTGAAAAATCAGGAAAACTGTGCTTTTGTAGCTATCATTGGACATTTAGGATTATCACAACAAATTGCTTTAGCAAACAATGATGCTTGTGCAGGAGTTGATTACATTTTAGGAGGCGATACCCATGAACGTGTTCGTGTTCCTATCCAATGTAAGCATGCCAAGGTAGTTGAACCAGGAGCTTTTGGCTCTTTTGTGGGAAAATTACAATTGACAGTTGAAAACGGTAAAGTCATCAAAGATGAGTATGAATTAGTTGAAATCAACGAAAGCATCAAACCCGATAAAGCCATTGAAAGCATCATTTTTGATTCAGAAGCGGCCTTTTTGCCAAAGATGAATGAAATTATAGGTTACTCTACCATTCCGTTGTACCGTTATTTTGTAGTAGAAAACCCTATCGATACCATGATTTTGAATGCTTTGCATTGGAAATTCCCTGAAATCGACATCGTGCTGTCCAATGGATTTCGTTTTTGTCCACCAAGAGTAAGTAAAGACAGTACAGGAAATATTCCGATTACCAACTCTTTTATTTTTGACATGTTGCCTGTAGATAGTACAGCTCGAATGGGGAAAGTAACTGGTCAACAAATCACCAATTGGATGGAGAAGGAATTGAACAATGTATTTGCTTCAGATGCTGGTAAACGATTTGGTGGTTGGGTGGTCAAATTCAAAGGTATTCAAGTACGATTCAACGCTTTTGGTGAAGAGGGAAAACGTGTTCAAAGCATCACTTTTAAAGGTGAACCATTGGATTTAAATCGCGATTACAGCATTTTAGCATGCGAACGAGAAGGTGACCCTGAAGATATGTTGTGTCGCATGCGCAAAGTGAAAGAAGCAAAAAACACTTCAAGTACTTTACATACCATTATGAGGGAATATTTGAAAGCCAACTCACCTATTACTCCAACACCTGAAAACAACGCCATTATTTTAGATGCATCGCCAGAATTACTTTCACAAGTACATGGTGTTGCTTATGAATTTAAATAACAGATTATGAAAACACTTCTCATTTTACTTTTGAGCTTTGGATTTGCTCAAATAAGTTTAAGCCAAACAGAGACTATTCGTGAACGAAAAGTAGTGATGCAATTGACTTCCCCAGATACGATGGCCTATAAATCATTGATGATTCAATTGAAAAACTTACGTGAAGCCGATCCAATGATTAAAATCGAAGTTGTTTGTCATGGACCAGGAATGAATTTCTTAAAACAAAAAAACGAAGCGAAATTAGCTAGTCTATTATCAAATTCGAATGGACATTTGACATTCATTGCTTGCGAAAACACCATGCGCGAAAAAAACATTACCAAAGAAGAACTAGCAACAAACATCCAATTTGTGAAAGCTGGAATCCTAGAAATAATCGACAAACAACAAGACGGCTGGGCTTACACTAAAGCCGGATTTTAGAAAAAATCAAACACATGAAAACATTTTTTACGTTCCTATCACTTGCATGGGCAGGAATTGTCGTTGCTCAACATCAGGAAATTGGCGAGAAACCAGGTACTTACAAAGGAAATAACTTACAAATCGCTGATACTGCATCCATCTTAAATGCCTTTAAAAAAGGAACCATTCAAGGACACTTTCGCTATTTTTTCATGAACACCATCAATGAAGGTGGTTTGAGCGATTATTTTGCAAATGCAGTTGGCGGTGGTTTAAAATTTGAAACCGCTATTTATCATCGCTTACAAATTGGTATCAGTGGTTTTTATGTTTTTAATATTGGTTCTACAAAGTTATCCAACATAGACCCCATCACCAATCAATCGAATCGTTATGAAATCGGTTTGTTTGACATTGAGAATCCCAATAACCATAAAGATATTGATCGTTTAGAAGAATTGTATTTAAACTACCATTGGAAAACAGGGCACATCGGTTTTGGTCGTTTACTGTTAAATACTCCTTTCATCAATTTACAAGACGGGCGAATGCGACCAACAGGTGTTGAAGGACTTACAATCGATACAAAATTGGGCAATAAAACACGTTTCCAAGCAGGATGGTTGTGGAATATTTCACCCCGAAGTACCACCAAATGGTATGGCATCGGTGAATCGATAGGCTTGTATCCACAAGGTGTGAACACATCAGGTATCAAATCCGATTATGCGGGTAATTTGAGAACGAAAAATGTCTTTTTTCTTGGAACCAACTCTCAATTTTACAAATGGTTGAATGTTCAATTAGGGGATTTGTATGTTGATGAAGTATTGAATAGCGCATTTGTACAAGTAGAAGCAAAAAAAACATTCAATGATCAACAATCGATGACAGTTGGCGCACAATTTATTCGTCAAGATGCAGTGGAATATGGAGGGAACAAAGATCAAAGTAAAACCTATATGGATCAAGACAGCCACAGTATGGTTTTTGGTGGAAAAGTGGAATACAAACACAAGAAGTCGACTTTTTCGGTGAATTATACTCGAATAACAGCAGATGGAAGGTACTTAATGCCTCGTGAATGGGGTCGAGATCCGTTTTACACCTTTATGCCACGTGAACGAAACGAGGGATTTGGTGATGTCCATGCTTTGGTTGTAAAATACAATCGCCCATTTCCGAAATCACGCTTGAAAATCGGTTTGTCTGCTGGGTATTTTGACATGCCAGATGTAAAAAATGTAGCACTTAACAAATATGGAATGCCTTCTTACTTTCAAGCAAACGCTGATATACGCTATTCATTTACAAAAATTCTGGAAGGATTGGATGCTCAATTGTTAGTGATTAGCAAATTTAACAATGGAAATTACTACGATAACTACCGTTACATCATCAATAAAACCAATATGATTCAATTTGACCTTGTATTAAACTATCACTTTTAGTAACTTTGGTTACAAGGAAATTGAAGAAGAAATTCAACATTTGTCGGAACAAACTGTAAACAAACATAGATATGAACATCGAGCAAATTTACACCGGATGCTTGGCGCAGGGCGCTTATTACATTACATCCAATGGTGAAGCAGCAATTATTGACCCTTTACGCGAAATCACTCCTTACATTGAAAGAGCTGAAAAAGACGGGGTAAAAATCAAGTATATTTTTGAAACACACTTCCATGCGGATTTCGTTTCTGGTCACGTAGATTTAGCCAAAGCTACTGGAGCTACCATCGTTTATGGACCAAATGCTAAGACTGCTTTTGAAGCACACATTGCTACAGATGGCGAAGTGTTTCAATTGGGAAATGTAACGATTGAATTGTTGCATACACCTGGACACACCATGGAAAGTAGCTGTTTTCTGTTGAAAGATGAAAGCGGAAAAGATACAGCTTTGTTTTCAGGAGACACCTTGTTTATTGGAGACGTTGGAAGACCTGACTTGGCTCAAAAAGCAGCAGATATGACCCAAGAACAATTGGCTGCTACCCTATTCCATTCGTTAAGAAACAAAATCATGACATTGGCAGATGACATTACGGTTTATCCTGCGCATGGTGCTGGTTCAGCTTGTGGAAAAAACATGAGTAAAGAAACAACCGATTTGTTGGGCAATCAAAAAGCAGTGAATTATGCATTGAGAGCAGATATGACGGAAGCAGAATTTGTGAAAGAAGTAACGGATGGTTTATTGCCTCCTCCAGGATACTTTGGAATGAACGTAGCCATGAACAAACAAGGCTATGACAATATCGCTGAAGTAATGACGCGTAGTTTACGTGGTTTATCTCCTCGCGAATTTGAAGCGGCTGCTGGTGAAACAGGTGCCGTAGTTTTAGATACTCGTAATCCTGAAGTTTTTGCAGAAGGCTTTATTCCAAATTCCATCAATATTGGATTAAATGGTCAATTTGCTCCTTGGGTGGGTGCTTTGATTCCAGATGTTAAACAACAATTGTTGATCATCACTGAAGCTGGTATGGAAGAAGAAACCATCAAACGTTTGGCGCGTGTTGGTTATGATTTCGTTTTAGGCTACTTGGAAGGTGGTTTCAATGCTTGGAAAAGTGAAGGAAATGAAGTTGATAGCGTTGGAAGAATTACGGCTGAAGAGTTAGAAGCGCAATTTACAGCTGATACTGTTTTAATCGATGTGCGTAAACCAGGAGAATTTGCTGCTGAGCATGTTGACGGAGCGAAAAGCATTCCTTTGGATTTCATGAATGATTATTTAAGTGAATTCCCGAAAGACAAACACATCATCTTGCATTGTGCTGGTGGATACCGAAGTATGATTGCTGCTTCCATTTTGAAAGCACGCGGTTGGGATGATATCGTTGATGTAACTGGTGGATTTGCTGCTATTGCAAAAACTAGTTTACCAAAAACGGATTACGTTTGTCCTTCAACCATTAAAAAATAAACACACGAAGCCCTGTTCAATTTGACTAATCTCAATGAGCAGGGCTTTTTCAATCGCACTAAAATGACACTGAGTAGACTTATTTACATTGTTTTCATCATTGGTAGTGTCATTGCTGTATCTAGTGGAGCAATTCATGGTACAGAAGCAATATTATTACTCGCTTTAGCTGGAATAGCACTGATCAGTGTGATTTACAAAACGTGTGCATTCAACGGAGCATGTCAGATCGATCCAAGCAAACAACTCATTGAAAAAGAAACAACAAACGACGAATTATGAAACAATTATTCAGTATGCTGGCATTGGGAAGTGTTTTATTCCTAACTGCTTGTGGAACAACAGAAACTCCTAAAAAAGACCCTTCATTTAAAGGAAACGGCAAAAGTATCATCGTAGATGTGCGCACACCAGAAGAATGGAACGGTGACGGACATGCAGATTGTGCAGTCAATTATCCTTTGGATGCTTTAGACAGTCATGCTGCCGAATTGAGCGAATTTGACACCGTTATTTTCGTTTGTCGTTCAGGAGGCCGAGCTGGTCAAGCTACCGATTGGTTAACAGGATTAAATGTTGGAAACGTGGTCATGAACGGTGGTGCTTGGGGCGATGTGCCTTGTAAATAGATTTCTTAAACAACTTTTTAAAACGCTGATTCACTCTTTATCTGAGTATCAGCGTTTTTTTTTGCTTCTGAACATTTAAATAGAATTTTCACTCCCAACTTAAAAATTAATAAATTCACAATCTGAATTTTGAGTGCACTTGCTAACGATCAAAAGGGCTACTTTACAAAAAAATGAAAAAACTTAAAAGACAATTTCGAATTACTCGCTATGTTGTTTACAAAGAAACCTTAGTGGATGTAAAAGAACACTTTTGGTCGTTTTTAGGCGCTTTTATTGGTATTGGTTTGATTGCTTTTATTCAATCGTTTACTTTAACAAAAGAGGAAAACATCTTCTTAATTGGTTCATTTGGCGCCTCAAGTGTGTTGATTTACGGAGCTATTCAAAGTCCTTTGGCGCAGCCGCGAAATTTAATCGGTGGACATGTCATTTCAGCATTGATTGGTGTGACGATTTACCGATTTTTACCAGACATCATTTGGTTAACTGCTCCACTTGCAGTTGCTTTATCGATAGTAGCTATGCAATTGACTAAGACACTTCATCCTCCTGGTGGAGCAACAGCTTTGATAGCAATCATTGGCAGTGAAAAAATCAAAACACTTGGATATTTCTACGTTCTTTCTCCTGTTTTAAGCGGCAGCTTGATTTTGTTAGCCGTTGCATTAATTGTCAACAATGCGACAAAAAACAGGCACTATCCCTCCTATCGAAAGAAATCAAAATCAAAATAGAACTTAAATTCTCATTTTTTGTTTCCTAACTAATAGAAGCGAAAAATGAAAAAACGAGACCTTCCTCAAAAGATTTGTTTAGTTTGCCAATTGCCATTTACTTGGCGTAAAAAATGGGAAAAACACTGGGATGATGTGAAGTATTGCAGTGAAAAATGCCGTCGTAATAAATCTTCCATTCATGCCAACAGCTAAACTCATTTTTCCGCATCAGCTGTTTAAAGAACAACCACTTGATGTGATTGAAGGGCAATACTTTATCATTGAAGAACACTTGTATTTCAAGGAATTCAATTTTCACCAACAAAAAATTGCTTTTCATCGAGCTAGCATGAAAGCTTTTGAAGCTCATCTGAACCAAAATGGAAAGAATGTTCAGTACATTGATTCAAAAGAAGCAATTTCTGATATCCGTTTGCTGCTACCTCATTTAAAAAACAACGGTTATGATGCCATTTCCATCATTGATCCTGTTGATGATTGGTTATTGAGAAGAATATCAAAAGCTTGTTCAACTCTCAATCTTGGTTTACAGATTATTGATTCGCCATTGTTTTTGAATACTCCATCATCACTTGAAACCTTTTTCAAACCCAATAAAAAGAAGTTTTTTCAAACGGAATTTTACAAGCAACAGCGCATTTCAAAAGCACTACTTCTCTCTAAAAACGGAGCACCTCTTGGTGGAAAATGGTCTTTTGATGAAGAAAACCGAAAGAAATTCCCGAAAAACAAACAAATACCACCGATTCTTTTTCCGAAAGAAAATCCATTTACAAAAGAGGCAAAACACTATACTCAAACGTATTTCAGCAACAATATTGGAAGGTTAAATCCTTCTTTTACCTACCCAACTACTTTTGAAGAAAGTGAACAATGGTTGAATGATTTTTTAGAAACACGTTTTCAGGAATTTGGTGATTACGAAGATGCCATCGTTCGCAATGCATCCATCTTGAATCACAGCGTTTTGACCCCCATGCTCAATGTTGGTTTGCTTACACCACAACAGATTTTAGACAAAACAATTGCTTTTGCTTTTGAAAACAACATTCCCATCAATTCTTTGGAAGGTTTTGTACGACAAATCATTGGCTGGAGAGAATTCATTCGAGGGGTTTACATTACCAAAGGCAGACAAGAAAGAACCACCAATTTCTGGGGATTTACACGCAAAATTCCAGCTAGTTTTTACGATGGTACAACAGGAATTCTCCCGATAGATGAAACCATACAAAAAGTATTATCAACTGGCTATTGCCATCACATTGAGCGCTTGATGGTGCTTGGTAATTTCATATTATTGTGTGAATTTGATCCAGATGAAGTGTATCGTTGGTTCATGGAATTATTCATCGATGCCTATGATTGGGTTATGGTTCCAAATGTGTATGGCATGAGTCAGTTTGCAGATGGTGGAATCCTTTCAACCAAACCATACATCAGTGGTAGCAATTATCTGATGAAAATGAGCGATTATCCAAAAGGTGAATGGCAAGAAATCTGGGATGCACTGTTTTGGCGTTTCATGGACAAACAACGTGCATTTTTCCTTGGAAATCCTCGACTTGGAATGCTCATTCGAACTTATGATAAATGGGATGCGACCAAACAAGAAACGATTCATCAAAAAGCAGAAGCCTTTTTAAGTCAATTGGTAAAAGCTTAGTATGATAACTATTCCAGCAAGAAAATCATTTACAAAGATTTTTCTTAAATTGCTGCATGGATAAAGTGGTTGCTTATTATGATGAGATTGCTGACACGTATGATCAAAGTAGATTTGCGAATACTTACGGTCAATACATCGATAAACAAGAACGTAAAGTCTTAGATCAACTTTTGAATAATTCAACTGAAAAAGTAGTTGATTTAGCTTGTGGAAGTGGTCGCCTACTGAATTATGCAGCGATTGGTGTGGATGCCAGTGAAAAAATGGTCGCAATTTCCAAACAAAAACATCCGGAAAAACAAGTCATTCACGCTCCAGCAGATGCAACTGGTATTGCTGACAACTCAATTGATACCATCATCAGTTTTCACTTTTTCATGCATTTAAAAGACGAGCAAATTGATCAAATCCTCAAAGAATGTCATCGAATCTTGAAACCAAATGGTCGCTTGATTTTCGATATTCCATCTAAGAAAAGGAGATCATTGTTCAAGTATCAATCGAATGAATGGCATGGAGCCAACAGCAAATCTATGAAGGAACTAAAGCAACTCTCTGATTTTAAATTGAGTCGATCTTTTGGCATTCTATTTTTTCCAATCCATCGATTTCCTTCATCATTGCGACGATTTTTAATTAAATTGGATGCATTAATGGCACGTTCTTTTTTGAAAGAATACAGTTCGTACCTCATCCTTGAAATGAAAAAGCAATGAGCTTCATAGCAACCTTCAAACGTTCCATAAAATTGACATTGAGTTGGTTGAAAGACCAAACATCAAGGGTTCAATTTGCGAGCAAGAAAAAAAATGCGTTTGAACTCCCTTTTTCTATTTCCATTTCACAAGAAATAAAACCCAGTGAAACCTTTGAAAACAAAGTCTTTAACTTAAGTTTAGCTACTCAAGCCATCAATCAAACCATCATCCAACCCAATGAAGTGTTTTCCTTTTGGAGAATAGTTGGAAATCCTTCCAAAGACTACAAGAAAAGTCGATCCATACAAAATGGAAAAGTCAGCGAAGACATTGGAGGTGGCTTGTGTCAGGTTTCCGGAATCATTTATCATGCAAGTATCCTTGCCGATTTGGAAATCATCGAACGCTACAATCATTCTTTGGATTTATACACCGAGGAAACACGGTTTACTCCTCTTGGACTGGATGCTACAGTTGTTTATGGACACAAAGATTTACGTGTAAAAAACAAGCATCCCTTCCCTATTTATTTTGATTTGATTGTGGATGGAAACATCCTTTCTGTACAAGTAAAAAGTGAAAAAGCGCTATCGCCAAAACAATTGTTTTTTGAAACGCAAACAGCAGCAACGCACACCATTGTCCATGTAAAAGATGCCAACGGAAAACTAATTAACACTTCTAATTATTTAAAATTAAATGCCTTATGATCAAATTTGCTTACACCATATTATATGTCGAAAACGTTACTGCTACCATTGAATTTTATGAAAAAGCCTTTGGTTTTCAGCGTAAATTTGTCACACCTGAGAATGATTATGGAGAGTTAATCACAGGTGAAACAACCCTTTCATTTGCATCGATTGCATTAGGAGAATCCAATTTCACAAATGGATTTGAGCGCATCTCACCTAACAACAAACCATTTGGTGTGGAAATCGCCTTTACATCAGACAATTGTGAAGCCGATTATGAAAATGCCCTTGCAGCTGGAGCTATAGCTTTTGAACCATTGAAAGAAAAACCTTGGGGACAAAAAGTAGGATATCTACGTGATATCAATGGTTTTCTCATAGAGATTTGTTCACCAATGTAAACTGATCAACAGCAATGAAAAGTGTTTTCACAGATAAAATTATACAACCAAGTAGCGAAGATTTAAAAACAGCATTAGGAAATCATCTAGAAAATTGGCTTGAGCTTGAACAATTCACACTCAAATATGCTCCACATGCAATAGGTGAATGGCACTTTTCGGGAGAAAAATTTGGATGGAGTTACCGCATTAAAGATCGCAAACGGGTATTGGTCTATTTACTACCAAGAGTTCAGTTTTTTAAAGTAGCTTTGGTCTTCGGAGATAAAGCGTTGACTAAAATCAATGAAAGCTCGGTTTTAGAAAGTATTAAAACAGAGCTCAACGCTGCTAAAAAATACGCTGAAGGTCGTGGAATACGACTGGAAGTAACTGATCAAACAACACTACCATCAATCAAACAATTAATCATGATAAAAATTGAAAATTGATAACGTAAGAATGAAAAAACAACTTTTGTATGCTTGGATTTTGACTTTCGGGTGTTCTTCAAAAATACTCGCACAAAGTGATTACGATTCAACATTTGTTGTGAAGATTATTCAAAGCGAACTCAAACAAATAAGTAAGACGTATAAAACAACAATTACCATTTTTGAAATAGCTCAAACTCCTAAATCAGATAGTATTTACAATCGTTTTCTTTTTTCAAGAGAGCTGAATTGGAACTCATTTAAAATCAAACAACCTCATTGTCAATTTACTAAGTTCAATGATCTTGACTCGCTTTTTTACATACATAATCCGCAATTCTCAGAAGATTATAAACAATTGAAGATCACATTTGAGAAAAGGTATTTGAATGGAACTTCAACTTTCATGACCGATTATTATTGCAAAAAAAGAAAAAAATGGTCTTTTATCAGAACTCAAACTTATTTTTCATTTTAACTATTATTCATTAAGTTAACAACATAAAAACAAGAGATATGAAACATTTTATTCTTTTCTTTTCTGTTTTATGCTTGAATTCAGCTATTCACGCCCAAACAGTTTGTGATTCATTGAGTGTTGATACTGTTATAATTGAAAACAACACCTTTCAAATTACCGTTTACAATTCGAGTCAAACATTTATTGCTTATCCTTTTTTTACTGTTGATTTGGATGAAAATCCGTACATTGATTTCATCGATTCACTTTCAGTACCAACCTTTTTAGGAATTCCAAGTGATGCTAGCAATGGGTATACAAGTGGTTATTATTCCAGTGTCACAATTGCAAATGCAGCCGCCGTTCCAAGTAATACTCTTTTTTCTGGTCATTTGATCATTCAAGATCCAAACGACAGTACGTTTTATTGTTCTTTGCCCTTTAGTTTTACTTATGGAAGTCAGGTAGCCAATCTAGCAACCTTTGATTCGAATTTCATTCAGCTCTATCCTAATCCATCCACAGGCATTTTCAATATTAGCAGTTCAGAAGAGGCAATTGTATCCATTATTGATGCAAATGGTCGAGTTGTACTTCAAGACCTCAAAGTTGATAAAACAACAACATTTCATTTGGAAAAAGATGGATTTTACACCTTAACTTTAAACACTTCTATAGGCATTTCGCATGTTAAAATCATGGTCATGCACTAAAATGAAGATTTATTTTATCTTAAAATCACAAAACCAATACACTAACGTTTTTCACACCAATGGATGTATTCTATTGAAAGAAACGAATGAAGATTAAAATGAATAACTTAATTTATTGATAAAATAAACATAACGTTTTACTTTGCCTCTCTCTTCTTTCTCTTCTTTATTTTTAATGGTTTGAAAACCATGAGCTAAGAAATAGTTGTTGTACCAAAAAGTTAAGTTTGAATTTGTATACTTCACTTTATCGGTTTCATTTCCTGTCTCAATCATCGTAATTTCTTGTTCGTTTAAAACTTCACCGTCAGAGCTAATTGCTTTTGATTTAATATTACCTACACTAGTAAACATAAGACCTATTTCACGTTCACTTGTCTCAGTAACACGAATGAATTTTATAACAGAAAAAGGTTTACTCCAAGGATACATCTCAAACGTCACATCCCACAATTTTTCACCTTCGATATCAAAAGCAGCAACTGTAGCATGTGTATATTGATAACCATCGAAAACAGTTCTTGTATTGGTAACCATACTTCCGTTAACATAAGTAGTATAATCTACAGATCTATAGGTTGGATAATACGCTTCACCTATATAGATAAATTTTCCATCAATGAAACGAATGTTGTGTGAGGCCATCAAATAGCTAATCACATATTCTTTTCCATTTGCTTCCGCTTTACCTTTCTTTTTTTCAATTTTATCTTGTTTCCTTTGTGGTAAATAGCTCAAGAATTGATCAAAATCAGTGAAATTATAGAATTTCAAAAAATCAATCGATCCATTTGTTGTTTTGGCAATATAAATACCTTCAGAAGTGTTGTTTCCTGCACGCTTAACTGATGAATAGGTGCCAGTATATAAATATTCACCTTTTCTTAAATAAGTACCTGAAATTGATGTCAACTTTAAATCTGTTTCCAATGATAAATTGATTGTCTCTTCAAGTATTCCTTCAAGATTATATCTCAAGACATAGACATCCATTGACTTTTTATCAATTACATTTAAAAAAACATATAGTTCTTTACTTTCTTCATCAACTTGAAAATTTTCAAATGTAATCGCAGATGCAGTGTACCCTTCAACATTTAATTCTATATCTTTATCAATTCCAGCTGTTACATCAATTTGCTTCAATATTTCAAGTTTTCTTGATGTATAAACGATAAATACTTTATCATCCATGATCATCATATTAGATGCAAGCATCTTCTTTGGTGTTTTACCAGAAATAATTTTCACAGACAAATCTTCAATTTCGATTTGAACCAATTTGTATTCGTTTTTTTTGGTAACAAAATACAAGTACATCGCATCTTCATCTCTTTTTGAGCTAGATAAACTAAAGTGATTGTCCATTTCAAATTCTTTAGAAATCACTTTTTCAATATCCGTAGAATATTGTTCTACTGTCCAAGTAAACTTATTATCAAAGTATTTTTCTGTTCGGTAGTAAACCATAATACCCTTATCACCAAATTCAGTCATTGAATAAGATGTAAATCCTTCACCTAAGTCAAACTCTACTCGCTTCTCAGTAACAACTTGAGCTTGGAGCGAAGAAGTAATTGATAGGACGAATCCTAAAAAAAATACGGCATGAACAAAAAGGGTTCTTATTGTTTTTGTAATCATAAATTATTTCTAATAAAATGTACTGTAAAGCTAATGATAACTATTCAAACAGTAATTCATGTACAATAAAATCTGACTCCAATTTTAAGCGCGATTTAAACTTATACACTTTCGTTTTTCACGCTTTTTTTTTGGTCGATCATTAACAAAAACAAGTTAGGTATTCATACAACCATTAAACCTTTAAAAATGTTTACAAAGGATGCTCATCGAATAAAGGCTAAGCAATATTGCATAAATTTTTATTATGCTAAATATAAAAACAATAAATAAAAACATATAGTTATTTCTTGCAACATTTGCACTGTTCAAACTTTATAACATGAAAAAGATAACAGTAGCAAAAGGAGACGGAATTGGTCCAGAAATCATGAATGCCACGCTAGATATACTTTCAGCAGCGGGAGCAGACATCGAAATTGATGAAATTGAAGTTGGGGAAAAAGTCTATTTATCTGGAAACACTTCCGGTATTGCTTCCGAAGCATGGGATATTATTCGCAACAATAAAATCTTTTTAAAAGCACCAATAACAACACCACAAGGAGGAGGATACAAGAGTTTAAATGTAACAACGCGTAAATTCCTTGGCTTGTATTCCAATGTGAGACCGTGTATCAGTTTACATCCTTATGTAACCACTAAGCATCCAGTCATGGACGTTGTTATCATTCGAGAAAATGAAGAAGATTTGTATGCTGGAATCGAACACCAACAAACAGATGAAGTTGTACAGTGTTTGAAATTGATTTCTCGTCCAGGTTGCGAAAAAATCATTCGTTATGCTTTTGAATACGCGAAACAACAGAACCGTAAAAAAGTGACTTGTTTTTCAAAAGACAATATCATGAAGCAAACAGACGGTTTATTTCATGCTGTTTTCAATGAAATTGCTCAAGAATATCCAGAAATCGAAAACGAACACTGGATCGTTGACATTGGCGCTGCAAAATTGGCAGATACACCCGAAGATTTTGATGTGATTGTGATGCAGAACTTGTATGGTGACATTTTAAGTGATGTTGCAGCTCAAATTACAGGTTCAGTTGGATTGGGGGGATCAGCAAACATCGGAGAAGAATGTGCCATGTTTGAAGCGATTCACGGCTCTGCTCCTACCATTGCAGGGAAAGACATTGCCAATCCATCCGGTTTATTGCAAGGTGCAGTGATGATGCTCAATCACATTGGTCAAACAGCAGTTGCAGAGAAAATTCAAAATGCTTGGCTAAAAACGCTTGAAGATGGTATTCATACGGAAGACATTTACAAAGAAGGTACGAGCAAACAAAAAGTTGGTACGAAAGCTTTTGCTCAAGCTGTCATTCATAATCTTGGAAAACAACCTCAACATTTCAATCCGGCTTCTTATGCAGGGAATGCAGCGTTAGAATTACCAAAATACAAACGTAAACCAGCAGCAAAAAAAGAATTGAAAGGAATTGATTTGTTTGTACACTGGAAAGGAACTGATCCAAACGAATTAGCAAAAAAAGTCAAAGAAATCGAACAAGCTGGGATTGAACTTACCATGATTACCAACCGTGGAATCAAAGTATGGCCTGATGGATTCAAAGAAACATTCTGCACAGATCATTGGAGATGTCGTTTAAAACCAAATGCTTCTAGTCATATCAACCATTCCAAAATCATTTCCTTGTTGATTTGTGCACTGGATAGCCAATTGGATGTGATCAAAACAGAAAACCTTTATGCTTTTGACGGCAAAGAAGCTTATTCT
>JADLGD010000257.1 GCA_020849495.1 Fluviicola sp.
TCCGGATAAAGAAGTGCTTAGATTTGAAACACTGTTAATGGTTAAATTGAGTGTTACGACAGAATCGCAACCCGCAGCATTGGTCAATGTAAATGTTGGTGTGTTGGTACTGGTTGAGTATGTGTTTCCATCAATCCAAGTGATTGGATCACAAGAAGAAATGACAGCCGTTCCAGAAGTTGGCAATAAGCGCGTATAGTTCAATGTAATGATACTATCACAACCAACTGCATTGGTTAAGGTATGAGTGGCAGTGCTATTACTTGTTGAGTAGGTATTTCCATCGATCCATGTGATTGGATCACAAGAAGAAATGACAGCTGTTCCTGAAGTTGGCAATAAAAGTATATAGTTCAACGTAACGACACTGTCACAACCAGCGGCATTAGTTAACGTATGAGTGGCAGTGCTGTTGCTAGTTGAATAGGTATTTCCATCTATCCAAGTGATGGGATTACAAGATGTAATTGTTGCTGTTCCTGAAGTTGGCATTAAACGAGTAAAGTTCAAGGTAACAATACTATCACAACCAGCTGTGTTGGTTAAGGTATGCGTGGCAGTGCTGTTGCTAGTTGAATAGGTATTTCCATCAATCCATGTGATTGGATTACATGAAGTTATTGATGCTGTTCCAGAATTGGGAGCGCAGTCTATGAATTTAGCCAAAAAAGCATCTCCATTTCCTCCTCCATATACAGATTGATGACTCCCTAATGTAGCTATAGTCGTTCCTGTCGTTGTTTGCGTTCTTCCACTTATATAAATTCTTCCAAATGCATCTATAGCACTTCCCTGTGCGAATTCCGATTCAGATCCACCATAAAAAGTACCCCACTGACGAATTCCCGTAGAATTGAATTTCACTAAAAAAGCATCAGCCGATCCACCCCCAAATGTAGTTTGATACCCATCAAGTGTAGCTATATCTGTACCTATTGAAGACGATTCTGTTATACCCGTCAAATATACATTTCCAGAAGCATCAGCAACACATGAATATCCTACATCATTATTTAATCCGCCATAGTAAGTACCCCATTGACGAACTCCAGAAGAATTGAATTTTACTAAAAAAGCATCATCTGCTCCAAAATTAGAACTTTGATGACTACCTATAGTCGCAATAGCTGAACCACTTAAACCTGATGATCTGCCACATAAATAAATATCTCCAATTGTGTTGATGGTAGCATAAATACCAAGCTCAAATCCTGAACCACCATAATAAGTTCCCCATTGGCGCACACCTAAAGAATTGAACTTTACTAAATATGCATCTAACGACCCTCCACCATGAGTGCTTTGATGGCTGCCTAAAGTAGCTATACTGTTACCACCTATTGTACTAGAATACCCTGCAAAATAAATATTTCCAGACTGATCAATAGCGCAAGTAAAGGCATCATCAGTAGAAGCACCTCCATAATATGTACCCCATTGACGAATTCCTGATGAACTGAATTTCACTAAAAATGCATCTCGTGTAATGCCATCTAGAGTGTTTTGATGGCTTCCAATAGTTGCTATATTTGAGTTCGATTCGGTATGACCTACTACAAAAATATTACCTAAAGCGTCAATTGCACAAGAATTTCCCTCTTCTTCATTGGCTCCTCCATAGTAGGTCCCCCACAATCTTATTCCTGATGAATTAAATTTTGCTAAAAATGCATCCTGTAAACCTCCATAAACAGTTTGATGGCTGCCGGGTGATGCAATAGCAGAATTGGAAGTTGTAATACCTGCCACACAAACATTTCCTGAAGCGTCCACAGCGCAAGAATAACCTCTATCAGATCCAAAACCGCCATAATAGGTACCCCACTGACGAGCTCCCAAAGAATTGAAATTCACTAAAAAAGCATCCTCAAATCCACCAAAAGTATTTTGATGTGAACCTGAAGTTGCAATAGTTGTACCCAGAGAGCTTGTTGAATAGCCTGTTAAATAAACACTATTTGATAAGTCTACTACACAAGAAATACCAATATCTTCATTGGATCCTCCATAATAAGTTCCCCATTGTCTCACCACAGGATCGATAATAAAAGGTTTTGATGCATCTATGTTTTCAATGTTAAAATGAATGCGGTTGTTGTTGATTACCCATTGGCTTTTTAGTTCTTTGCCCTCTTGAATAACATACGGTGATTCTTCCATAATGGTGCCTAAAGGTGTTTTTATCACCAATTGTCCTTTTTCATTTACCACTATACTTTCTGCACCCTCAATTTCAAACACTATTTGCTGGTAATCTGCTCCAGCAGCAACTAAATAATCATACTTTAAAGAGCCATTATTGCTGTACCATTTTAAGTCGATACCGTTGTAGATGTTTTCATAGAAAACGTTTTCATAGCTCAACACATTTAGCGCGCCATTTGGGCAATGTTCTAAATAATAATTATTGAATCCTTTCACCACATTTTCTTTTTTTACTCGAGTGGCGCCATTTGTGTTTAACCAGTTGATGTCTATTCGATAAATGGTTGATTGGTCAATTTCACTGCGCATTTCACCTGTACTTTCATCTTTCACCTCTTTGTAACTATACACTCGATTGAGTTGATAGCTGATACCTTTGTTTTTCAAATGAAACACCATGCCGTTGCTTTGCCCGCTGAAGAGTACATCGGGTCGTGAATGAAAATTCTGATCAGAAACTTGACCTTTGTTTTCTTGAAAAACCAATTGTTGTTGGCTGTTTTGAAGATGTTTATTGTACGCTTCTAGTTTTTCAATACTGTTAACATTCGCTGTTTTATGAATGAGGTCCTTCTGATTTTGAGCAATGGAAACACTACTCAAAAAAAGGCTCGTAAAGGCTATTATTACTTGTTTCATTTTTTTACTATTATTTTAAATTCTATTCTTTCACGATCTTAACGCTCACTTGTTTCCCTCCGGTGATGATGGTCACAAAATAAACGCCTGTTTCGATGTGTGATAAATTCACTTGGTTAGCACCTTTTTGCAAGTTGCCTTTGAAAACTTGTTTCCCTAATATATCCGTGATCTCTACTAGTGAATTATCTGCTAATTCAATGGAGAATTGACCATTGTTGGGATTTGGATAGACTTTGATCGTTTCAGCAAAGGTATTTTCGTCAACTCCAACTGTTGTAACAACAACACAAGCCGAAGTGTCAACACAACCATTTTCAGTCAATTGCACGGCATAACTTCCATTGACACTTGGTGAAAAAATCTGGGCTGTTTGTCCTGGAA
>JADLGD010000258.1 GCA_020849495.1 Fluviicola sp.
TGTGCGATTTTTATTTGCATAATTGTTGAAAGATTATGAGCCATATTTTTCATACGTTCGCAATTAAAACCTTCAAAATTTTCGTTAATGGCAGCTTCAAAATGTGTCAACCAAATTTCAAACAATTCTTTTGATAAATGCGATTTTAAATCTACATCCAAATGAATTTGAGTCAAATTGTTAAAATAGCCGCCAGTTCCCAAAAGAGATTGCGACCAAAATTTAACTAACATTTGAAGATGTTCTTCTAGTTTCAAATGAACTGGAATTACTTCAGTAAAAATGTAGCTAATTCTTTCATCAGCAAATAATTTTTTGTAGAATTCATCAACAATTTTATAAATGTCTTCCTGAGTTTGAATATCATTCATTTTTTGAAAAATTAGAATGCAAAGTTACTTGATTACGGTTTTAATAATCTGATTTAAGTCATTTTTTATAAAAAGAAAAAGGTTTCAAAGTAATAACTTGAAACCTTTAACTTCGTATTTCTAATTTCGTATCTCGTACTTACAGATTACATATACGCTTCAATAGGAGCACAGCTACAAACTAAATTTCTATCGCCATAAGCATCATCAATACGACGAACACTTGGCCAAAATTTATTTTCTGCAATATAATCTAATGGGTAAGCTGCTTGTTCTCTTGTATAAGGGAAATTCCAAGTATCGGCAGTTAACATATTTAAAGTATGAGGTGCATTGTGCAACACATTGTTACTATCTTCTTTTGTAGCAGTTTCAATTTCTTTTCTTATTGAAATTAACGCATCACAAAAACGATCTAATTCAGCTAAATCTTCTGATTCTGTTGGTTCAATCATCAATGTTCCTGCCACTGGGAAAGAAACGGTTGGTGCATGGAAACCATAATCCATCAAACGTTTTGCAATATCGCCCACTTCAATTCCTTTTTCTTTGAAAGCTCTACAATCCAAAATCATTTCGTGTGCAGCTCTTCCCATTTCTCCTGAATATAAAACAGGATAGTGAGATTCTAAACGCGCTTTCATATAATTGGCATTCAAAATAGCATATTGTGTTGATTGTTTTAGACCTTCAGCACCAAGCATTGTGATATAACCATAAGAGATTAAGCATACTAGAGCCGAACCATAAGGCGCAGCTGAAATAGCAGTAATAGCTTGATCTCCACCAGTAGGAATGATTGGATTGGTTGGTAAAAACGGAACTAATTTTTCGTTTACACAAATTGGTCCAACTCCTGGTCCGCCGCCGCCGTGTGGAATAGCGAATGTTTTGTGTAAGTTCAAGTGGCAAACATCAGCACCAATTGTTGATGTATTTGTTAATCCAACTTGCGCATTCATATTCGCACCATCCATATAAACCAAACCACCGTTGTCGTGAATAATTTGAGTGATTTCACAAATGGCACTTTCAAAAACACCATGCGTTGAAGGATAAGTTACCATCAAACAAGAAAGATTGTCTTTGTTTTCGATAGCTCTTGCTCTTAAATCTTCTACATCAATGTTACCGTTTTCCATAGTTTTGGTTACAATGATAGTCATTCCTGCCATTGCTGCCGAAGCTGGATTGGTTCCGTGTGCCGAAGCTGGAATCAAACATACATTTCTGTGGTTGTCGCCACGAGATAGATGATAAGCACGAATTGCCATCAAACCTGCATATTCTCCTTGAGCGCCAGAGTTTGGTTGCAAAGTTGTTCCTGCAAAACCAGTTACAACATTCAATTGATGCTCTAGTTTTTTAAGCATAATTTGGTAACCTTCTGTTTGCTCAATTGGTGCAAATGGGTGAATACTGTTCCAATTTGCCATTGATAATGGTAGCATTTCGGCAGCAGCGTTCAATTTCATAGTACAAGAACCTAAAGAAATCATCGAATGGTTTAACGATAAATCTTTACGTTCTAATTTTTTGATATAACGCATTAATTGACTTTCGGAATGATGGCTGTTGAAAACATCATGCGTCAAGAAAGAAGAAGTTCTTTCTAATGAACTTGGGATATTGTTTGTTTTAGATAATTCAGAAATTGAAAAACTTTCTTTTCCTGTTGCTTCCGCAAAAATAGAAATGATTTGATTCAAATCTGAAATTGAAGTCGTTTCATTTACAGAAATTGAAATGGTTTCGTTATCAACATAAAAGAAATTAACTTCGTGTTTTTCTGCAATTGCTTTCACTTTTGAAGCATCAGCTTTTACAGCAATAGTATCAAAGAAAGATGTGTTCACATTATAAACTCCCAATTTGTTCAGGGCATCAGCTAAAGTTGTAGCAGAAGCGTGAACTTTATTAGCAATATATTTCAATCCTTTTGGGCCATGATAAACTGCATACATTCCTGCCATAACAGCTAATAAAACTTGAGCGGTACAAATATTGGATGTTGCTTTTTCACGCTTGATATGTTGCTCACGAGTTCCTAAAGCCATTCTCAAAGCACGATTTCCATTGGCATCGATAGATACACCAATAATTCTTCCTGGCATCGAGCGTTTGTATTCTTCTTTGGTTGCAAAATAAGCAGCATGTGGACCACCGTAACCCATCGGAATTCCGAAACGTTGTGTTGTTCCAACGACTACATCAGCACCAAATTCTCCTGGAGGCGTTAATTTTACTAATGATAAAAAATCAGCAGCAACAGCCACTTTTATTTCTTTATCATGTGCATTAGCTATAAAACTAGCATAGTCATTTACTTGACCAAATTTCCCTGGATATTGTAAAATGGCTCCGAAAAATTCAGCTGAAAA
>JADLGD010000259.1 GCA_020849495.1 Fluviicola sp.
AAAATAAAACCCATGTCAGGATGTTTTCGTATTATCTCTTTTTCTACCTTTGTTAACGCATCAAATTCTTTTTTGAAGATATGTGAGTCTATCCTCATTTTTCCGATATCATGAAACAACTTCATTTCGCGATGGATACAATGGTGTATCTGGAATGTCTCCTTTCATCACAGCTTTTGCGCGATACAATTCCTCAATTAATTCCGGATAACTTGGAATATGTGCATCCCATTCTAAAAGTGTAGCAACACCACCAGTTAATTCATGCGCTAATTGAAACAATTCCCAAACTTGTCGTGGAACAGGATGATCGTGTGTATCAACTAGGAAAAAACCGCAATCTGTTGGACCAGCCAAATGCATTTGAACAATGCGCTCATGAGGAAGTGCGCGTATGTACGTTTCTGCATCAAAGCCATGATTGGTGGCAGATACAAATACGTTATTGACATCCAACAACAAGCCACAATCGGTCTCTTGACTCAGTGCACTTAGAAATTCCCACTCAGGACTGGTGGAATGTGTAAACTCCAAGTAAGTGGAGGGATTTTCCAAAATCAAAGGTCGTTTCAGGTAATCTTGAACCCTTAAAACACGTTCGCTCACATGCTTCAAACTCTCTTCTGTCAAAGGCAAAGGGAGTAAATCGTGGGTGTTTGTGTGAGCTACTCCTGTCCAGCAAAGGTGATCTGAAATCCATTCGGGTTGCAAAAAAGCAGCTAATTCGTTGAGTTTGTCCAAATAGCGAAAATCAAGCGGGTCGGTACTGCCAATAGAAAGGGAGACTCCGTGCATGACGAACGGTTTCTTTTGGCGCAATTGTTCCAAAACATGACGAGCAAAGCCGAAATTATCGATGTAATTTTCACTGATGATCTCAAACCAATCCACTTCTGGATCATTTTGCAACAAATAATCGTAGTGCTGAGTGCGTAATCCAACTCCTAATCCAAGGTTGGGAAATCCTAAACGAGACATAACTGTTAATGCATTAATTGAAATGAAGCAAAGACATAGCTCAAGGTGTAAGCTATGTCTTTTGTTAGTTTATTTCGAGTTCCTAGGTCGAAGGAGGGAAAGCCAAACGGATATCATTTGGTGCTGGTTTATCTGGAACAGGTTGTTGTCTGTTTTTCAATACAGCCGTATATGCATCCCATGCCACATCGTGCACCAATTGACCTTTTTGGTAATCGTAATCGCCTGGTAATGGAACACTTTTCCAAGTTCCATCAGGATTTTTTTGGAAATCATAAAATTCCATCGGGCCTTTTGGATCTGGGTACATTTGTGAAGCTGAAATTGGTACAGCACATCCACCAAAAGCACCACATTTATTGTCGGCAGGAGCACCATAGGTTTTTGATGGTGGAGTAGGTCCGCCACACAAAACAGCATTAGCTGACTGCGGTGCTCTCAATTTACTTCCACATCCAGAACCACCACAGCTTCCGCCACCAGCAGTAGATTGAACGAAACCGCAACCACCTTCAGAACGACATTCATTCGATCCGATGCAAGTATGATAAATCGCTGGCGAAGCACAGCCCCATTCTTGAACAGGTGTGTTTGGATCCAAAGCCATTCCTTGACAAGCGTGATACAAGGTATTCGCTAATTTGGTTGGTGGAGCAATCGATAAATCGGGAGCTTTTCCAAACAATGCCCAACAAATCGACATTCTGTCACCTGTTCCACTCATCGCTGGCATTGGGAATGTAGTTCCAGCAACTTGCCAGAATTTATTCAATACAGTTGTCATACCAGTGATTGAACCAGTAGCAATCTTGCTGAACAATTCATAGTTGTTTTGCCAAGTGATTGGATTGTTGTTTGGAGCCAAATTGTTCATTGCTGTTACAATTTGATCCGCTGTTGGCAATTGTGGGTAGTTTTTCAAGTTGGTTTCGTAATCATTTTGATCTTTAATCAAAAAGCTAGCTTGCCAAGAAGGGTTTTGTTGGTGCCATTGATCCCAAGTCAAGAAATCCGGTTTTTGTATCAATTCTTGAACCGCTTGGAAGATTTCAAAATGGTCCATGCCGCCGTTTACACCACCACGTGCTGTTGCATCAGCAGAAGTAGGTAATTGATCGCCTGTATCTGTAAAACTTGGATATTCTGCTGCAATATTGGCTTCATCTGGTTGGTATTGTCCTTGAACAGCTTTCAATTGCTGCAATTTCAAACGTTGTTTGATGATGTCAACCACACCGCTTCCTTCTCCTTGATCCGTAATTCCATTGATGATGTCCATCACTTGCAACAAAGGATCTTTGCTGCTAGTCGGGTCAATTTTCACACTCATTCCAGGATACTGACCGGAGTTTCCTTTGCTTGAATTGAACAAATCTTGTTGGATGGCATTCTTGTCGTACATTTTTGACCACAAAGTCGTTTTGTCCGTGTATTGAATGGATAGGTAATCCCATAAACACAAGTACATTTGTCCAATGGTGCCGAACAATGGTAAATCCGCTTCAGTACTGGTGCTTGTCCAACCAGCATAAGGAACAGTAGGTGAGTACTTGCTCGCCCAAATAGCAGGATCTACATTTTGCTCTGCATTGTATTCTGTTTCTTCAATGGCCAAGAACAGTTTGACTTGCGTTGAATTCATGGAATCCAATTTAACTTTCAAGCCAAAGAATGGACTGTCTTGTTTCACATCGTTCAAATCCAATACGTGTGGAATAACAGTTTTGTCGTCGCCATAACAGTTCCAGCTGTGATCCGGGTTTTGAAGTAGGGGACTTGTGAACGATGGAGAGTAACCTACCGCTGTACAAAGATTTGAAGCCAATTGCAAGTGCAACATCTCAGCGATAAACACACTGAAAACTTTGTTAAACACATCTTGATTGGTTGTCAACGGAGTGTCTGTTTTTCGGGTGGTGGTTAAACCAGGCCATAGGCGACCTTGGTAAAAATTGTTTCCAGCGCCATTGATTTGATGCATTCCGTGAACGGAGTACAATGAAGTCATGTACAATGGAATGGTAAACAATTCAACGTTAACGGCCGCTTGGACCATCGCATAGACTGCTGCTTTGTCTGCAGCTAGGTTTGACAGGTCGCGATTCATCAAATCGGGCCTATCGGCAAAGAGGTATTTACTCATAAAAAGTGAATATTGGTTGCCCTAAAAATAGCTATTTTGAGATATAAAAATCACTATGATGAAAATTTCTTGATTTAATAAAGTCGAGTTCTAATAGTTGAAAAGGTTGAATAGAAATTTCTTCATTCGGTGTAATGAATTGATATTGTGCGTCTTTAAAATTGAAGACTTGACCTTCTTCAGGTTGATTTTTATTAGGCGAGGCATAATTTTCCGCAAAACCATAGTTGATATCTACCGCTAGCGACCATTCAGCGTTTCCAATGGTTTGTGCTACTCCCACATAGATTTGTTGTTCCATTGCTCGCGCTCGCGCACCAATGTGCACACGTGTTGCACCACGAATGGTTTCTGTACATGAAGGAGCAAGTATCAATTTAGCGCTATTTGCGGCCATTAGATAACTTTTAATTGGAAATTCGATATCTTACAGGTTTGAACACCAAAGCTCCCGAAATGGGCTTTAAAAACGCTAATTTGTTTTTCGATGGA
Organism: Fluviicola sp.; assembly: GCA_020849495.1. Classification (GTDB taxonomy): domain Bacteria; phylum Bacteroidota; class Bacteroidia; order Flavobacteriales_D; family Crocinitomicaceae; genus Fluviicola. Next base: position 3,614 of record JADLGD010000259.1, read on the forward strand.
TTGATGCCCCATTCTTCGTTTTCAAAACGGGTCATGAACCACTTGTCCTGATAACCTTCATTGTCTTTTGAAAACACAAATGTTAGATTGATAAAAACATCATTCAATTGTGTTGGAAAAGAGGGTGATATAATGATTACTTGAAGTTCTACTGCAAGTGATTTAAACTAATTTTCAAATGTTTTCAGGAAGTGTTGAATCGCTTTTAACTGTAAATTTAGTTCATATTTTGTGTCGCCTTCCAATAAAATTGAAAGGTCCATTGAACCGTGTTCGGGGAATGTAATTATTTGGGTACCTTTCGTTACAGCTTCTTTTACCCAGCTTTTGGTTTGAGTGTTCCAATCTTCGATTGATTAGTGAAGTGTAATGAGGTATTGCGCTAAAGCGAGTGTTACTTCCATGTTTTGATCCAAAATTGTAAGTCTTTTTCTGTTTCTTCCGTTTCGCCACGATCCAACCACGACATCTGACAATGCATTCCGTCTTGTGGAAGATAGTTTCGTTTGTTCCAAAATGCGCTATTGTCTCTGTAATCCAATGGTTTTAACGGATGATTCACAGGACGAATAACTGAACAAAAAGCGGTTGTTGAATAACCTAATTTAAGCGCATGTTGTTCGCGTTCATTGAAAAACAAATGTCCCAATCCTTTCCCTCTGTAGGCTGGTAAAACAATGCTTTCACCAAAGTAAAATACCGTTTCAACGGGAATGTTAGTAGAAATGAAAGGGGCTTGAATAGCAGCTGTTTCATGCTTTAATGGCATGCCAGAAGTGGCTCCAATCAATTGTTCACCATCATAAACACCAACAACGATGCTTTCGTCGCTGCTTGTGTAAATCTGCAAATACGCTTCTTCGTATGCGATGTCTCCTTCGTACAAATAAGGGAAATCATGGAATACTTGAATACGCAATGCTCCCAGATCAGGAAGAATGGGTTGAATGGCTTTACCAACTAAATGTACCGTTCTTAATTCGTTCATTTTAAGAAACCAAAGCGATCCATTGTTCCAGGTTGTAGTAGGTTGTGACACGAGTAATTTTCCCGTTTTTCACTTCTAAAAATGCTGCTGCAGGTAAAATATAATTTTGACCATGAGCTTCTGGCAATCCAGCTTCACCTTTTTTGTAAATGCCATGAACTACAAATTCTGCAGCTATTCTACCGTCTGTTTCTCCAACAAACAAAACCATGTCTTTCAAGGTTTCTTCATAGCTTTCATCCATGTGTTGCATGAATTCTCTGAACAAGTTTTTTCCAATTCTCGGAGTGCCTTGATTGGGTTCGTGAACAATGTTTTCGTCCACTAAATCCAACATGCCTTCCCAATTTTTTGCATTGAATGCTTCGTAATAGGCTTTTACAGTTTCTAAAGCTGTCATTTCACTTAAGTATTTAAAAATAAATTAAATAGGCATTATTAATTAAATCTATTATTTAATCAATAAAGCTCCGTTTTTGCTTTCAAAGATAGGGAAAGTTCCCCTTGTTTAAACAGTGATGGAAGCTAGCACACCATCAATCACTTGAGCCATTCGCTGGAAGTCTATGGTATAAATCGTGTCACCGAGTTGGTGGTAATTGTGATTGCGAAAGAAAGCAGTGTCTGTCACCATTGCAGCTGAAAAACCAAATTTCCAATAGTTCAAGTGATCAGAAAAGTCAACACCGGGAATGCTCTTGAATCCTTGAAAGTTTTTAGTTTCTACAGAGCATTTCCTTTTCATGCGTTTCGTAAAACGGCGAGCAAATTTACCTCGTGCCATTTTGTTGACCACAGTGATGTAATCTCCACGTTTTCCGTAGAATAATTTAAGTATGCCAAGTGGATACGATTGCGAGCCTTTTTTATCGTCAAAAAAGCCAATCATTTCCAAGGAAATCATTCCGTTGACTTGTGCTTTTTCATCTATCAAGGATTTTGCATGGATGTAACTTCCCATGTATTGTGTTCGAAAATAGGGAGGTTCTTCCAAAGTGTATGCAACCAATTCGATTTGTTGCGAGAGCGTTTTTCCTTTTAATTGTCGAGCGATTTCTAATATTCCAACCAATCCTGAAGCGTTATCGTCTGCACCGGGTTGATTGCCACAAACATCGTAATGTGCACCAATAACGGTTCTTTTAGCGTTACTATGGTTGAATTTAGCGATGACGTTTTTGTAAGTGACACCATTGACTTTATACGATTGAAAATATGTGGTGTCGGCGTATTTTTCGAGCTCAAAAAAGAGGTAATCGGCAACAGCATTTAGGCGATCGAGGTTTTGATAGTTGCGTGCTTCACGATTGACACTCAAATAAGTCAGGTGTTTTTTCATTAAAACAGTGTCTGACTGACTGAAAGCAGTGAATGCACAACAGGTGAAAACGAATGCATTAGCGTATTTTGAAATCCACATGGTAATGATCATCGTGTAAGTTATTGATCAAAGGTGTCAAATTTGTAGCGAAATAGATGCCTGTTTCTCTTAATTTTTTTCCATTTGGTGTTGCAAACAGCTCGTCTTTCAGTTCCAATTTGAGGATGACCTTTTCTATTTTCAATCCATTTGCAGTAGCTGCTTCGTTGAGAGCTAGTAAATGCAAGGCCATTTTGTCAAAATCAATTCGATAGGAAGGATCAGAAGTATAGTTTCCATTCTTATCAAATTGCATCAGATAATGCGAAGCGCCCAAGTTGTCTAAAGCATTGGTGGGTACTTCATTTTTGAGTAATGGCGTCATGAAATCAACACTCAAACCGTTTTGATGCGTGCGGTGCGGTTTGATTGGTCCGCCGTGTTCGTTGGAGCATTCCATGATTCCAAAGTGGCAATCCGGACAGGTGATTTCAAGGTTTTGGTAACTGTCTAAAATGCTTTGCAACACTTTTTCATGAACAAATGCACGTTTGTAGAGGTAACTGGTGGTGTCAAAATATTGAAAGTTTTTCCCTGAAAATGGTAGGATTCGTCCGTTTGTTAGCGAGCCATTGCTGACTGAACCTTCTGAAATGCTTTTTGCCGTGTCATGCTGGTGTTCTAAAAACAGTGTTTCTACTGCAGAAAGTTCAGTATTTGTTGTTTTGTCAGTTGAAGGTATAGGTGTTTTAGGAAGGGTTTGAGAAGTACAACTAACGAGTTGAACAAGGAGAAGGAGGAAAACAAAAAATCGCAGCATATATGATAGAAAGTGCAGCTTTGAGCAAGATTTGTGCCGTAAAGACAAGAAGTGTTTAGTGTTTTTCTTTTCCCGCGAATGCGCGAATTTGATGGCGCATACCTGACGCCATTTCATTAGTTACAATAAAGAAAAGCGACCGGTAGGCGCTTTAAACATTCGTGTCTTCGTGGTAGTCCTTTTCAAGTATAACCATTCGTGTCAACGACACGAATGGTAAGGATAGTAGTTTTCTTTTCCCGCAAAGTCGCGAATTTGATGGCGCTTACTCCCAATTAAAAACGGGAAACGCAGACGTCATTTTAATAAACTATGCAAAAAAAAAGCGACCGCCTGCCCCGAAAGGAACGATTCGGGGGTAGGTGTTTTAAGCTTTTGAGGTAATCCCTGCTTTGATCAACATTTTTACCGAATGCAGAATTGGTTAAAGGTTTTTAAAATTTATAGTCTATGTTACCTGTTTCAAAGTTTAATAAATTTTTTAAACTCTATATTTTCACCAACTTGTATTTGATAATTATAAACTCCAGGTTCTAAAATTGATATGTCAACTTCTAAAAATGCATTCTCTTGACTAAGAAAATTTGAATTAAATTGATTAATGATTTTTCCATTTAAATCGAATATTCTGATTGTAATTAATTCGTTTTTTTCATTTTCAAAGTGTAAAGTGTGTTTTGAAAATGTTGGATTTGGTGAAATTGAAATCCTTGAACTAGTGATTTGGTTTTCATTTACTGACAATTGGTTAAATGAAGAGTTTTTATTCCATTTTATTAGTTTTCCATTGTCAGCACCAATAAGAGAAATAGTATCGTTTAGAAAAATCATATCATAGAGACATTGTGTCTCAGGTATATCATAAAAACTAAAAGTATTTCCTAAATCTGTAGTCTTTAATATTCGACCATGATTACCTTGGAAATAGGTGCCTATGATATAAATTTCTTCTTTTGAAACAACGTATAAGCCAGTTGGTTCAATGATATTAATTGGCTTATCAATTCTTGATGTAAAATCATCAAAAAAATAGCTTAGATAAGTTCCAGATAATCCTGCTGATACAAAATAAATGGAATCAATTGATTTAGCAGAAAATTGTAATGGATCTGCTTGGAGATAAAGTGAGCCAATCCATGAGTTTCCTTGATCGTAAGTTATTCTTAAAAGTTGATTTACCCCTGCAATAGCTGTAGAATCATTGATTCTTAAACTTGCAGTAGATATAGGCATTCCGTGTGATGGACCTTGAGACCATGAAAGCCCATTATTTTCTGTGTTAAACGTTCTATTTTGACTTGAAAGTAAAGTAATATGGTTTGTATCAAAAGGAATTAAACCACAAACATAAAAGTCATTTGATAAGGTGTCGAGAATATTATTCCATGTTAAACCTCCATCATTAGTTTTAGTTATAATTGCATTGTATGGTTGGATACCTGTATTTAGATATGTTAGAAAATAAGTTGATGAATCTAAAACATTTAAATTTCTACTATCTGTATTGATAGGTGAATTTGGCGGAATTTGAATAAGTTGGTCGCAATCTCCAGAACATTTTACTAGGAAATTGTTAATGCCATTAATGATTATAGTGTTTTCAGATTTTTTTAGTTGGGTCAAATTCGTTTCCGAAACTGTTTGAATTATAGTGTATTGAGAATAACAATTGTTAATACCAATAAAAATTGATATTAAATGTAATTTGGGGATTTTAAATTTTTTCTTCATCTAGTAAAGCATGGAAGCTGAAAGTTTTAATTCATTAAAATAACTACTCTTTCTTGATTTTTAAAACTTTTATTTTTTTAAACCACCAACTATACCAATTATTCTTATTTAAAGTAGAATTCTTTTCTTTTTCCACGATCCCGAATGCTCGGGACATGTGCGCAAATATGATTGCGCATACTCCCAATTAAAATCGAGACACGTTGACGTCATTTCATTAGTTACAATATAAAAAACGACCGGTAGGCGTTTTAAACATTTGTGTCTTAGTGGTAAGACCTTTTAAGTATAGTAGTTTTCTTTTCCCGCTATCCCGAATACTCGGGGTATGGGCGCGAGTTGGATGGCATCATTAACACAAAAAACCCTGAAGATAATCTCCAGGGTTCGTATATATCGAGAACGATTTTTGCTTAGTGAGAGAAGCTTCTTTTTTCCTTGATACGAGCAGCTTTTCCTGTCAAACCACGGAAGTAGAAAATACGAGCACGACGCACAGCACCACGCTTGTTAACTACGATATCTTCAATAAATGGTGAAGAAATAGGGAAGATACGCTCAACTCCGATGTTTCCAGACATTTTACGTACTGTAAACGTTTCAGTTGATCCAGAACCACGACGTTGTAAAACAACACCTTGGAATTGCTGGATACGCTCTTTGTTACCCTCTTTAATTTTATATGATACTGTAACGGTATCTCCCGCACCAAATTTCGGGAAATCCTTTAAATCTACTAGTTCTTTTTGAAGCTCTCTAATAAAATCCATGACTCTAATTTTCTTTCACTATCCCATAATTGGGGGTGCAATATTACTAATTAATTTTCATAAACAAGAGGCTTTCTACTAACTTTTTTTTAGAAAGTTCATTTTTATCGTGAATTAGCCGTTTTTTTGGTATTTTCGATTCAAATTTAAACAATATGTTGCTACGATTAATCTTTTGTTGCTGTTTGCCTTTAGGCCTCTTTGCTCAAAAATCTGAAAGTACGATTCGTCCATCTTTGTGGTTGGGAATTTGGGATAATGTGAAACATGTTCCATCCATGAATGTGACAGCTATCGGTTACAACGACATTCCGCGAGACATTAATTACAAAGGTACTTTGGTGGAAGTCTTGGAATTTGATGATGCAAATGGTCACAATTTATTGATCTTGACTCAAACAGGAATGTTTCCAGTGAGTAAAAAGGATGAAACTGGTAAATACGTGAAAGAAAACGATCGTGCTGAGTTGTTTGCTTATTGTTTTGTGCGTAATGATGAGAAAAGTACGTACCGCCAATTGTGGAAATTAGCTGACGCTGAAAATTGTGAAGGATTTGACTTGTATGTTGGTTTCACCAAAAAAGCAATGTCTATCACCGATTTAGATGGTGATGGAGTAGCAGAAGTGACTTTTCAACACATCAAATCGTGTAGAAGTGATGTTTCACCTGCAGATCGTTTCTTGACTTTGTTTGAAAGCAATGAAAAATACCAATTCAAAGGCGGAACACAATTGGAAGGAATGCCATTGGATCAGCCATTGACGGATGCTCGTACAGAAGGAAATGCAGTGTTTAAAACACATATGATGCAAAAATGGGAACAGTTTGCAGCAGATGATTTCTTGCAGTATTCCTATGAATAAAACAGGTTTACATATTATTGGTCGAAAAGACAAAGTCAGTTTTCCTGCTTTTGATTTGTGGCATGTGCCCGTCAAGATAGATTCGGGAGCATACTCCAGTTCCATGCATTGTTTTTCCATCGATTTGGATGAAATCAACGGTGAACAAGTTTTAAAAGTGGTGTTTTTAGATCCAACCATTCATGGTTATACGGGTGAGACACTTGTTTTTAAGTCTTTCCAGCGAAAAATCGTCAAAAGCTCTAACGGATTAGCACAAGAACGTTTTTTTATCAAAGGAAGCATCCAATTGTTCAATGAATCGTTTGAAACTGTATTTTCGCTGACGGAAAGAACAGGTCTTCGTAATCCCATTCTACTTGGAAGAAGATTGCTGAATAAACGTTTTCTGATTGATACGTCTAAAGTGAATCTTTCCTTTAAATTCGAACAACAAGCTTAAAGAAGCCGATCGGTTTCAGTATATAATTATGAAAATTGCCATTTTATCCCGCAACGCGGATTTGTATTCAACTCGAAGATTGGTTGAAGCAGCTATTCAACGTGGACATGATCCTCATGTAGTCGATCATTTGCGTTGCAACATCGAGATTGAACAAACAGGTCCTTCATTGTATTACAATTCCGATTATTTATTGGGTTTCAATGCTGTAATTCCTCGAATTGGAGCTTCTGTGACCTTTTTTGGAACTGCAGTAGTACGTCAATTTGAAATGATGGGCGTGTTTTCTGCCGTTAGTTCGCGTGGAATTGTGCATTCAAGAGATAAATTGCGTTGTTTGCAAGTGCTTTCAAAAGAAGGAATTGGTTTGCCAAAAACGGTTTTCACCAACTATTCTAGAAATGTGGAACACGTGGTAGAATCAGCGGGTGGAGCTCCTGTAGTTTTGAAATTATTGGAAGGAACACAAGGTTTAGGAGTGGTTTTAGCTGAAAACAAGAATGCTGCTCAATCTGTTTTGGAAGCGTTTAACGGACTTCGAGCGCGTGTGATTGTGCAAGAGTTTATCCATGAAGCAAAAGGCGCTGATATTCGTGCGTTTGTAGTAGATGGCGAAGTAGTTGGTTCCATGAAACGTCAAGGGAAAGAGGGTGAGTTTCGCTCTAAATTACATCGTGGCGGATCTGCTTTACAAATTGAATTGACAGAAGAGGAAAAAACAACGGCTATTAAAGCTGCAGAAGCGGTAGGATTGGGAATTGCAGGAGTAGATATGCTGCAATCATCTCGCGGACCTTTGGTGTTGGAGGTAAATTCTTCGCCAGGTTTGGAAGGGATTGAACGCGCTACGGGAGTTGATATTGCTGGAAAAATCATCGCATACATCGAGAAAAACGTAAAATTATAAGCACATGGCTAGACGATTTTCGATACTAGGAAAAGAAATTCTACCTGGACAGAGTGTTGAATTGAGTATGAATGTTGCCAAATTGCATTCGCATACACCTGTACAAGTTCCCGTTTTTGTAGATCGCGCTGAAAAGGATGGTCCTGTTCTCTTATTGATGGCAGGAATGCATGGCGATGAAATCAACGGGATGGAAATCATCCGAAGAGTGATTCGCAAAAAGTGGAACAAGCCTATAGCAGGAACGATTATTTGTTTACCTGTTTTCAATATTTTCGGTTACCTCAACGTGAAACGCGAATTGCCGGATGGACGCGATTTGAATCGTTGTTTTCCTGGATCTAAAAACGGATCTTTAGCAAGTCAATTCGCCTTTCAATTCATGAAAGAAATTGCTCCACATGTGGATATGGTGATTGATTTTCATACCGGAGCAGCACAACGTTCTAACAGTCCGCAAATTCGCTGTTTGATTTCTGATCCTGTGAGTATGGAATTGGCGAATGTGTTTAGTCCGCCGTTTATTGTGCATTCCAATTACATTGGGAAATCGGTGCGAGAAGCTTTGAATAAAATCGATAAAAAGATCTTGTTGTTTGAAGGTGGAAAAGCCAATTCGATTGACGAAGAAGTGGTGGAAGAAGGTTTGGCTGGTATTCAGCGCGTTTTGAATCATTTACACATGCGTTCGTTTAAATTGGAACCTAACGAGCGTCAACCCATCGTCATTGAATCTTCCAAATGGTTGCGAGCGCCAAGTTCAGGTGTGTTTAGAGCCTACAAGAGAAATGGTGAGTTGGTGCATGAAGGAACTGTTTTGGGTATTGTTTGTGATCCTTTTGGAGGGGTTGAAAACAAAGTCAAAGCACACATGGAAGGTTATTTGATTTGTGTGAGCGAGTCGCCATTGGTGAACAAAGGTGATGCTATTTTCCACATCGGAACATCGATTGATATTTACAATGAAAACACATTGAATGTACACGAAGAACATTGAGGGTTACTGCGCTATCGGCGTATTTAATGCAAAAACAGATCACAATATCGGTACCTTGTGGCGTTCGGCTTACATTTTGGGTGCTTCTTATATATTTACGGTAGGAAAACGCTACAAAAAACAATCGTCAGATGTAGTTAAAACATGGGCGCGCATTCCTTATTTCCACTACGATACGATGGAAGATTTGTTGAATAACATTCCGTATGACTGTCATTTGGTGGGGATAGAATTAACAGACGATGCACAATGGTTGCATGAGTTTGATCATCCAAAGCGCGCCATTTATTTGTTAGGATCCGAAGATCAAGGTTTGCCGGAACCTATTTTGAAACGCTGTCAAGCAGTATTGAAATTACCAGGAAATTCTTCATTGAATGTAGCTGTAACAGGTAGTATTGTCTTGCACGATCGCGCTTGTAAAGTTTCCACTACATTTCCACCCAATCATAAATTGGAAAAGGGAAGAGGGTGAGAAGGAATTTTAGAATTGAAAATTAGAAATTGAAAATTGAAAAGTTGGATTTAACTGATTAATGATCAATTATGAATGACTGAATTATCAAGTTAAGAGTTAGCTTCGACTTGATAATTAAACAATTAATCATTCATAATTACTTCTCAATTTTACATTATCCATTTTCAATTATAGAAGCGGCTCTTTTTAGTCGGTCATTGATGGTTTTTCCAAGTCCTCTATCTGGCGCTTTTTCGAAAATGATGAGATCAAGATCAAAAGCATCTAATTCGTGTAATTTAGCATATAAATTTTTAGCAGCTTCTTTTAAATTGCCATTTTGAGTTAAATAAAATTGGATGGCAACTGGGTATTTCAAACGCGTTTCTTTGAAAGTCAAGATTCCAATTTTAAGATATTCGTTTTGTTCAATGACGGTTTTCAATTGATTAGTTAAAATGGAAGGCGTTTTTGGAGCATAATGTTTGGAATGCATTCCTGGGGCAACAGGAGAATGGTTTTCATTTGATTTTAAAGTCAACTTGTCGGCGATTTTCTCTAATTGTTTAAGTGTGACAGAGCCTTCACGATATACAATGATACTATCGCCTTCAAACCCAACGATCGTCGATTCGATGCCGTGTTCACAAGGTCCTCCATCTAAAATCACTTGCAATTGATCTTTAAAATATTGTTCCACATGCTCGGCTTTTGTTGGACTAATCGCTTGATATGGATTGGCACTTGGAGCAACTAATGGAAAATTCAATTGATCTAATAATTTTAACGCCATCGGGTGATTGGGCATTCTGACTGCTACTGTTGCTTGATTGGCGGTTACAAGTAGTGGAATTTGTGGGTGTTTTTTTAAAATGAATGTAAGTGGACCTGGCCAAAAATGCTTCGCTAACAAAAAAGCTTTTTCAGGAATTTCTATCGCAACTTCATGCAGTTGCAGCATGGATGATATATGAACAATTAAAGGATTGTTGAAAGGTCTATTTTTGAGTTCAAAGATACTTTTGATGGCTTTTTCTGAGAAGGCATTTCCAGCTAAGCCATACACTGTTTCAGTAGGGAAACCGATGATTTGTTCCTTTTTCAATGCTTTTGAAGCCAGTTCAATGTTCTTTGTCAGCACGTTAGTTCATTTTAATAGTTATAAAGAGGAGCTATCATTTTTTAGTTTGAAATGGAAAGTATTATTCTAATTTGTGTCGTTCACTTTGTAAAAATCGCAATATGATAGCTCCTCCGATGATTGCTAATGATGCAGAAAGTTTAGCTGCTATAGCACTTGTAGTTAAAATAGAATTGATCAATAAAACAGTCATGTAAATAATTCCAATAGCCGTTAAGATTTTAGTTGTTTTCATGACTATTTAGAAATCGTTTTTGACCTTAATAATTCATCGAAAATCCTGTTTGACCCTACGATTGGAATGGCAATGATAGGTGTTTCTTCATTGATTTTTGAAGCTACAAATTTGTTGATGTCATTGAATAAAAGGGCTTTTGTTTGGGCAGTAATGACCCAGTATATTTCTTCTACTAAAACATCATTTTGCATGCTGAAGTGCACATTGTTTTCATCAATTGAAGCTGATGAAATAAGCTTTTCGCGAAGTAAATCGTGAATGAGCGTTTTGGCATTGTGCTCTTTTTTCAAGTAAATCAACACATTGATCATTGCTTTTCAGTTTTAAGGTTACTGTCCTTGACC
>JADLGD010000260.1 GCA_020849495.1 Fluviicola sp.
AACAATTCGATGGAAACCATGGATAAATTATTCCAAGCCACATTGATTTGATTGTTAGCTGGATTAGGATAGATGTAAACCTCTTCAAATGCTGTGCATGGTTGAACGCTTTTTACAGCAAAATCTTTTCGATTTCCATTAATGTCAGTTTGAGATAAGCGGTAATAATTGATTCCTGAACAGTTTGTTTCCAATTCGGTGAAATAACTGTGATGATTAAAAGAATCGCCTTTGCTTTCTATTTGTTGTGCAAAAATAAATTGTTCGCCATCACAACTTTGTTCAATGGTGAAGTAGTCATTGTCTCTTTCACTTTCTGTACTCCAATCCAAACGCACTTTTCCATCGATGCATTGTGCTTCAAATGAACTTACTTCAACAGGTAGAAGAACAGCAGGTAAACAAAAGGATTGATTATTGGATAATCCACCTGTAGATGCTGTAAATCCAAAGTAAGGTGTATTCGTCCCAAAAACGGTTAGTGGATTAAACGTTGAAGAAACAGATCCATAAGTAATGGTCAATGCAGTATTTAAAACGGATGCAGTCATTGTTTGGGTTCCTGCATTCCAAGAAATTCTAAATTTATGTGTCAAACCATTTTCAATGTTGTAATTGGTTCCAGGTGGATTTTGAAGTCTTGCCGCATTTGGAGTTGCAGTTCTTTCCCCTGGAGCAACTGCGTCCGCATTAAAGTCCAAATCAGGATTGATATTTCCGCCAAACCAAATGTCTAAATGATCAGGTTCTTCTGTACCAAATGTTCCAATGAATGGACTCACAAAATCATCTCGATCTTCGAAATTAATGTAAGTGTCCAATTCAACTACAACAGAATTGGTAATTCCTCCAGCCCCCAAAGCTCCACCTACAGTCCCGCATTTGCATCTGCCAAGTGGATCGTTTTGAAACACAAATGCCATTCCATCGGCTCCTGCATCATTGCTTCCTAAATTGACATCGATGTCATAGGAGAAATTGGCAGCAAAATTCATCACAGAATTGGCATCCCAAGCACAACCACGTTGACTTAATAAGTCTGGGGTAAGTGTCACACAATTAAATGGACTAACGGAAGTTGCATCATCCACTAAGTTATATTGTGGGTTCGTTGATGCAGCACTAGTAAAACTTAAAACAGGACAACCAACTGCAGGGCCAGCAGCATTTCTAGGCACGATCTGATAAAAGTAAGTCGTGTTAAAATTCATGACTGGTTGATGACTTGTGCCAGTAACATTTGTTAAAAATCCTGGTGATGCGCTTGTGCCATAATAAACATCGTAAGAGGTTGCCGTATTACAACCTGCAGAAGCTGGTGCTGTCCAAGTCAAAGGATTACAAGTAGAAACACCTGTAGCTCCATTAGCTGGTACAAGTCCTGTTGCGCAACTTGGAACAGTTGCATTTTGTGATATTAAAGAAACCGCATCAATGGTAGCTGCAGGATTCGTACCCACACTTCCATCATTGATCCAGCTAAATACCAAGCGTTTAGTAGTACCGGCATTGGCAGCTGGGATGGTGATTGTTGCAGTATTACATGTTGTATTGTTATTGTAAAAAGCATTCCCCAATTGAATGGCAGAAGGATCACTTGTTGTAAAAACAGTGTTTGCTATAGGAACTACTGTAGTTGCACCTAAACTAACTCGTATCCCGTCAAAATTAGTTTCACCAGCACATTTCCATGAAAACGATAAAACAATACATGTTTGTCCAGCTGGGAATGTTACATCCTTGTAAAAATGTGAAACTTGACTGGTTGTATTGGTGTAGTTGTTATTTCCAGCTGCGGTACCAATATATGCTCCTTTGGTTCCAGCACAAGTTGCTGTTGTTCCTACAAACCATTGATTCGTTGCAGCATTTACCACATTCCAAGCATTGGCAGCAAATGTATTCGTCGCATTCTGAAAACTACCATCTGCTCCAGAAGTCCCAGTAGCATTTGCAGGATTGATGATGGTCGTTTGACTAAAGCTTATTGATAAACTTGATAGGAGTAAGTTCATCAAAAATAAAGCAGTGTATTTTTTCATAGCAAGCAGTTTGTGGAGCAAATATACATTTAGTAAACTTTTAGTAAAACAATTTAGTAAAAATTTAGTAAATCGATTTTCCTCACTATTGAAATGCTATTTCTTTCAATTTAAAATGAATAACTTCAAAAGTTTTGTCTGAGACAGGCTTGATTTAAATTATTCAGTCAAATTTGCTGTTTTTCCTAACATCTTTTTGCTGTTTATTAATTAACGATTTGAAAGTTAAAACATAAAAAAAACCGACTCGTAAAAGTCGGTTTTGTATTTAAAATGAGTGAGTTGAGTAAAAACTACATTCGATTTGGTACTTTAATACCTAATAAATTCATCGAACTTGCAATGACTTTTGCTACGTTTTTGCTTAAACTTAAACTCAATGCTCTTTTGTTTACATCTGTTTCTTGTAAAATGTAGGTGTTTTGATAAAATTGATTGTACAATTTCACCAATTCATAGGTGTAGTTTGCAATAACTGAAGGAGCATAAGTTCTCGCAGCTTCATCAATAACTACCGGATACAAATTCAATTGCTTAATGATTTCTTTTTCTTGATCTCCGATTGTAGTTGTATTCAATGTAAAATCACCAGCTTTAGTTAACAAGGAATTGATACGTGCAAATGCATATTGAATAAAAGGACCAGTGTGACCATTCAATTCAATCGATTCTGCCGGATCGTACATCATGCGTTTTTTGGGATCTACTTTTAATAAATAATACTTCAAACCTCCCAATCCGATAGTTTGGAATAAGTTTTCCTTATCTTCTTCGCTCATGCCTTCAATATGACCGCGTTCAGATGTCATTTCTTTTGCACTAGCAATTACTTCATCCATTAAGTCATCTGCATCAACGACCGTTCCTTCACGTGATTTCATTTTTCCAGTTGGTAAATCAACCATTCCATACGAAAGATGGAAACAGGATTTAGCCCATGAATAGCCTAATTTATCAAGAATCAAAAACAATACTTTGAAATGGTAATCTTGTTCATTTCCTACTGTGTAAATGATACCAGTCAATTGTGGGTAATCATTGAAACGATCCAC
>JADLGD010000261.1 GCA_020849495.1 Fluviicola sp.
CTTCCTTCTTCGATCGCCCATTTGTAATCACCACTCATACCCATCGATACAATTTTAAAATCAGGATTGAATTTGAAATGATGACTTTTAATGATGTGAAAGTAATTGTTCAAAGTCCTGAATTCATCGCGCACTTGTTCTTCATCTTCAACAAAAGAAGCCATTCCCATAACACCTACAATTCGAACGTGTTCCATTTCAACGAATTCTTTAGAACTCAACAAAGCTTCAGCTTCTTCAAAGCTTAAACCAAATTTGGTTTCTTCTTGTGCCACATGGAATTGTAACAAGCAGTGGATGATGCGCTGATTTTTCGCAGCTTGTTTGTCGATTTCTTGCAATAATTTTAAACTATCAACCGCATGAATCAAGGAAACAAAGGGTGCGATGTATTTCACTTTATTGGTCTGTAAATGTCCAATTAAATGCCACTCAATGTCTTTTGGAAGCGCTTCGTATTTATCAACCAATTCTTGTACTTTGTTTTCACCAAAAGCACGTTGTCCGCCGTCGTATGCTTCTTGAATAGCAGCAATTGGTTTCGTTTTTGAAACTGCAATTAATTGTACATCAGCTGGAAGAGTAGCTTTCAGTTGATTGATTCGTTCAACTAATTGTGACATGTTTATTCGTTTATTTTATAAATGGTCAATCCGCTGCGCATTTTAGGTTCAACCCAAGTTGATTTTGGAGGCATGATACGTCCTTCATCTGCCACCGCTTTTACTTCTTCCATACTGACAGGGTGTAAAATAAACGCAACTTCAAAATGGTCTTTTTGGATTTGTTCCTTTAAGTATTTTAAGCCTTTTGTGCCTGGAACAAATTCGATATCCTTGCTGGTTTTTAAATCTTCGATTCCTAAAATAGGAGTGAGGATGTAATCCGTAAGAATTTGCGCGTCTAATTTTCCTACCACATCAGCTTGTTGATACAAAGCAGGTTTTACTTTCAATGAAAAGGCTTTTTTCTTCACCATGCAAATGATCTCATGCACATGTTCCGGTTGACGTTCTTTTTTCAATGGAGTTATGTCGAAATGAGGGGTTAAGTGCTCTAAAAAAGCTTCCCATTTCAAGCCGTTCAAAGTTTTAACCAATCGGTTGAATTCAACGATTTCAAGTTTCTGTTCGTCAATTAGATAAGCAAGGAAGAAATCTTGGTTTTTTTTGTGTGGTTCACCAGATTTAGAGATTGCTTCTCGTAAACGAGCAGAAGAAGCTGAACGATGATGACCATCTGCAATGTAAAGCGCATCAATTGGAGCATACAAAGCTTGCAAGGTTTTGACATCCTTTGCTGGTATTGCCCACAATTCGTGCTTGATTTTATCGGTTGTGGAAAATTCAAATTCAGGTCTTACTTCCATTTGACGATTCAGAAATTTATCTAAATCATCCGAATGTTTGTGGGCTAGTAAAACGGGCTCAGCATTGAATCCTGTGATGTGCAAGTAATTCGTAAACATTGATTCCCGTGAAGTAATCGTTGCTTCGTGTTTTTTGATTTGATCATTGAAATACTCGTCAACGCTTGCGCCTGCAATGACACCTGTAAATACGTGGTGTTCTTTCGTTTGACGATAGATGTAACAAGTAGCTACTGGATCTTGCACCAAAATACCTTTTTCTCTGAATTGCTTGAATCGCTCACGAACTGCTTCAAAACGTTCAACAGAATTGGCTTTGGAATGGTGTTCTTTATCGCCTTCTGGGTGAATGATGTGAAGAAAAGTGTAAGGATTTTCATCCAATTTTGCACGAAGAATGTGTTTGCGATAAGCTGCAAGTGGTCTTGTTGAAACCAATTGAGCTTTGTCACGAGTTGGTCTTACTGCTTTAAAAGGATGAATTTTTGCCATAGAACTTGTAGTGTAAGTAAGCGGAGAAGAAAATCAACTCCGCTTTATAGTCGTTAATTATGCTGGAACTTGTACGCCAAATTGTTTTACAATCAAATCGGCTAATTCCAATCCAATGCGGTCTTGCGCTTCAACTGTAGCAGCACCAACGTGAGGTGTTGTAGCAATGTTGTCGTTGTTTAACAAGTCTTTACGTGGATTTGGTTCGTTTTCAAAAACATCTAAACCAGCAAAAGCTACTTTACCTGAAGCAATAGCTGCCAATAAAGCATCTTCATCGATAACTCCACCACGAGCTGCATTGATCAAAGCAACACCGTTTTTCATCAACTCAAATTCTTTTGCACCAATTACTGCGCTTCCGTCTGCTTGTTTTGGAACATGCAATGAAATGTAATCAGCTTCACCAATCACCGCCTGTAAATCGCTTGTTGCAGTTATTGGAACTTTGATTTCACCAATTCCTTGAATTTCACCAAGGGAAATATCAACCGTACAAGGAGTTAAATTCACAGCTTTCACGTGCATTCCACAACCCAAAGCATAACTAGCTAAAGATTGACCGATGCGACCAAAACCAACGATTAACAAGGTTTTACCACGTAATTCGGTTCCTTTTGCATAGCGTTTTTTCAAAGTAGAGAAATCACCTGATTCCATGTTTTTGAATGAATGGTGTAAAGAACGTGCACCAGCAAATAAATGTCCCATTACTAATTCTGCAACAGATTGCGAAGAGGAAGCAGGCGTATTGATTACTGTACGTCCGTTTTCACGTGCATAAGCCACATCAATGTTGTCCATACCAACACCACCACGACCAATTAATTTCAATCCTGGACAAGCATCAATGACTTCTTTGCGAACCGTTGTTGCACTTCGTACCAATACGATCTCAATATTTTCTGCATTGACATAAGATGCCAAATCAGCTTGGTCTACTTTATCTGTAATTACGGTATAGCCAGCTTTTTCTAAAGCAAGCTTTCCTTCATTGGAAATACCGTCGTTTGCTAAAACTTTCATCTTTTTAAGCGTGTTTTTGAGCGAATGAACGCATTACATCTACTAAAACTTGTACACTTTCAATTTCCAAAGCATTGTACATGGAAGCACGGTAACCACCAACTGAGCGGTGTCCATTCAATCCGATGATTCCTGCTGCTTTCCAAGCTGCATCAAACTCATCTTTTAACGCTTCGTTTGTCAATAAGAAATTCACATTCATTTCCGAACGGTCTTCTACTGCTGCAGAACCTTTGAATAATGGATTGGCATCTATTTCGTTGTACAATAATGCTGCTTTAGCTTGGTTGCGTTTTGCCATTGCTGGAACACCACCGTTTGCTAATAAATCTTTCAAATTTAACATCGCAACATATACTGAAAACACAGGAGGCGTGTTGTACATTGAATCTTTATCAGCGTGTGCTTTCAAATCCAAATAAGTGGGCATGAAAGGAGAAGTTGATTTTCCTAAAAGTGATTTTTTTACAATGTATAATGTCGCTCCAGCTGGTCCTAAATTCTTTTGAGCTCCAGCATAGATCAGATCAAAGTCGTTTACATTGATTTCTTTCGAGAAGATATCAGAAGACATGTCACAAACTAAAGGCAAATCTGTTTTAGGAATCGACTTGAACTGTGTACCAAAAATGGTGTTGTTTGAAGTGAAATGGATGTAATCCACATCTGTTGGAACAGTATAATCTTTTGGAATGTAGCTGAAGTTTTTGTCTTCAGAAGAAGCAAATACATTTACGTCAATACCTACTTTTTTCGCTTCTTTGATCGCTCCAGAAGCCCATGTTCCTGTATTGATGTAGCCCGCTTTTTTAGTATCTCGCATCATGTTCAATGCTGCAATTGTGAAACCAAGAGTAGCGCCACCTTGTAAATAAAGGACTTCGTAATCATCCGAGATGTTGAGTGCTTTTTTTACAAGATCACGAGCTTCTTGCATGACAGCTTCATAATCTTTTGAACGGTGAGAGACTTCTAGAATTGAAAGTCCGTTGAAATCAAGAACTGCAGCTGCAGCTTGTTTGAAAACTTCTTGGGGAAGGATGCATGGTCCAGCGCCAAAATTGTGTTTTTTCATGAGTTGGTATTTATTGCTGTTTTGTTGTAAATACGGTGACAAATTTCGTGTTTAAATTGGATTAAATCGCAATTTAGTTTGTAGAATTTTCAAGCGAAATGAAAAAATGGGACACAAAAAAAGGCCAGCCAAAATGGCAAGCCTCTTTTTATATCTTCTTTGGTAATTTCATTACTCTTCAGATGCCGCTTTTTTTGCAGGTGCTTTTTTAGCTGGAGCTTTTTTCTCAGCAGCAGGTGCAGCTTTTTTAGCAGCAGGTGCTTTTTTCGCAACCGGAGCTTTTTTCTCAGCAGCAGGTGCTTTTTCTTTTTTCGCAGCTGGTTTTGCTACAGCAGTCGTTGCTTTTTTACGTTTTCTTGAATTTCCGTAAGAACCCGCAGCGCGTTTACCTTTAGCGGATTTGATATCTCCTTTTCCCATACCCGTGATAGTTTTGTTAATTCGTATAGTGTGGACAAATATAGTAATATAAGTAATGCAGAATGAGCAGAATACTTTTTTCTAGTGTTTATTTTTCACAAAAAGGTTAAAATTCGACGGATGATGCTGACAGTAAAGGCTACTGACTTTTAAAGTGGAATTATTTTGTAGAATTAGAAGCACTTTCAAGTAAACGTCTTTCCAAATCTCTTCGAACGATATCTCCGTTGCGCATGTATTTCTGAGCCCACTTGGTTTTCGTTTCAATTAAATCTTCTTTTTCCAATTTCCATTTCAAATCAGATTCTTCCAAGCGCTGACGTAAAGCTTGCAATGTAAGCGCTGCTGAAACAGAAACATTGAAACTTTCTGTGAATCCGTACATGGGAATTTTAACAGTGTAATCGGCCAATGCGCGAACTTCATCAGAAATCCCGTGCCATTCGGTACCAAATGCCAAAGCCAAAGGTTGATCTATTGGAAGCGAGAATACGGTGTGTGCATCTGCATCAGGAGTTAAGGCTGCGATTTTATAACCGCGTTGTTGCAAACCTTTGATGCAATCTACCAATGGAGTAGGTCCTTCATTGTAATTGTACATATCGACCCATTTTCCGGCACCACGAGCGATGTCTCGTTGCACTTTGTATTGGTTTTCACTTTCCACTACATGCAATTCTTGAATTCCGAAACAATCACAACTGCGCAAAACTGCACTGGCATTGTGTTCTTGGTAGATATTTTCTAAAACAACCGTTAGATGGCGCGTTCGATCGGCCCCAATTCGGTCAAACATTTCACGTTTACTTTCTGGGATCAATTCGTAAAAAGCTGCTAACAGTTGTTCATTCATGGGGCAAAGATAGTGGTTAAACAAGGAACGAAACAATAGAGGGAAATGAAAATACAGTTGAATTAAATTAAAAACACCCCAATTCCATGAAAATCGAGGTGTTTGTATTGCTCTCAAGTGCAGTGTGTTCGTTTTGATTCCGTCCGACTTAGTCCATTTTATTCATCCATTCTCTAGCAACAAAGCCCAAGGCTATTGAATCAATCAATGCCATTTCCTTCGTTTTTCGTGCACGAAACTCGCAAACTGTTCTTTTTATTTCACCATTTTGATGGTTTTTGTCCAGCCATTTTCACCGCGGAGCTGCACAAAATAAACTCCCCCAGGAAGAGTCTCTAAGTGGTTCCATTGAGCAAGTGTTTGTTCTTTTTCTATTTCAATTGTTTGTGATGCGATTTGTTGTCCTAAACTGTTGACCAAATGCATTTCTATCGTTTGTCCAATGTTTGTTTCCTTGATTTCTATTGAAATATGATCCGTAAAAGGGTTAGGAGAAACTCGCATTTCAGGAGCTACTACTTCTTCTAAATCAGCTGTTTGATCGTCTATGATTGTTCGGAGTAATTCTCTTACAACTGGAAGCAAGGTCCATGAGTTTTTGTTGTTGTCGTTGGTAAATACGGTAATGCTTTGATCTAAAGCGGGGAAATACCACGAAGATGCATGGTAAGCCAAGTCTCCACCGTGACCATAAGCTAGGTAGCCGAGGAAATTGCTTTGATTTTTCATTAATCCCAAACCGTATTTCCCTCCTTGTGAACCGGGTGCATTGACAACAGTTTGCGCTTGAGCCATCATGGTATCGGAAAGTAAATCACCTCGCATGTATGTGCGCATCCATTTCGTACAATCTGTTGGCGTGGCAAAATAACCACCTGCAGCTCCAGCAGTTGAGTTCAACGATAAATAATTCATGTAAAAATTATGCGCATCGTCTAAAACACCATCTCCTGTAATATCTAACCACAAATGTGCTACAGGTCCACTAACATTTTCATAAGACGGGATGAAAAAACTGTTTAATTGCAATGGTGTGTAAAAACGATTGCGCAATTCGGTGTAATAAGGATTACCAGTTGCTTCTTTGATGATCATTGACAATAAAAAGTAATTGGTGTTGCTGTAAGACCAACTTGTTCCAGGAGCAAAAATGGCAGGTGAAATAAACCGATCAATCAATTCTTCTGGTGTCCAAATGCGAGACACATCTGCTAACAACGAATCTTGGTTGTGTGGGTGACTCAGCACATCGTAAATACCGCTTGTATGGTTGAGCAATTGACGAATCGTTATTGTTGTATCAATGTAAGGCATAGCAGGCAGCCACTCGTATAAACTATCATCCAAATGCAAAACACCTTCATCTGCTAATTGTAAAACACAAGCGGAAGTAATGGTTTTGGTAACACTTCCAATCAAATAAGTGTCGTCTGGTGTAACCGAAGCAAAAACGGAAGATGTACCAATAGCATGTGCCCATGTGCTTTCATCGGCTGTTTGAATGGCAGCACTCAGTGATTTTGCTCCCAAAACAGTTTTCATACTATCAAGTGTAGCATCCAATTTATCTGAAAGGGCAGTTGAAATTTGAGCTTGTGTTGTATTCAACAGCACAGTAAACATCCATGTGGTTCCAATCATGTAGCTTTTCTTCATCATTCTGAGTTTTAAATTTCTAGTGTTAAAACTACAGCTATTGAAAGGCTTTGATTGGTAGAAAACTGCTATTTATTGGTCATATCCTGCTAATTTCTTAGTTGGTATTTACGCGTTTTTTCTCACTGTCAGATGCACCCGATTGACGCGCATTCATCGATTTTCCTTTGTTGAAGTGGTAGGAAAAACTCAAAGTAACAACACGAGTATCTAATTTGCTCAACCAATTGGCCTTTGAGTTGGCAATGTTTCGAATGTCGCCACCAGGTTGATTGGTGTAAAGAATATCCGAAAGATTCAATTTCAAACTACCTTTTTCTTTCAGGATTTTGTAGGCCAAACCTGCTCTAATGGATCCAACGGGAATTGTTAAGAATTGTCCAACCAAAATACGTGTTTGATACGAACCCGCTAATTCTGCAGTCAATTTTGGATGAATGAAAAACTGGAAAGTTGGGCCGATGTACCAATACCAACGTTGTTCTTTCAATGGTTGACCGTAAATGCTCGTATTAAAAGCGATGTTTTTACATTCTGAATAGAAATTCATATTCAGCCATTTCGCTAATTTTTGTTCGCCACTGATACTGATTCCAGCTACTTGTTGTTGACCAAAATTGCCCGGTCTACTGTAATAAATGTTGTTGACTTGCTCGTTGGTTTCTTGAATGAGGTTGTTTACATAACTGTAATCTGCAGTGATAGAGATTTTGTTTTTAAAGGAATATGTCAATTCAAAATTGTAAGAGAAAGTAGGTTTGATGTAAGGATTACCAGCGTAATAGGTGTAAGCATCCATTGGATAAGTGAATGGATTCAGATCTTCGTAATTCGGATAATCGATTCTTCTTCCAAACGAAAAAATCAATTGATGAAATTTAGCTGTGTCAAGTGAATACAATAAAAACGCTGTAGGGAATAAGCTGTTGTAGGTACGTGTGAAACTAGAGTCTTGCACCATTGGATTTCCCAATTGATTTCCTTTCATAACGATGCTTTCAAAACGAAGTCCTAATTGCAAAGAAAATCGGTTCCAGTCTTGAGAATAATTGATGTAAGCTGCATTGGTGTTTTCCCTGTAACGAAATTCATTGGAGAAAGAATAGTTTGGGATGTTTACATCGTTGACGACATCGAAGAAAGAAGCGGTATTATTGGTTTGGACGAAAGCAGTTTTCAATCCGGCATCGAAACGATTGTTGTTTTTGAGTGGATGTACATAATCTGCTTTGGCTGTTTGAATCGCAATGGTAGCAGGTAAAGTTGAATAGAGGTTCAAAGCACTAACGAAAGATCCATCTACAGAATCCGTTTGATTGCGCAATGTTTGGATGTGATCAGAAGTGTAGTGAATGTAATCTGCATTGAAACTCAATTCTTTGCCTAAACTGTCAATTTTCAACGAGTAATTGACGTTTGCACCACCATTGATCCACTTGTTATCAGAAAGACTATTCGCATTGACACGACTAATTAGCACATCATTTCCATCTAAAATTTGAGCATTGTTGACATTCTCTTCAGTTGATGGGTTGTAGAATCCAGTGAGTACAAAACCCAAAGTTGATTTTTTAGAAGCGTACCAATCCAAACCTATTTTAGCTGAATTTCCTCCGTGTTTTCGTGTGATATCCGAATGTTGTAAAAAAGAAGAACTTGCTTGTCCACTCGGTGTGAAATAGTAGCGATTGATGGTTAAATCTTGAAAACTGTTGTTTTGGCTGATGCCTAACGAAGTGAAAAGGTTGATTTTATTGACACGGTAATTGAGGTTGAAACTGTTGTTCGTTCGGGAATGTCTTCCTTGTCCGTATCTCAGATTAATACCTCCATTGAATCCTTTTTCTTTCAAACGTTTCATTTGAATATTGATGATTCCTGCATTTCCTGCTGCTTCATACCTAGCAGGAGGATTGGTCATGATTTCAATTGTTCCCACTGAACTGGAAGGAAGGGAACGCAAGTAACCAGCCAATTCTGCTTGAGGTAAATATGTCGGTTTGTTATCAATGTAAATTTGAACGCCAGGTTTTCCTTTAAGCGAAATATTTCCATCCACATCTACCATGACCCCAGGTGCTTTTTCAAGAATATCAAGTGCCGTTGTTCCAGCGTTGCCTATCATGGCATCCGGATTCACAACTACGCGGTCAATTTTTCGCTCGATGAATGGTTTTGTAGCAACTATAGCAACTTCGTCTATAGCAGTGTTGCGTTTGGTCAATTGAAAAACAGGTAAAGAAATGCGTGTCGAAGCATCAACAATTTGAAAGCTATCGGAAGAAAAAGGTAGCGCTTCTGAAGATTCGATGGAGATAAAGAAACTTCCTTTTTTTAAACCGACGAATTCGAATTGTCCCAATGAATCTACGAAGGTAGCTTTTACTAAAGTTGAATCGAATGTAGTATTCAAGCGAACAATTGTTGAACTAAGGTCTTCAATTCCAGTGATTGATCCTTTGACTTGTTGAGAAAAAGCTGTTTGAAAGCTAATGATGCACCAGCTAATGGTTAGTATGATAAATTGGTTTTTGCTCATTTGAAAGTGATTGACAACTCGATGCGAAGATGCGGAAATTAAATTCAAATGTTGTTGTCAAAAACTGCTTTATTTCTAATTTGGATCAATCGGATTACAAAAACTTACTAGGCGCACTTCCATATTGTTTTTTAAATGCTTTGCTAAACGATTGAATATCTGCAAATCCCATTGAATGAGCCACATCTGAAACAGAATAATCAGCTTTTAACAATTCAACAGCTTGTTTGAGTCGAATAGAAAGCAAGTATTGGTAGGGACTTGCACCAATGGTTTGTTTGAAGAGTCTGAAGAAATGAAATTCAGACATTCCTGCTTCTCGTGCTATACGATCAATGGTCAATGATTCTGTAAAATGAGCATCAATGAATGCTTTTCCCTGTTGTATGCGTCTGAATAATTCGCGTTTTGTCTCTGCTTTAACGGTTGGGATGTTTTGCAATTGTTTGAAAACAGCGGTTTGATCCATGACTAAACGTTCGGCTAAACTGTAAAACAATTCATGATTGACTTGTTCACTGGAAAACACTTGTGCTTTCACTTGTTCATTGATGGAATTCAAATAGTTTCCTAAAGAGGTTGATTGAGATAAATATTGATTTTCTAGAAATTGGTTAGTGTAGAAAAAATCTGCTAACTCAGGATCTGAAAAGGGAGTGTCAGGAGCTCTTAGACTTGCAACTGCAGAAGCTATGAGTTCATTGCTAATATTGATGCACATTCCTTTTACGTAATCTCGGCTATCAATCGTAACACATGCATCTTTTGAACTGTTGAGCAAAAGGTAGTTACCTTGTTTGACGAAAAACTGTTTATTGCCAACGGTGTATTGCTCTGTTCCTTCGTGAACGTATTTGATTCCGAAACCATAAGAGCGAATGGGGTGTTGAAATTCATTCAATGAAGATAAATTAAACAAGTTTCCATCGCAGTTAATCGTTTCTAGACTTCGAGTATCTTTGAAAAACAAGGGTTTAGCAGTAGTTTGTAGTTGCATCTTTGAATTTTCTCAATGTTCTAAACAGTTTCAAATATGCGTTTTAAACAAATTCAAAAGAGAATAAAAATGTGAAGTGTAGGAACTATTGTTTGAAATGAAGTGAGCATAATTTAAAACCTCAGAGAACACAGCTTTTTTAAACACAGAGAGCGCTGAGAACACAGAGATGTTTTTACCACAGAGAGCGCAAAGAACGCTGAGATTTTTTATAACCGCAGAGAACGCGGAGGGACAGAGTTTTTTAGAGCCGCAGAGAACGCAAAGAACTCAGAGATATAAAGAACAATACGTGTTGAGAGAATTGGTTTTTAATTATGAAAATAAAATTCAAAAAAAATCCCCATCGAAAATCGACGGGGATTTAAATACTGTTGGGGTTAACTGATTAGTTAACTGCTCCAGATAATTCAGCACCAGCTTTGAAACGTACAACGTTTTTAGCAGCGATTTTGATTTCTTTTCCAGTTTGAGGGTTACGACCTGTTCTAGCTTCTCTTTTAGAAACTGAGAAAGAACCGAATCCTACTAAAGAAATACGATCTCCTTTTTTCAATGCTGCTCCAGTTGCGCTTACAAATGCGTCTAATGCTTTTTTTGCATCAGCTTTTGACAAACCTGCTTCACCAGCGATAGCGTCAATTAATTCTGCTTTGTTCATAGTTTGGTTTTTAAATGTTTTCAATTATTTAACGGGACAAATTTATACGAATATGTACGCCCACAAAGGCTTTTAGCGAAAAACAGGGCTTTTTGTTGATAAATACGGCTATTTGTTGATAAACCTGCCTGTTTTAGGGGCTTTTTCGACCATCGTTTACTTTTCTTCGATGAAAAAATAGACTAAAAAATCACCTTCCAATCAGCAATTTTATTCCCAACCAACCATTCTTTAGCACTCATTCGTTTCTTTCCTTCTACTTGAAATGCATGAATTTCTAAACATTGGTCTAAACAATGTACATAGATTAACTGCTTATCAGCTTCCAAAGAAAGATCTCCTTTTGTTGCTTTTTCAGATAAGCGAGTTTCAAAGATCTTGATGGATTTTACACCTTCTTGTTCTTTCTCCCAACGTGTCCAAGCTGATGGGTAAGGTGAAAGTCCGCGTACTAAATTGTGAATGGCTTGAGCCGACTGCTTCCAATCGATTTGTGTGTTTTCTTTGAATAATTTAGGTGCAGGACGTTGCAAACTCTCTTTCATTTCCGCTTGTGGAATGGTTGTAACTGTTCCTTCTTGAATTTGTGTCAATGTTTGAACTACCAATTCGCCACCAATGATCATCATGCGATCGTGCAATTCACCTGCTAGTTCGTTTGGTCCAATAGGCATTTTGGTTTGTCCGATTACGTTTCCTGTATCAATGGCTTCATCAATAAAGAAGGTACTTACGCCAGTTTCAGTGTCACCGTTGATCAACGTCCAATTGATTGGCGCTGCACCTCGGTAATCGGGTAGAAGGGAAGCGTGCAAATTAAACGTGCCAAATCGCGGCATTTTCCAAACTTCAGGGGGTAACATTCTAAATGCAACCACCACAAATACATCTGCTTCGAGTGCTTTCAAATCTGCTAAAAACGTTTCGTCTTTTAATTTGATGGGTTGCAAAACAGGAATTTGTTTTTCTACTGCAAAGGTTTTTACTGCACTTTCATGTATCAATTGTCCTCTTCCAGCAGGTTTGTCGGCAACGGTAACCGCACCTACAATGTTCATTCCTGCATTCAAAATGGCTTCCATGATTCCAACAGAAAAACCAGGAGTGCCCATAAAAACTATTCGTAAATTATCTTTCATAGTCTTCTCATTTTCATTTGCACTGACATTTGATTATTTTTTCAAAAGCGGTGCTTCTTTTTTTAAATCTGCACTAACGTTTGATTATTTTTTCAAAAGCGGTGCTTCTTTTTTTAATCTGCACTAACGTTTGATTGTTTTTTCAAAAGCGGTGCTTTTTCTTCATTCGTCCAATTAAAGCGTTTCAAATATCCATAAGATACCAATCCCATGGTGATGAAATATACGTATTCAACCAACCAAACTAAATGGATGGGCGCTTTCCATACCTTGATCAATAAAAAAGCAGCGGTCAAATATAAAAAGGTTGCAATGCATTCAACAATGAAAGTCACGCGAGTATTCCCACTTCCACTAATGGTTTGAAAATAAACCATTACAAATCCGTAGATCAATATGGAACCACTCACAATGCGTAAGATACGAGCGCTCTCGTGAATGTGCACCGAATTGTTGTTGATTAGTTTAATGAGTACTTCTGGATACAAAACGGCACCGTGGAAAGTGACGAACAAGAAACCAACAGTAAGAATTTGAATGCGTTTTTGAATAATTGGAAGCGCATCGTATTGTTTTGCACCAATGTATTGAGCGATATACGTTTTTGTCGCTGCTGCAAATCCCCAAATAGGAACAAAAGCCAAGAAGTAAATGTGTCTTATGTTCAGTGAAATGGTCAATTCATCACTTCCCATTTGCTCGATCCAAATAAAGAAAACAGTCCAAATGGCAAGTGCAACCAAACCTTGAAACAAAAGTGGCGTTCCTACTTTTAAGTTATCACGGATTTGTAAGCGTGTGATGAGTTGTTTTTTCCAAATGGGGAATGTTTTTTTCAATTTACCAGCAATCAAACTCAACAATAAGAACAACATACCTAATACTTCTGCGATGGTATTGGCGTAAGCAGCTCCTTTTAATCCCATTTCTGGTAAACCAAATTTTCCAAAAATCATACTGTATGCTAGAAACACATTACTTGTTGCAACCACCATACTGCTGTAAAGCACCAATTTGGTTTTACCTGTGGCAACGTATGCTGCTTGAATGGTGAGTCCAATGATCGTTGACCAAAAAGCAAGTGAACGTATTTCTAAAAAAGCTTGTTCTGCATCAGCCAAGGCTTTGTTTTGCACCATGTAATGCATGAAGTCGGGGAGGAGGAATTGGACAAAACATGTCAGCATACAAGCTGCAATCGTTAACAATAAAATATTTGTTTGAAAAACAGCAGCAAAGCCTTTTTGGTCGTTGTCTCCCACATGGTTGGCCATTCTGATTTGAGCACCATCACTCAGACCAATAAAGATCATTTGAAGTGTAATGTACCACAAGCCAGCGCTACCAGAAGCATCAAAAGCTAATTTATTGTAATGTCCTAAAAACGCTGCGTCTGTCAATGAAATGATGGACTGAATGAAACCACTCAGCATCATAGGTAAAGCTACCCGTAAGATTTTACTGTAACTGATTTCAAGCATTAGTTAATCTGTAAAAGCAAGCCTTTTAAGTATTCTCCTTCTGGATGAAATGCATTGATAGGATGATCTGCTGGTTGATGCAATTGTTCAAGGATTTTAACCGAACGACCACTTTCAATTGCAGCTGCAATAACGGTGTTGGTGAACAAGTATTTATCTACCACTTGTGAACATGAATAAGTCATCAACAAACCTCCAGGACGAATGTGAGCCATTGCCATTGCATTCAAACGTTTGTATCCTTGAATGGCTTGATGGCGTTTGTCACGGTGTTTGGCAAAAGCAGGTGGATCTAAAATAACAATGTCATACGATTCCCCCACTTCTTTGATATGCACCATGGCATCAGCAACAATGGATTTGTGTTTGTCTTCAAACTGATTCAACACAATATTCGCATCCGTTAATTCGATGGCTTTTTTCGAACTGTCCAATGAATGTACTTCAACTGCTCCGTGTTGCAGGGCTGCCAAACTGAATCCGCCAGAATAGCAGAATGTGTTTAGAATCTTTTTGCCTTGACTGTATTTTGCCAATAAAGCTCTATTTTCTCGTTGATCAATGAAGAAACCTGTTTTTTGACCAGTCACCCAATCCAAGTTGTATTTCACGCCATTTTCATAAGCGATATGTGGTGTTTCACAAGTTCCAAATAAGTAACCATCTTCAACAGGAATACGATTTGGTAGTGTTTCTTTCGATTTATTGTAAACAGCAATCAACTTATCTTTCAAAGCAAATTTCAACGCTTCAACGATGAGATTGATTTGTTTGTACATGCCTAAACTGTGACATTGAATCACAGCGACGCCACCATAATAATCAATCACCAAACCTGGTAATTCATCTCCTTCACCATGAATGATACGACAAATGGAGTTGTCTTCACGGAATAATTGCAAATTCTCACGCAATTGAACAGCCTGAACCAAACGACGGTTGTAAAAATCTTGATCAATTGCTTCGTCTTTAAAGGTTAACACCCTAACTGCAATGGAGCCGTGTTGAAAATGTCCTTGTGCAAGTTCTCTTCCTTTACTATCTGTCACCAAAACAACCTCGCCATCTTGAATATCTTCTGGCATTTGTTTCAAAGCACCAGAAAAAATCCATGGATGTCTGCGTTCGATGGATTGGAGTTTATGAGGAAGTAATTGTACGCTTGCTTGCATTTGAACTAAATTTCGGCAAAGATAGCTAAATGTTTCTGAAGCAATCTTTAAAAAGGCAAGTGCTAACCGACTCGATTTCACTTTTGATGTTAACGTTTGATTGCTTTCAAAAGCGTAACTTTGTACCCAAATAAAAAGTCATGGCATTTTCAGTACAGGTATTTCTTAAAAACGCTTCTTTTTCAGAAGAATACGCACAAGAGCATCATGATGGTGGTGATTCACCGGAGAACATTCGATACGAGTGGGAAGATGAATTTCGTTTAAAAGGTGTTTATACAGATGTGGAAGTTTTAAGAGAACAAACCTATACCTTGGCGGGTGAAATGGGTGAAAACGATGTGTTTTCATTTGAAATTCCGAATGTGATGTTGTTTTTAGTAAAATCGCCAACTGGTGACACGCCTTTAGTGTTTTCAGAAGCTGCAGTTGACGAATATGTTTTAGACAAAGAAGCTCAAAAACTAACCGTTATTTTAAACGACGATCAAGTGGTTGAAAATCCGATTGCTGGTGTGTACATTGTTTTGAATGATTTTCCCAAAGCATTAAGAGGATAAATGTTAGTTCTAGATCAACTTCATTTAGCAT
The DNA here is from genome assembly GCA_020849495.1 of Fluviicola sp. GTDB lineage: Bacteria > Bacteroidota > Bacteroidia > Flavobacteriales_D > Crocinitomicaceae > Fluviicola. The sequence goes on from JADLGD010000261.1 coordinate 15,472, forward strand.
TTGGACATCCAATTTTGAAAGATGTTTCTACAACCATTCAGCAAGGAGAAGTTGTAGGAATTGTTGGTGCCAGTGGTGGAGGTAAATCATCTTTGTTAAAAATCATCGCTGGGTTATTGGATCCAGATAGCGGAAAAGTAATTTGGAACAATCAAAAAGTCAAAGGACCAAGTGAACGATTAATTCCAGGTCATGAAGACATTCAATTGGTGAATCAGGATTTTGGATTGGATGTTTATCACACGGTTCGAGAGAACATCATTCAGAAAATGTTGTATTTGCCCAATGAAACAAGGGCTGCTTTTTGCGATGAATTGTTGGACTTGATTGAATTGAAACCCTACGAAAATCGTCAAGCCATTTCACTTTCAGGAGGAGAACAACAACGATTGGCAATCGCTCGAGCATTGGCTGTTGAACCAGATGTGTTGCTTTTAGACGAACCCTTTGCACATTTGGACGCGCATTTGAAACACCGAATTGGAGAATACATTTTGCAGTTGGCAAAAGAACGCAATCTGATTTGTATACTCGTTTCTCATGAAGGACAAGATGTTTTGGAATGGTGTGATCGCATTTATTTCATGAACAATGGTCAGTTTGAACGGGTTGATACACCTGAAGCTTTTTACCACCATCCGAAAACAGCTTATGAAGCACGTTTTTTTGGAGAAATCAATGCTTTGCAAATTAATGGTGAAACTGTTTTGTTTCGACCAGAAGCATTTGAACTATCAGATGAAGGTGAACTTTCTTTAGAAGTGATTTCCAATTTATTTGCTGGAGCATATTACCGAGTGAACACTTGCACATCATCAGGCGATAGTGTAGTTTTGTATCATTCATCACGATTATCTAATACCATTCGCATTGCAATCAGAAAGTAAGATCAAAAAGTTACGTTGGAAAGACGTTTTTAAATTAGTGAAAGCCACTTTTGTTGAGTTTTTCAAAGAACAATCTTTTTTTCATGGAGCTGCTTTGTCGTACTACGCAATTTTTGCTTTAGTACCGATGATTTATTTAGCATTGATCAGTTTTGGACAAATCGTAGGTCAAGAAACGGTTTTGCAGATGATTGAAAATCTGTTACACGATCAAGTAGGCTTGAAAGATTCTTCTGGATTGATGGATTTCTTGCAACAAGTGAATTTTGAGAAAAGTAGTTTCATTCTGAATCTCATCGGGATTTTTGCGTTGTTGCTTTCAAGTACAGCCATGCTTTCATCACTTAGAACAAGTATCAATGAATTTTACGATATCAAAGTTACCATTGCTGACCGTAGAAAACGATTGGAACATACCATTGGAACAAAACTGGTTTCGATCATGATGTTGCCAGTTTTTGCATCGGTTTTAATGATCATGTATTTTGGAGAGACCTTTATCATGTCATTGGAAACAAGTTTGTTTGGTGATTTAAATGGAATTGAATCCTTTTTGATCACAGCTACATTGACCACTTTTTCCATTTTTATGAATGGCTTGTTATTTACCTTGGTTTTCAAATATGTTCACGACGGATTTGTGCCATTTAAAATAGCATTTGGTGGTGGTTTGATTACAGCGGTACTTTTATTCTTAGGTCAATTATTGATTAAATACTATTTGCAGAATTACTTTTTCGGAAGTAAAGCAGGAGTAGCAGGAACCATTTTGGTGTTGTTGGCGTGGATGTATTACACTTCACAAATTATTTTCTTGGGAGCAAAATTCACGAAAGTCTATGCGGATTTTGTTGGACAAACCATCCAATTTACAGGACGAAAAGTGACTACTAAAAAAATTGTTCGTTCAATTACGAAATCTAAATAAATCAGCATTCATTCTTTAGAATTATACAAAGTAAAAAGACCATCAGTTTCCTGACGGTCTTTTTCATGAATAGTTATAGGTGTAAATTTTTGGTTATTTCACAAGCGTGATTTTCTCGGTTTTTTGTAAGCCGTTTGAAGAAGTGGTTGTAGCATAGTAAATTCCTGTAGCTAATCCACTTAAATCAATTGCTGTTTGTCCTACTTTTAAATTTTCAGCAAGCATTTTTTGTCCTGCAGCATTGGTGATGATGAGTTTCAATTCAGCTTGTGTTTCAATCGTTAGTAATCCAGTTGTTGGATTAGGATAAAGCATGAATAATGAAGCTTCATTTTGAGCAACAGAAAGGTTCACAATGTCATAGCAATTGGAAGAAATCTCACAATTACCATTACTAATACTTACTGAATAACTTCCATCCATTGTTGGTGTAAACGTTTGATTAGTTGCACCCGGTATTGCATTTTCAGAGTCGCAATCATACCATTGATAAGATTGATTTGCTTCTAATGCAGTCAATGTGACTCCATCAAATGTAATGGTATCGTTCATTGGTGTGAAAACAACTGTTTGTGTTTGAATAGAGGAGTTTCCTGATGCATCCACAAAGGTCCAAGTTATGGTAGAAGTACCTGGCGTGTAAGCTGGTAAATCAGTTGTCGTTCCTTCAATGATTCCGCCACAATTATCTGTTGCTGTTGGAATGGTAGAAACCGAATAAATTGGACAATCTGTTGTAATTTTAGGTAAAGTTCCCGTTGCAATTGGAGCTGTTACATCATGAATGATAACCAATTGTGTTTGTGTGATTTCAAGTCCGTTTGAACTCGTATATGTCCAAACTACTTCTGTAGTGTCTTGTAAACTGATTGGGAACGTTTGTGTTGTTGTACCTGCAATGCTACCAGAACAATTGAAAAGTGCAGTTGGAGCAGTTAAACTGGTGATTTCACATTCAGCGGTTATATTTGGCAAGTTAAGTACTGAAGGAGTTGCGATTGCATCACCAATAGTTAAATGTAAAACAGCAACTGAATCACAGCCCGCACTATTTGGCATTGGATAGAGCATGGTTGCTGAAATGGTGTTTTGAGACTAAGTATTTCCATCAATCCATGTATATGGTCCACAAGCGAAAACTTCTTGAATATTGTTTGCTTGCTGACAATTATTGTTTCTGTATACATTTGATTGTAAACCAGAAATACCGTCGTTTCCACAAATGATTACATCTAAATCAACATCTCCATCGATGTCACCAAAAGTCATCATTCCATAAGATGCTGCAACGAAAGGAGTACCAGTTACTAAAGAGAAATTTCCTGAACCGTCGTTGCTGTATAAATTTGCAATTGTATTGGAGCCGGTATTGTTGTATCCGATGGTCATTAAATCTGGATCCAAGTCATTGTCAACATCTGCAAATACTAATCCACTAGAAATGGTTGGCAAAAAAGGAGTTCCAGCAACCAGTGTAAATGTTCCTGTTCCATCATTGGTGTACATTTCAGCAGTATAAGTTGTACCACCAATTTCACCTGCAATCACTAAGTCCATGTCTTGATCTAAATCCACATCACCAAAAGCAATTGCTCCTTGTTGTACTCCAGGGAAAGGAGAAGCTATCAAGGTAAATGTTCCAGAACCATCGTTGGTGTATAATTTAGCAATTCGTCCTAGATCACCATAACCGGTCATTAATACATCGTCATCAGCATCACCATCGATATCTGCCAAAGCAATGTTACCATTATTAGCTCCTTCAAAAGTATTGGTTGTTGATAAGGTAAAGTTTCCTGCACCATCATTCATCCATAATTGTCCTACGTTTCCAACAAAAATCGTAAATCCTGAAATGAACACATCTTGATCTCCATCGCTGTCAACATCATTGAATTGAATCGCTCCAGAAGATACAGGAGGGAAGTTAGTTGTCGTTACTTCAGTGAATAAACCGTTGCCATCATTGGTGTACAATTTAACAAACTGACCGTTATTGTAGCCAGAAACCATTAAATCAACATCTCCGTCGTTATCAATATCTGCAAAATCAGCCGCTGCATTTGCTGCACCTAGCAAGTTGTTTGCTGGATCTAAGGTATAACCACCATTTCCATCATTTAAATAAAGTTGGGAGTAAAAACCAGCAGCACCTTGACCATTCATAAATGCATCTAAATCACCGTCATTGTCCACATCAGCTAGTTCAACAGCTCCATAGCTTAATCCCATAAATGGAGAAGTTGTGATTGCTTCAAAATTGCCGTTTCCAACATTTTGATACAATTTAGCCATTGCAGATCCGCTCATGATTAAGTCGTTATCGCTATCGCCATCTATATCGTCAAACGAAATGC
>JADLGD010000262.1 GCA_020849495.1 Fluviicola sp.
ACTTTCCAACCTTCTTCCACCTTTCGCATTAAAGTAGCAAAACGCATTCAAAAGCTGAAAACAACCATTCATCAAAAGATGGTTTTTCGTGAAAGGAAATTGCGTAAGTTTGAACTATAAAATTATAACCATGAAGAAAAATTTACTTATTGCTTCTTTACTACTAAGCGGAGCTTCTTTTGCTCAGTTTACGCAAGCGAATGAACCTACAATTGGATCAACACAATTGATGCACGTTTGTGATTCATTTGTTACGAATTATGCAGGTACTACTGGTACTGGTGTTACTTGGGATTACAGCAACATCCAAGGTGTTTTGGGTGAAGTTAAAACCATTGAAGTATTGGATCCGTCTGCAACACCTGAAGGTGCAAATTTCGCTGGATCAACAAAAGCGTTAGACATTCCTAATTTCATTACAACATACATTTCATCGACTGCTTCAGCAAGAAATTCTCAAGGATTTACATTTGTTGAGCCTTCATTTGGAACGATCAATGTGATTTTAGATACGGATGATGAGTTATTGATGAATTATCCTTATGCTGTAACAAATTCATTAGTAGATGCAGTTTCTGGAACTGCTAGTGCATCATTAGGTGATTTCCCTGCAACAGGTTCTGCTCAAACAACAGTAGATGGTTCTGGTACCTTGATTTTGAATTCAACTACAACTCACAACAATGTATTGCGTTTCAAAATCACTGATAACATTTCAGCTAACACTGGAATTTTAGGTGTAGTTACAATGCAACGTGAGCAATACGAGTACTATGACTTAGCAAACAGCTCAATGCCTTTGTTCATTCATGCTCAATTAGTGATCACAATCAGTGGTACACCTCAATCATTGAATTTGGTATTAAGTTCAGCTCAACCAGATACGTATTTGAGTGTTGCAAACAACGAATTAGCTGGTGTTGCTGTTTATCCGAACCCTGCTAACGAATTGGTAACAATCAAAGGTTTGACTTCTGAAGGAACTGCTCAAATCGTTGACTTACAAGGTAAAGTTGTTCGCTCAGCAGCTGTTAACGCTGGAGTTGATACAATTGCTATCTCTGATTTGAATGCTGGAGTTTATGTAATGACAATTTCTACTGAAAACGGTGTAAAAACACAACGTTTGGTTGTAGAATAAGAGACACTTTTTTATTCGAAACCCGATTTACACAAGTAAGTCGGGTTTTTTGTTGGTAATTATCTCTGTAACCAATCGCAACTTTCTGCATTTTTTGTGATATTTGAACACCAAATTGATCCGGATGAAAAACAGCTACTTGCTGCTTCTTTTTATAGCATTTTCCCTTGTTGCACGCGCACAAGGAACCATCGAATTGACCGCCGAAGAACGTGCCTACCTTTTTCATGTAGTGAAAAAAAGCCCCATTTTAGATAAAAATATTGGTCGTTATTTTGAATATAACGGTCCGCTTATTCGCTTGATGAACAAGGAAATCAATTACGATTCCATTGAAAACATCATCATCAATTCGCCGGAAACGCTGTTCATCCGCACATCAGAGATAGGCAAATCACCGAAAGGAATCATTGCTGAGGCAGCGAATAAAATGGCTTTGTGGGAATTGAACAAAGTCTTGATGGCTTCTCGTCAGTCGGAAAAGGATTTGGAGCCCTACATCAATCAATACAATCGTTTCGAAGAGATTTTGATGAGTAAATTGCCGCCAAATGCAATGAAAACAGCAAATGGTGATGCGAAACCTCATAAAAAAATGTTGGCGGTCTTGAATCCTAGTTTGAATTTTGAAGACAAAGCGGCTATGCTCGCTTCCATGAATTTCCTCACAGAAGATGATCAATTGGCAACCATTAATGCGTTGAATGAAAGTATCAACTTGTATGTGGAAGCAAGAAGTTATGAAATCTACTCGGCGCTTGGTGGAGTTGCTAATACCTACAAAAACGTATTGATTGCAGCAGGTGATGGTTCCGAAACTTCTGGATTACTCAACGAACGTGAAAAAGATGAAAACGGTAAATGGAACAAAGGTTTACCGAAAGCGGTTGGTTTGTTTCCGTATGCGGCAAAATTAAAAGACAAAGAAAAACGCAATAAAACAGTATTGGAATCCTTGATGATGCCTAGTATTGACTTTATGACGGTTGGTGAAAACAAACTAACCCAGTTGCATTTCGATGTGTGGGGATACAATTCAAAAAAACAAACAACGGTTGTTGTAGAACGCAATGGCATCACTTACCACCTTTTTGGATCAGGTGAAACGCGTTTTCTTTCACCTGATTCGAGTTTCAGTTCTGGGAAAACCTTTCAAGCGGTCATCAATGAATTGAAAGAAACGAAAATCGCTCCATTGAATGAAAAATTGTACGGAAAACGTGGATACGATTGGCAAATCAAAGATGCACACGAGAAAAAAGATGCGACTGAATTAAAAATTCAAAAAAACGAGAAAGAGTATTCTGACATGACGATGGGAACCATCACTACCAGTGATAAAGCGCCTCGTAAAGTCAAAAAAGCACGAAAAGAAGCGGCTAAAAATCCTGGATCCAATTACAAAGCACAACCAAAAACGGATTCTGGTAAAAAGAAACGCGGCAAGAGTCAGAATGAAATCATCGATTTGTACAATGATTTTGAATACTACGAAAAACTCATCAAGGATTTAGAGAAAGAAAAGCAAATTGCCATTGATTTATTAGCAATCTATCAACGACGTTTAGATACTTACACCACAGCAATGGGAACCAATTGGGCAACCTACACAGAGAAAGATGGCTTGTACACTTTTCAAGATTCTACCACTTTTGATATGTACACCCAAGAATTTACTTTCCGCGCTGATACTTTGAAAACACCGTTTGAAGTGCGTTTGATAGCGATTCCAAATGGACCATTGGCCTTGGACGCAGATGAAGTGATGTTGCACGTGAATTTAATTGATGCAAAACCCGACTTTGATGCTCGTTTGCAATTGGAACTGAACGATGTGTTCGCTTCCAACTCTTGGACTTTGAACAATAAACTGATTCAAGAAACGGATAGTGTAGCTGTTCGCTTGTTTTTTGAAGCCTTGCAAAACAAAAAAATGGATGTGGAAGCCATTGGTCGCGGACAAGGAGTTGGAGAATGGAACGGTGTGCAAACAGTACGTGCAAATAACCGCATGGAATGGGACAGCTATCGCGTTGATAAAATTGATAGTACCATGACGCGTTTACGCACAACAAAAGTCAACATTCATTTGAACAGAGGAATACTTTTGGAAGTCAACACGTTTACCGATCCAGTAAAAACGAATTTAAAATCAACCATTTCTTCGATTTCAGAATCCATGATGAAATACAATTTGACTGGAAATGATTATTTGAGTGCCATGCGCACAGCAACTGTGATCCAGCAATTGAAAAGTGAATTGAATGTGTTGGCAGGAACTTATTTAAGTC
>JADLGD010000263.1 GCA_020849495.1 Fluviicola sp.
TCAAAAAAGTCAACCAACAACTCTGGAAGTACCAGTTTCAATAACTCAATCTGAGGATCCAATTCTTTTTTTTCTTCAAAGTTCTAAATTCTTACTGAATTCCTCCCCAACTTTTGAGATTGATCCGGTTTTTGTGGATCAAGACCAAATCCTGTGAACCTCCGAAATTGCCCAGAAAACAGTGTGAGAGTGAGTGCGAGTATTGAAGGCAAAAAGAAAAAGCGAACTACAACCGTAATTCGCTTTTTCTTTTTGTGACCCCGGAGGGATTCTAACCCCCGACCGCTGGAGCCGAAATCCAGTGCTCTATACAGCTGAGCTACGGAGCCTTGTGCTCGTAGGTTAGCTAAATCCTAAAAGGAAAGCTGAGCTACGGAGCCTTGTGCTCGTAGATTAGCTAAATTACAGCTAAACTACATAGGCGTTTCAGTAGAACAAATTAATTGTGATTAAAAAGTTACTGATTGCGAACCAAAATTAGCTGTTTTTTCATCTATTTAACCGTTTTTTCCAATAATTTTGGAAGTTCAGCGTTTTATGATTCTAAATTTCAAGCATGCGTTTTTACTTATCTGTATTTTCACTCATTATCGGTTTTCAGTTGACTGCTCAAATTGGCACTGGACAATGGCGAATGCATGTGGCTGCATCTAAAGCAATTGATATTGCTTGTGGAAACGGCTTGGTCATGACAGCTTTGAGTTCTGGACTTTTGGAATACGATATTTCAGCGAATGAAACCAAAATCTATGACAACCTAAATGGTTTATCGGATATAACACTTTCTACCATTTGCTTCGAACCATCCACCAAGTCTTTTTTTGTTGGTTATGAAAATGGTAACATTGATCAAATCCTTGAAAGTGGAAGTGTAATCAATATTCCTGGAATTAAATTGGCTCAAATTACTGGAGATAAACGCATCAATGAATTTACAATTGTAGATGGAAAAGTGTTTGCAGCTACAGGTTTTGCAATCGTGATTTTAGATCCAATTAAACACGAAGTGAAAGACACGTATTACCCTTCCACGTCTAATCAAAATTATACCGACCTTGTTATTGCTCAAGATACCATCTTCGCTTTAACTGCTGATAAGTTATACAAAGCGTTCAAAAATAACGCATTTCTTACCGACCCTTCTCAATGGCAAACAGATGCACGTGTTCCAATACCTTCAGGAGGAACCTATCTTAAAGTGGATCAGTTAAATGATGAATTGTATTTACTATACAAAAAAGATGGCTATGGAGGTGATTCATTGATGAAGATTACCAATTCTGGTTTGGATATGATCATTGGTTCAAGTTTCAGTATGGAGATCACAGACTTTGATGTGAAAGACAGTAAACTGCAACTTTATTACGAAGACAATTGCATTTATTTTAATACGAATGCTAGCGTTTTTACTTCAATAGATGAGTACAATGGGGTTTCAACTTCTCCTAAAGCTGTAGAATTGTATCAAGGTAGTTACTGGGTTGCTGATAATAATTATGGCTTAACCAAATTCAATGGTATCTATAATTTCCAACACATCAGAAATGATGGCCCACCAAAAAACAATTTCTTTTCTGTGAATGGAAACAAAGGGAAAATGATAGTTACAGGTGGTATTTTAGATCGTGTGATCTTTAACTATCAGACTTATGGTGCATATTCTTTTAAAGATGAAAAATGGAAAACCTATGACAAATCTACTCAGCCTCTTTGGAATACTGCGATGACTTGGGATATTGGAGTAGCTGCCGTGAATCCGAAAAACATTGATGAGGTTGCATTTGCTGGATACAGTGTAGATCCTTTGAGCATAACATCAAACGATCAGGTTGCTACAATTTACAATAGCTCTAACTCAATTTTGGAACAAACTACTTTAGGCAACGGGAATATTTGTATTTCTGCTTTAGAATACGACGAAGATGGAAATTTGTGGATGACCAATTGCTATTCAAATAAACCGCTCAAAGTACGAAAAACTGATGGCAACTGGGTTTCTTTTGAAACAGGTACTGATTCGAAGGCAGTATTTACCTCTAAGTTAGTAATAGATGATAACAACAATAAATGGTTTGGTCTGTATGAAAAAGGCTTGGTAGCTTTTAATGATAATGGAACCATTGATAATACCAGTGATGACACTTACCGAATTCTGAAAACTGGAAGCGGAAACGGAAATTTACCTTCTAACAATGTAACAGCAATTGCTGCAGATTTAGATAATGAAATTTGGATCGGAACAGACGATGGTTTTGTGGTGCTCTATAACAGTGAAGGTGTATTTAGTTCTGGCTCTTCGGTAGATGCATCTCGTATTTTGGTCAATTTTGAAGGAAATGTGGAGCAGTTGTTAGATGATACCCCGATTGTTGATATTGAAATTGATGGCGGAAATAGAAAGTGGATTGCAACGGCAAGTACAGGAATATTTTTGTTGACAGCAGATGGACAAGAAGTTATTTCGCATTTTACGAAAGAAAATAGCCCCTTGATTTCGAACAACATCCTGGATATGGAATTTGATTATTCCACTGGTGAATTGTTTATCGTGACGGATATTGGCTTGGTTTCTTACCGATCTGATGCAAGTGTAGAAGATGAAACGTATGAAACGACGACCGTTTTTCCTAATCCTGTAAAACCTGATTATTTCGGTCCTATAACGATTCAAGGTATTCGTTATGATAGTGATGTGAAAATTACAGATGTTGCTGGGAATTTGGTCTATAAAACAACCTCAAATGGTGGTACCGCAACTTGGAACGGAAAAACAATAAGTGGTGAAAATGTTGCTGCAGGTGTTTATTTAATCTGGACAGCAACCAATGAAGCAGCTTCAGGTAAAGATAAAAAAGTTGGTAAAGTAGTCGTTATTCGATGAAACAACTGGAAAGAGGAGTCATTTTATCCAGAAGTCCCTATTCTGAAACCAGTTTGATTGTTTCAGTTTTAACGGAGTTTCATGGACTTCAAACGTATTTATTTCAAGGTGCGAAAAAGAAAAAAGGAATGGTTTTGTTTCCTTTGGCCTTGGTTGAGTTTACTTCTTACAGACGTACAGACAGTACTTTGGGGAAAATGACAGAGCTGAATCTGGCTGAAAACTTATCTGAATTACCCTTTGATCCTGTAAAATCAAGTATCGCTTTTTTTATTGTTGAATTGCTGCAACGCACCATCAAACAAGGACACGCAGAAAATGAATTGGTGCAATTTATTTGGAAAGAAACCCAATGGCTGAATCATTCCAATGAATTGACGAATTACCCGCTCTGGTTTCTTGCGCAATACACGAAGTTTTGTGGAATTACACCAGCAGTTGAAGCGCATCTTCCAACGGTGTTTGATGTAGATGGAGGAAAGCTGACAACCGTTCGACCGATTCATCCAGCTTATTTTGAAGGAGAATATTTGCATTGGATGGAAGCGATGTTACTGGAAGAAAAAGTGCAGTTTTTAGCTCAAAATATGGGTAAAGAAGCAAGAAACAAATGCATGGAGGCTTGGATTGCATATTACCATCAGCATTTACA
>JADLGD010000264.1 GCA_020849495.1 Fluviicola sp.
CAGAATCATTCAATGCCAAAATAAAAGCCTTTAGAGCTCAGTTTAGAGGTGTGAGGAATATTGAATACTTTTTATTCAGATTGACTCAAATTTATGCCTAGCCCCCAGAATTTGGTCTTGATCCCAATTGATACCGAATAGATAATGTAAATGTAGTAGGTCATACAAACAAAAAAGGCCATCATTTCTGATGACCTTTTGCTCCCTCTGCTGGGCTCGAACCAGCGACCCTCTGATTAACAGTCAGATGCTCTAACCAACTGAGCTAAGAGGGAATTTGCTTTCGCGGTTGCAAAGATAGACAAAGAATTGTTTTATCAAATACTTCGGCGAAAAAAAATCAGTATTTTTTTGCTAGTTACTAGTACTAGACTGAGTTTCAGTACTAAAAATCATCATCCGTTAATGTGAAATCATCGATACTGGTGTCCATGCACCCATCATCTTCGCAAGAAGACTCATTATCATCGATGACATCAAACATCATTTCATCATCACATTTTGCAGGACGAAGGATATTTGTTTTAGAAACATTCAATCGAATTTCGGAACGAGAACTTCCATCTTCGTGAGTGAAAGACTTTGCGAATGGAGTTCCTAACAACTCTACTAAAGCTCCTTTTTTCAAGAAATCCAAGATGCGCATGTTTGCTCCCTCTTTCTTCCAAATGGTACAATTGACCCAAGTGGTTTTGGTGCGAGCTTCTCCAGTGCGCTTGTCTCTCCAATTTTTATTGTGTGCTACAGGAAAATTTATTGCGATTACCCCACGCTCCATACGCTTAACAACAGCGTCTTTCCCAATATTTCCAATTAATCGCGTTTCAAAAACGGTAGCCATAACTTTTGAATGTTTGAGTGAACAGTCAATAAACTGTTTTAACAAAGTTAATATAAAAACAACGTAACTATTTCTTTTGTACTACAATTGCATCGGTAAAACCATTCTTTTTTACTTCGTCACGGTATTTTTTTGCAGCTTCAACACTTGTGAAATTACCAGAATAATAAATGTATTTATAACCGGTTTGGGCAACTTGTTCTCTTTTGACTGGTTGACTCAATTGCTTGAAATTCCCTTTTTCAGTGTCCATCCATTCCTTAGAACTCATGATTTGAACTGTCCAACTGCCCTCTTCAGCAGGTTTTTCTTTTGGATTTTCTTTAGCAGCAACAGGTTTTTCAGCAGTTTGACTTCCGTTCTCCGTTTTTAAATAATTTTTAATGCCTCTGTAAATCGCTGAAGCAATGATGTCTTGACCACTTGTGGTGTTTAAATATGCTGCTTCTTTGGGATTGGTAAGAAAACCACATTCAACCAATACGCTGGTCATTTCGGTGAATTTTAGAACTTGTAGTGTGTGCTCGCGATCATCTGTATCCTTAACGCCCCTTGATTTTCTTCCAGCTTTGGTTCTGAAATCTTTCTCAATTTCACGAGCTAATTTGACTGATTTTTTGGAAGACATCGAATGAACATGCGTCTCGGTGCCATTGATTTTTGTGTCTGGATTGCCATTACAGTGAATACTGATAAAAAAATCTACCTTTTTGGAATTGGCCAATTCTACTCGTTGATCCAATGATAAGTAGATATCTGTTGTACGTGTATAAATGATGGTCACATTATCGACTTTCGTACTTAGATAATCACCTACTTTCTTTGCAATGATGAGATTCAGCTCTTTTTCTGGTAAATGATTTTTATTCACTGATTCATGACCGGGATCTGAACCACCATGACCAGGATCTATCATGATCACTACTGCTTCATCTTTCTGAGCAAAACTAAACGATTGTGTTACGACCAATAATAAAAGTGCAAGTAAGAACTTCATGTTTCAAAATTAATCGCTCTTAGGTTTCAGAATAACTGACAAGCAATAGCTTACTAAAAACCAGATGTTAATAGTGTGGTTTCAATTTTAAAACTGCACCTTTGCATTGTGGAAAATTTGCGAATAGCATTGGTCGAAATAGGTGGGTCACATGATGAATGTTTGTATACCCAATTTTTAGCATTGGCTAGTATTGAAGCAGAAATCACCTTTGTTACAACAAAAGATGTGTATGAACGAAATGCACACTTACACCCCTTCATTCACCACGTTTATTTTATCAAAACCACAGGAAAAGCATACGCTGATTTCAAACGCATGAAAGAGTTGGTTCGTTATTTCAAGCACCAAAAAATTCAGAAAGTTGTCTTCAATACGGCACAAGGGGGACATATCCGAAACATTGCTTTTCTTTTACCTAAACACATTCAAGCATTTGGCATCATCCACACCGTTCGCAAATTCCAAGGTAGTTTTACTCAAAAAATCATTCACAGAGCTATTAAAAAATACCTCGTATTGAGTGATGATTTGTTGAAACGCATTGAGACACCTGTAGGCATTTCGATTGGGAGCTTCTACCCCATAGATTTTCCACAATTTGAACAATCGATTGAAAAACCCAAAGATGCTGTTTGGATTACTATAACTGGAGGTGTTGAAAACAGAAGAAAAGATTTATCTGGATTTATTCAACTCGTAGAACAAACACCTGAAAACGTACAATTCATTTTTCTTGGTAAAACAGATCCACAACGGGAAGATGTGATCGAATTATTCAAACAACTTGATGAACGACAACTTCGAAATCGCATTCACATATTTGAAGGATTCATTGATCATCCAACTTTTGATGCTTATCTCAAACAATCCGACTTTTTATTGCCATTGATTCATCCCGATACCCCAAGTTCGGAACAATATGTGGTCAATCAAATTTCTGGTGCATTTACGTTAGCCTATTCCTATAGAATTCCACTTTTGATGCATGAAGCTTATCAACAAGAAGAAGATTTGAAACTTGCTGCTTTTTTCTATACACCTGCTTCATTTAAAAAAGCATTTGAGAAAGCAATCCATGAAAGAACAGCAAAAAGTGAACAAATAAAGCAACAAGGAAAATGGCAATCTGAAGCTCAACATGACATTTACTTACGCTTTCTAGAAACTCATCATTGATCAATAATAAACAAATCGGATGCAATAGCATCTGCTAGCAACTTGCCTTTTTGGGTTAATTGATAGTGGGTCGATGTTTCTAAAACCTTTTCTGCACTCAGGTATTTATTCAAGATCGTAAACCATTCCGAACTTGGTTCTAAGCACTGAAATAATTCACTTTTATCTACACCCCAAACGGTTCTTAGACCGATTAACAACAACTCATTGAAACGGTCTTGATTAGTTAATTGTTCTTTTGTTTCCGGCAAAACA
>JADLGD010000265.1 GCA_020849495.1 Fluviicola sp.
AAAGCAATCATGAATGGATTGGCTGAAGTTTGTTGTAAAGAGAAGCCCAAAGCAACGATGAATAAACCGAAAAGCATTCCTGCAAAAACATTCGCGTAAACGGATACAATCATAGCAACTGCTCCAAGAGCTGAAAACAACAATCCGTAAACGATACTGCGTTTGTAACCCCAAGAGAGCACCAAGTCTTTTCCTCGAGCAGTAGAGAACACAAATAAGCCTAAAGCTCCCAGGTAGTATGCACCGTAGAAAGCAAAATCAATCAACTGACTTTGAAATTGGTCTAAATGAAAATAGTGTTTACAAAAGGGAATAAAAACACTGTTTCCTGCTGCGATAAAACCCCAGAAGAAAAAAACAGTTGTCAGTGTGCTCAATGCACCGTAATTCGTTGTTGCAGTTTGTTTGCTCATCGTTTGCGATTAATTCCGGGTGAAAAATAACCAGAATTATCGAACAGCGCAACGTTCCAGCTTTAATGGTCGCCTAAAAGTCGTTTTGCATCATGAATCAATGCATCCACTTCTCTAGGGTCTGTACCATCATAATAACCACGTATTTGTTTCTCTTGATCAACTAAAACAAAATGATTGGTGTGGATAAAATCAGATCCAACATCTCCTTGGTTGACCACTTCAGCAGGTTTCAACACAAAGAAACTTCTTCGGGCCAATTTGTATAAATCTGCTTTTTGTCCAGTTAAAAAATGCCACTGCTGGTTATCAGCTTGGTGTTCTTTGGCATATTTTGCCATTTGAGCAACGGTGTCTGTTTCTGGATCAACAGTGAAACTGACAATTTTAAACCGTTCGTCGCCTTTCATTGCTTTTTGAACGCGTTGCATTTGTTTGTTCATTTTAGGACAAATAGTTCCACAAGTGGTAAAGAAATACTCAGCTACATACACTTTTCCTTTCAAATCATTGGAACCATAAGTGGCCCCTGTTTGATCAGTAAATGAAAAACTTCCAATGGTATGACCAAAGCCTTGTCGAACCAAATCACGATCGACCATTTCTGGTTGAATATCAATGGGATTGTAAATTTTTAAAGGTTTTTCGTCATCCGGTTTGGTGATGAAATAAGCCATGATGATTCCCGCAACAAAAATGACTCCTACAATGATAACACGTAACATGTTTTTTTACAAAGATAATGATGATTCGATTTAATTTTACAACCTATTTTAACGCGTACAATCATTGAATAAAACATTACATGAAAACAATCATCCTAGCTTTCACCTTTTTTGCTTGCTTAACACATGCAAATGCTCAATTAAACCGCTATTATTTTAATTTAGAAGGAGGTTTACAACCACATGTTCAAGCAGCTTCTGTGTTTCATTTTAAACACAACATTTCTTTAAATGCGGGCTTCAATTATGAAAGCATCAATACTGGTCATTATAATTACCATTATGGTGCGATGTCCATCAAGAAACATTCTGCAATAAGAACAGATTTTATTGGAGTTCAATTGTTGCCAGGAATTAGCACGAATAGAAATAAAAAGTTTGATTTGGCAGTTTTTGCTGGGCCTACTTATGGAAGGTATGTAGACAAATTCAATTTTATAAAAAATGACAAAGGTTCTGATGGTTACTACTACAGCTATAGCTCAAAAGAGATTTATCAATTTGGATTCATGGGAAGGGTAGATCTTTCATTCCAATTTTCCAAATATTTTGGGTTAAATATTGGTGTAGGCGGAATTGCTCACAATTATTTTCAAACATTTTTTGCTTCAGTTGGCTTTATCGTTGGTAAAGTCCGAAACAATTAAATCTTTAACTATTCCCTAAATTGAAGGTGTACTGCAACATAATCGTTCGTGGTTGTTCAATCTTCAACGGACGTAAAGAATAAGATCTGTTCAAGATGTTCGTCCCGATGATGGCAAACTGATGGTATTTTTTCAACTTGTACGAAATACGTGCATCCCAAACCCAGTTACCAAAACGGTGAGATTCGAAATAATCCATGTAGCGAATGTTTTGGATTTCATCCATGTCGTAAGTCAACTGTTCAAAATCTTTGATAATCGCATCCATGTTGATGATTTTTGAAAAGTACTTAGCGCTAAACCCAAGAGCAAAACGCTTGTTGTACATGTATTCAAAATCTGCTTTCACATTGTGTAAAAAGCGGTATTTCAAGATTTTTCTACTCGGATCTAAAGACGTTGTATTATAGGTAAATTCTCTATTCAATGAATCAGTAGCATACAAAAAGTCTGGTGATAAGGTTGTTGGTAAAATGTAGTTGTATCCAGCAAGGAAAGTCACATCACCTTTGTGTCCAACTTTCACCTGTCCAGCCATAGAAACGTCTATTCCTTGTACACGTGAATTTCCAGTATTTAAAAACATGAATCCTGCAGAGGAAGCCAAAGCTTGAGGAGTTGTTAACGGTTCCCAAATACCAAACATGTATTCAATGGTGTTTTGGTACTCTTGCCAGAAACCAGCCACATCAAAGAAACTCATTACTGGACCCAATTTGAATCCTTGTTTGATACCAATTTCAGCATTCCAACTAGTTTCTGGTTTTAAATCAGGATTGGGGAAAACGCCTAAATTTCCAACACCCGTTTTAATAAATCGCTCAGTAATAGTTGGGAAACGATACCCTTGACCAAAAGATCCTCGAACAAAAGTTGCTGTGTGTAATTGATAGTTAGCTCCTGCTCTAAAAATGGGTTTGAAAGCGGATGTATTCGCATTTAGTTGGAAGTATTCCAATCGACCACCAGCTGAAATGTTTAATTTTTTTAGAATTTTCTTCTCTACCTGTGCATAGGAAGAAAGGTTCATAAGCGTATTTGTCGGATCACCTGAACCAGCGTAAATATTCGAATACGAATGTGTGTGTTGAGCGGTAATACCAAAGATTAAATCGACAGGAAATATCCGTTTCAAGGATTTTTTGTACTGATAATCGCCATACAAAACAGTAGATTGATTGTTTTGGTTAGCAGACATTTCATTCACCGTACGGAAAATGCGCGTACGCAAAGAATGCTTGCTGCCATTTTTAGCTGAATAAACGACAAATGGATCTAAATTAAAAATCAATTGCTCTTGTAAAAACACGGCTCCTGGATAGGCATTGTACAAACCACTTGTATCATTCAACCAAGCAAAAATCATTGCTGATTGAGCTATCATTCCATTTCCATTGATTCCGTACAAAAGTCCTTTGATGTTTTTAGAGCGACGTGAAATTTGGAAATTCACACGCGCACGTTTACTCGACATTTGTTTGTTGTTGAAATTGGTAATCGTATCCTCCCAAACCAACGAATCTGTTCGTGGTGGACCGATATATCCATGGTCGTAATTGAAATTTCCTCCAACTACTAAATCCCATTGATTTTGTTTGCGCGAATGTAAAAAGTTGACCCCCGCAATAGCTGGTGTACCGCTGTACCATTTTTCACCTTCTGAAGGTTTGCTGTACATTCCACCGTATAAAATAACTTTCGTCAACGGTTTATCGGATGGATATGCAGTACGAATATTCACCGAACCTGATAAGGCTGAACTTCCGGATAAAACAGAAGCGGCACCTTTAATGATTTCAACTTGACTAATATTCTCAACTGGAATAAATCCCCATTCTGGTCTTCCTGCATCTCCAGAAAGCATGGGCATATCGTCAACTAAAACAGCAACTTTTGATCCAACTCCAAAAGTAAAACCACTACCTCCTCTAATTTGCGGTTCGCCATCTAAGATGTTCAAACCTGGTGTTTGATCCAAAGCAGTTTCAATACTTCTGGTGTTTTTACTTTCAATCATTCGAGGTTTCAATACTTCCATTGAAACGGTTTGGTTCTCTAGTGGTTTGTCGAATTTTCCTACTTTGATTTCAACTACTTCAATGTTCGTTGAACCCACCTCTTTCAATTCAAAAACCTGTTCAATCACCACTCCATCAATGATTTTGATTTCGACTGAGTCGGTGATCATCCCGTCAGCTCTACAAATCAATTTGTAAACACCAGGTTGTAAGGATAATTTATAGTGTCCATTTTCATCGGTTGATGTTCCTATTAATTCTGTAGAACGAACGAATAGGTTAGCTCCAATTACCGCTTCTCCAGTAATATCTGTAACGGTACCTTCTATGGTTCCATTTTGTCCAAACAAACTGGATGAAATTAAAAGGATTGTCAGTAAAAGCAACTGTCTCATATTCCGATGAAAATAAAACTACCCCCATTGCTGAGGGTAGTTATCAAATTATTAGCGAGTAATTAGTTCAAAATTAATTGAACTGTTTTGGTATTGTTTTCTGTAGAAATACGCAAGAAATAAGTTCCTTTAGCAACAGCACTCAAATCAATTGTTGATTGACCAATAGGAGTAGTTGTTGAAAGAATTTGTGTTCCATTCACTGTAAATACTACAATTTGAGCAGGGCTAGTCAAATCTGAAATGGTTAACAAACCACTTGTTGGATTTGGATAAATAGAAACTGCCAATTCATCATTGTTTTCAAGACCTAAACAAGCATCAACCGTTATCGTGTTTGTAGCTGTATTCGAACAAGTGGTTGTGCCATCAGTGTATGAATAAGTAATGGTTTGAGTTCCATTTCCTGCAGTTGCTGGATCAAAATTTCCTGCATTAACTCCTGTTCCAGAATAAGTTCCACCAACTGGCGTTCCACCTGTTAATGCAAATGCAGCATTGTAAACACATACGTCTTGGAATGTTCCTATTCCAACTGTTGGTAGGTCGTTTATCACTACTGTAAATACATCACTAGATGAAGGACAAGCGCCTACAGCTGCAATATCATTTGTAACAGTATATGTTCCTGCTGTAGAAGTCGACAAATCAATTGTTCCGTTATTGGTGTTGATAGTTAATCCACTTGGGCTTGCAGAAAATACGCCTGCATTTGCACCATTACCAAATACTGGTGCTGGATCATTATTGTTTACACAAAAAGCACCTTGAGCATAGGTAAATGAAGCGTCTGGATTTGCAGTAATGGTGATGTTAGATTGAGTTGAGCTAGGACATGTTCCTGTCACATCATATGTAACTGAGTATGTTCCAGCTGTACTTCCAGCCACATTGATTTCACCTGTTGCTGAACTAACAAATGTCAATCCGCTTGGTGTTGCTGTAAAAGTTCCCGCTGATGCTACAGTTGGTGTTTGGTTTCCATCAGTTATACAAATGGTATTGGATGGATAAGCAAACGAGGCGTCTGCTAATGCATTTACAGTAATCGTTGTGTTTTTAGAATCAGGACAAGCTCCTGATGTAGCATTGGTAACGGTATATGTTCCAGCTGTACTCGCTGCTAAATCGACCTCACCTGTTGAACTATTAATTGATAAACCACTTGGTGCTGCTGTAAATGTTCCAAAATCCACTACTGTTGGTACTTGATTACCAGCATCAGCACAATAAGTTGCTTGACTGTAATTGAAGGTAGCATCATCTAAACCGTTTACAGTAACATAATTCGTTGAAGTAACCGATTTACTTCCCCACTGATTAGTAGCAGTTAAAACCACATCATAAGTTCCTGCTGTTGAATAAGTAACTGTTGGACTAGTTGCAGTACTTGTAGATGGAGTTCCACCAGGGAAAGACCATGAATAAGATGTAGGATAATGTGTTGTTGTGTTGGTATAAGTTACAGTACTTCCTTCACAAACTGTAGCAGACGTAGAAGTAAAAGAAGGATTTGGTACATAAACCAATTCCACATCATCTACATATAATGTATCAGAAGCTGTTCCACCACCAGGTACATTATTCGTTGTAAATGTTACAAGAATAAAAGCCGCATTACTTGGAGTGCCTACATAAGTGTATGGCACTGAAATACGTTGCCAACCACCATTTGTATAGGGAAAGTTTAAAATAGCAGTAGCAACAGTATTTGCACCACTTACATCATTTGGATCTTTATAACCATCTGTATTGTTGTGGATAACTGAACTCATTCTTGCTGTGTAACCAGAAGTTGTGTTACCTGGTTTGTATCTTACCCAAGCAACAATTGAATCAGGCGTATCTGTAAATGCTTCTGAAAATCCAGTAGTTGAAGTAGAACTGTAATTGTGATTAGCAGCATTAGAGGGTGCTGTGCTTCCCATGTTGATACGACCTAAAGTCATATTACCGTTTGCTTTCACACCTAGAACTGATCTTGACCAAATACGTGCTGATTGTGTTCCAGATGATCCTGGTCGAGCATTCACACGACGATCCATTTGTTGACCCCCAGAACCAGACCAAATTCCACTTGCAGTTTTAAAACTATTCCAGTTAACAGGTTCGTTTAATTCATCAGTAGTTGGCTCCCAACTTTCGAATGAACCATTACCAACTTGGGTTTGCGCAAAACCAATGGTTGAAAGTGAAAGAAAAGAAAAATAAAGTAATGTTTTTTTCATAAGCAAAATGTTCAATTCGGGTTTTTGGTGATGTTTTGGGGTCAAAGATAATGAGTTTTTGGCATACTTTAACACTTGTAAACCAGACTTTCCCCTTGGTGAATGTTCAAAACGAAGGGTTTAACGAGTGAAAGCCTATTCTAAATGAATACATTGATTGATGATGTTCACATAAACTTCATACTTAGTTGTCATCTTTCTTTTTACTTTTGATGGTAAGAATAAAAAGGATCATGAATAAAGAGTTACTCGCTGAATTGTGTAAAGTGCCCGGTGCACCTGGGTTTGAAGAACGTGTTAGAAAAGTGGTGCTGCGCGAATTGGAAGGAATTTGTGATGAGGTGACCATCGATAAAATGGGGAATGTGTACGCGATTCGAAAAGGAACTTCTGATCAATCAGTGATGATTGGAGCACACATGGATGAGATCGGTTTCATGGTCACTCACATCGATGATAAAGGGTTTATTCGTTTTACAACATTGGGCGGATTTGATCCAAAAACCTTGACAGCTCAACGTGTCATCATTCATGGAAAAGAAGATATTATTGGAGTTATGGCTTCCAAACCAATACATGTCATGACACCTGATGAGCGCAATAAAGTAGCAAAACTGTCGGATTATTTCATCGATACGGGTCTTCCTGCTGAAAAAGTGAAAGAATTGGTTGCGATCGGCGATCCCGTTACTCGTGAGCGAGAATTCATCCAAATGGGCGAGTGTTTTAACTGCAAATCCTTAGACAATCGCTTGGCAGTTTTTATTGCTATTGAAGTTTTGAAAGTGCTCAAAGGAAAAACCCTTCCAAACGATGTTTACATGGTCTTTACTGTGCAAGAAGAAGTGGGAATCAGAGGTGCAAATGTGGCTAGTTTGAATATCAAACCGCATTTTGGGTTTGGATTAGACACCACTATAGCTTTCGATTTACCCGGAGCTGCTGCTCACGAACAAATTACCAAATTGGGAGAAGGAACTGCTATTAAAATCATGGATGCCTCAACAATATGTGATACACGTATGGTGCGCTTCATGAAAGAAGTGGCAGAACGCAATACCATCAAATGGCAACCAGAAATTTTAACTGCTGGCGGAACAGATACGGCAGGCATTCAACGCATGTCGCCAGGAGGATCGATCGCTGGAGCTGTTTCAATACCTACAAGACATTTACATCAAGTAATCGAAATGGCACACAAAGACGACATTCAAGCGAGTATTGATTTATTGGCAGCCTGTTTGCTAGAACTCGATCAATTCAACGAACAATTTTAATAAGCTTATACCATGAAAAAAATACACATTGCCATCATTTTCTTAGGATTGATTGGTATTTCTTGCGGATTTTCTGTCACTCAAAAGCCAGAGAAAAAAGTAAAACTGAAACCGTATTCAGGGAGAACCATTGTTTTTTACAATGTTGAAAATTTGTTTGATACCATTGATCAACCTAATGTGATTGACGAAGATTTTCTTCCAAATGGTAAATTGAAATGGAACTCAGAACGCTACAACGTGAAATTAAATCACATTGTTGAAGCAGTAACCATGAACTTGAAAGAAAACCCCGTATTGATTGGTTTTGTGGAGGTTGAAAATGGTAAAGTGGTGATGGATGTAGCAAAAACAGGTCGTTTGGCTTCAACCAATTACCAATTGGCGCACAAAGAATCTCCAGATGCACGTGGAATTGATTGCGCTTTGTTGTACGATGCAGCTTGTTTCAAACCATTGGTAATTGCAAATTTACCGGTACAAATTGATTCCATTCCTGATTTCAAAACACGCGATGTCTTGTACGTAAAAGGTGAAATGTATGGCAAGAAAATCATACATGTATTTGTGAATCACTGGCCATCAAGAAGAGGTGGAGAAAAAGAATCGGAACACAAACGCATGCGAGCTGCCGAAGTAACCAAAGCAAAAATTGCTGAAATCTTAGCAGCTGATCCGAAAGCAAACATCTTGTTGATGGGCGATTTCAATGATCATCCTACCGATATTTCGTTGGAGCAAACCTTGGGCGCAAAAGCAATTAATACACCCAATGCAAGTTTGTACAATTTGTTATACGACGATCAATTGGCTGGAAAAGGAACACATTCTTACCAAGGAAAATGGGGCGTGTTGGATCAATTCATTGTTTCTACAACCTTGTTCAATGGTAAAAAAGGAATCAAATTGGCAACCAAGGACGCAACAATTGTGTACGAAGAGAAATTGTTGTTTACCCAAAAAGACAACACCAAAAAACCTTCTACAACTTACGGTGGAGAAAAATACTACGGCGGTTATTCCGACCACTTACCGATTCAGTTGCAGTTGAAGTAAAAGGGGAATTTTTAGGAGAATAAATTGAAAGCGTAAGGTCACAGGCTCTGCGCTTTTTCTTTTATAAAATGATTTTAGGAAAAAAGATTTGTTATGCTGAAAGCGCAGCAACTAGACTATCTAGATGTGCGTCATGTTTTTCATCTTCAGAAGAGACTTGGTAGAAACGTTCCATGATTTGCTTAATAATACTCAAACGCTGTGGAGTAAAATCTTGTTCCGTTGAAACATTCAATTCGTTAATGAAATAAACCAATAACTGATTTCTACGTGATAAATATTGTGACAACATCAAAGAATCATTTTTCTGATTTTCAGAACGGTGTAATGAAATAATCTGGTCAATTTGTTTCAAATCGTCCAAAATATCCATTAATTTATATAACTTGTCGGTTGTCATAGTACTCAAATTTAATACATTATTTCCAAAAATCCTTTTGGAATTTTTATTCCATTGCGATTACGTCTTGTTTTATTAAAGATTGAATGCCAATGCAACTCATCACTTTTGGTCAAATGATGAAACTTAGAATTTTTGTCGTAAGTACAAACTAAATATCCATCAATTCCTGGATAATTATGTTGTGAAAAAGGATATTTGAATGGGTTTAGTTTATTTCCTAATTCATTGATCATCGTTTCTGATATAAACGTTACCATATCTATGTCATTTGGACGTAAAGCTGTTTTCGTTACAAAGGAACCGTCTATCCATTGACGAAGAGGGACATTTTGACACAATTCCTTTAAATCTGTAGAGTATCTTACATAAGAATCATAAAGCTGAACTCGTTCTATTGATGTAAATTGAGTCACAAAAATTTCATAAAATTGTTCTTTTGTTACCAAAATGGAAGTGTCTGGCTCTAAGTATCCCAATGTGTTAAATTGTATCATAAACTACATTTATCATTATTAAGATACAATATTTTATAATTTTTCCACCATTAATGACTACTTTGAATATCGTTTCCATTATAAATCACCATACTTTAATCATAATTTTCGTATTTTTCCGACTCAATGCAATGATTCGATGAAAACCATCTCCTTTACAACGGCACAATACGTTAAAATTGAGTACGAACTAGCTTCAACAGCTGTGCGTGGTGTTGCTTCGTTTTTGGATATTCTGGCTTTGGCTATCTACATGTTAATCATGAACATGATCATTGGAATGAATGCCTTTAATTTTGGGGAAGATGGTGCAACTGCTTTGACCGCTTTTTTGGTCCGACTTCCTTGGTTTTTGTATTCTCCTATTATTGAATACCTCACCAATGGTCGTTCTTTGGGCAAATTTATCATGGGAATTCGTGTGGTAAAAGCTTCTGGAGAAACTGCTGGTTTGAGAGAATACTTTACCCGATGGGTGTTTCGAGTGGTCGATATTTGGGTTGGTGGCTTTGGCTTTTTGGCAATTCTCCTTTCTGGAACCACAGAAAAACGTCAGCGCTTAGGTGATATCATGGCCAATACAGTGGTGATTCGTGTTCGCGATTCACAAACCTATACTTTAAGAGATGTCTTGAACATTAAAAGCATGGATAACCATGAACCAACTTATCCTGCTGTTACACGTTTTTCTGACGAAGATATGCTTTTGATCAAAAATACCATATTGCGTGTACAACGTTTTCCCAACGATGAAAATAGAAAATTTGCCATTGAACTGGCTGTTGAAACGTCTCGTTTGATTGGTTTGGAAGAAGTGCCCGCAAAAAAAATGGAATTTCTGAAAACGGTTCTACAGGATTATGTAGTTTTGACCCGTTAAGCTAGCAAAGAAATGGGTGAATTAATTGTGGTGCCAACACCAATTGGAAATCTGGAGGACATTACACTTCGTGCAATCAGAATGTTGAAAGAAGCAGATTTGATTTATTCTGAAGATACACGTGTCACCAAACGTTTATTGAATCACCTTGAAATTGCTGGAAAACAAATCGTCGCTTTTCATGCACACAACGAGCACAAACAATTGGAGCGCTGTGTTCAAACAGTGAAAGAAAATACTCTTACTGTTTTGGTTTCTGATGCAGGTACACCAGCTATTTCAGATCCAGGATTTTTGTTGGTAAGAGCTTGTGTAGAAGAAAATTTGCCTGTATCGTGTTTGCCTGGCCCAACGGCTTTTGTTCCTGCTTTGGTGGGAAGCGGTTTCCCTTGTGATCGCTTTATTTACGAAGGATTTTTACCCCACAAGAAAGGTCGTCAAACCAAATGGTTGTCAATCAAAGACGAAGAACGTACTGTTGTTTTTTACGAATCACCACACCGCATTTTAAAAGCCTTGGAAGAATGCGTGGAATTGTTAGGTCCCGAACGAGAAGTGTGTGTGGCGAGAGAAATCAGCAAGTTATTTGAAGAATTCAAACGCGGAACTGCAGCTGAAGTCTTAGCTTACTACAAAGCAAAACCACCCAAAGGTGAAATCGTGTTGATGATTAAAGGAAAATAGACTCCTCAGAAGAAAAGCCTATTTTCATTTGTTTGTTTTATACCGTCAAGAATCCGTACTGACTTGCAATACTTGTAGATTCTCCGTCAAATGTCATTACTGGAATATGCAAAGGATTGTGTGCCAAATTTTTCACCAAATGCTCTGAAAATGAGAAAAACGAATCTTGGTAATAAGTAGCGGCCAACATATTTGCTTTTACTTCTTGACAATAAGCCAATAAGTTTTTTACATAGCCTTTAGAAGAAACCAAGTGAATTTCAGTTTTCAATCCGTGTTCATTGAGGTAATCTCTACACAAACGCAAATTCAATTCAATTTTATGACGTAAGATTTCATCCTCTTGTGTTGCACCTACTAATATCACTTTCGAATCAAACAATTCACCCATTTTTGCAGCATGTTTCACCACCTGAATGCTTTCACGTTCCAAATCCACACTCATCACAATGGTTTTCAAGTTGTGGAAAGAAGTGTCTTTTTGCGTTAAAATCAATGGAACTTTACTGTTTGAAACCACTTTCATGGCTTTGCTTCCGAAGATCTTAGAGAAACCACTTTCATCGTGTGTTCCCATTACAATCAATGAAGCGCCAATACCTTCAGCAATTTTCCCTATGTCTTTCAATACACTACCTTCAACTACTTTGTAAGAAATCTGATCTTCTGAATATTTATTAGCCAATTCTCTCAATCTCAATTCTGAATTGATACGTTCCGATTCATTGGAAATAATGTGCAATAGAACAATGCGATGATTGTGTTTCTTTGCTAATTCGTGCGAAAACACCAAGGCATTCTCTGTTGATTCGGTAAAATCAATCGGTACTAAATAGGTTGTTACTTTATCTTCCATGTGTTCAATTTGTTGTGGAATAAAGATACACACTTCATTCGATTAAAATACTGACTTTGGTTAGGTTTTAAGCTGCAATTGATTGGTAACGATTAACTTTGTGTACTATGACAACAACAGCATTTGTTTTAACACGTAATGGAAGCGCAAGTGAAGCGTTCAATTTGCAAGCGGTTTCTTTACCAGATTTAAGTGATACACAGGTTTTAGTGGATGTGGAAGCGTTTGGATTGAATTACGCAGATGTAATGGCACGCAGAGGTTTGTACCGTGAAGCTCCTCCCATGCCTTGCGTGATTGGCTATGAAGTTGTAGGAAAAATTGCAGCTGTAGGAAGTAAATTGGATCAATCCCTCCTTGGAAAACGCGTAGTTGCTTTTTGTCGTTTTGGTGGTTATGCAAAACAAGTAATCACAGAATCGTATGCTTTTGTTGAAATAGATGATATGGCTGCAGGAACGGCCTTGGCGTTGGCGACGCAATTTGTTACGGCCTATTACATGGTAGAACGTTCTGCAAATGTGCAAGCTGGTGAAATCGTATTGATTCATGCTGCAGCTGGTGGAGTTGGAACAGCTTTGATTCAATTGTGTAAAGCAAAAGGTGCTCGAGTGATTGCAAAAGTGAGTTCGGAAAGTAAATCGGCTTTGGTCAAACAATTGGGTGCAGATGAAGTCATCAATTACAAAAAAACACCTTATCCGAATGCTTTAGACCAACTTTTACAGAATGAGCGATTGGATGTCAGTTTTAATCCAGTAGCTGGTTCTACTTTTAAAATAGATTTCCGTTATCTTGGTACAGGCGGACGTTTAGTACTGTTTGGTGGCTCAGAATTGGTTGGCGGAAAATGGGGCATTTTCTCAAAACTGAATTTTGTGCGAAAAATGGGCTTTGTTGTACCAATTGGCTTGATGATGCGTTCTAAATCAATTAGTGGAGTGAACATGTTGAAAATAGCTGATTACAAACCACATGTGTTGACGCAATGTTTACAAGCGGTGGTTGAGTTAGCTAAACAACAAGCCATTCAGCCCATAATTGGTGGTGAATTTACTGCTGAAACATTCAGCGATGCACACAACCAACTGGAAGCTGGCACAACTATTGGGAAGCTGATCGTTCGCTGGTAAAAGGCATTAATGATTATTTTTGTAAGGATGAGAAAACTTGGTATTTGGATGTTGGCAGTTGTTTTCACTTCTTGTGTGGAACATAGACCTGATGAACCTCAAGTAAATAGTGGAGATACAAAGGAAGATAAAGCATTTATTGCTGAAAAAACCTATGCTGGTTTCCGCATTTTTGAAGGAAAAATACCTTGTGCTGATTGCGCAGCTATCCAACAACGTTTGGTTATCAAAGGTGATACTTTGGGGATTTACAGACTTACTGAAATCTACAAGGACGCTTCTGAAGATGGAGATGCAACCATTATTTCTACAGGTGAATGGAAATTCCAGAAAAACAAGAAAACAAATAAACGGGAGTTGTACCTTTCTCAAGGCCACATCGGTGATTCTGTTCGCGTTTCAACGTATGCTTGGTTCAATGCTTCGATTCGTTTGTTAGACGATAACGGTGAAGCAATTCAAAGTACTAGTAATTATACCTTAAAATTGACCAAACAATCTAGCAAGTAGTTCGAATCAATCTTCGTACATCAAATGGTTGAGGTTTAAATTTTGATAGCGATCAGTAACGCCATTTCCATTGTAAATTTCTAGCATTCCATCAGGGTAATGGACAACGGGCGTGTTATTGATTGTCACTACCCAAACCTTCATAGCATCTTTGTATTCAAATAGTACCGTGTTTTCTTGCTGATGTCTAGGGTGGTATTCCATGTCCGCTATAAAACGCTTCATAGGTTTTAGTTGAAAATAAGAACTTCCATTCGATAATACTGGATTCATCAGCGAATCAAGGGCTTGATTATTATAAAATGTTTTTGAAGAAAAGGTGCCAGTATAGTACCCAATTGATTTTATGGGATGAATCGTTTTGAATTTCAGCACTTTGAAAATGCTGTCTAACTGTTCGCCGTATTTTTGATACAATTCAATCGACATGTTGAATTGATACTCAAAATGAGTGATGGAATCTGTTAGTTTTTCTAAGCCAAATGAAGGGTAATTTGCATACAAATATTGAAATGATTTTCTCACTAATTCTACTTTTTCATCAACGCCTTTTTCATCAAGAATAGTAGGTTTTGAGTAATAGCTTTCTACAATGCCTTTGTAAGTCAATGGTAAAACGGCTTGCTCTTGTTCTTTGCTCAGTTTTTCCAAGCGGATTGTTGGCCTTACGATACAATTCGAATCGCGATAACCGAGCGTATAATGACATTTCTTGGTCGTGTTTCCTAAACTATCTTGTTCAATCCACCAACCGTTGAGTAAATTACTTTCAAAACTCAGATCAGTTTTCAAAACACCATTGATCCAATAATCTTTTGTATTGCGTTTTGTTCCATTGTTTTCAACAGCTTTAGTTGGTAACCCTTTTTCAGAATAAGTGATGTAAGTCTGTTTTACTTTCCCATCTGAATTCTCCAGTTTATTGTAAGATGCCAATGCATGATTGGTGTAATACGTTCGCATTTCTTGATTCCTAGAATCCGTAAATTGTAAACTGATGTGTTTTAAAAATCCATCTGGATAATACTCTGCAACAAGGGTATCATTTTGTGCTCGCCAATAGATTTTTTGCTGCAATTGTCCACTTGGATACCATTGGAAAAAAGCCGTTCGCTCTTGAGGACCATGCTCATAAACAGTTCGTTCTTGCATTTTCCCATCATCGTAATAGGCAACTTGAAAACCTCTCCCATTTTTGTCAATGATGCGTTCGTATTGCAATTTGCCGTTTTGGAAGTAGCGTTTTTCATGACCTGTAGGCCAATAATATTCCTCCCCATAATCAACGGTCGACCACAGGCTTCCATCGTCGTAATATTCCACCCAATTTCCAATTGAAATGCCATTTTCAAAATAGCGTTTGGCTGAAAGTTTACCATTCATATGATGGTAGATAAACTCACCATTGGGTTGGCCTTCTTTATAGGTGCCTCGCTGTATTTCTAGTCCGTTTTCAGCATATAAAAAGTAGGCGCCAGTTTGTGTATCCGTCAAATAAGGATAATCGGTTACGATCAATTCATGGTGTTTGATACTTTGTATTTTTCCGTTTGAATGATACGTAGTTTCTGGACCGAAAATCACACTCACATCACTGTAACCATCGGCGTCAACAACGTGTTCTGGTCGTTTTGGGAAACCGGCATCTAAGAGTTCTTGATGCGTAAAATTGCGATAATAGTGAACGGAGTATAATTTGCCGCCACGATAAGTTTCATCTTTCCAACAACGTTTTTTTTCTTTGTTAAGATAGAAGGTTTGAATACGGTCGAGGTAATCTCCGTTTGGCTTATAGATCAATTGGGCGATGATCGAATCTTTCTTAAAACGTTTGAATTCAGAATATACTTTGCCATTCTCAATGTTGTAAAGTCGTTCTACTTGTAATTGTCCGTTTTTGAATTCACGGTATTCGTAAGGTTTTCCGTTGGCAATTTTCTGACAAACACCTTCGCGTACTTGTTTTGGATCGTAATTTTGGTAAAAAGTAGAGAAATAGTATAGTCCCCCCTTTTTTTGGGAGGAATCAAAAGTGCAATCTTGTGCAAAAATTGCTTTACTAATTAATAGAATCGACCAAAAAAGTGACGTTAACTTCATGTTGTACATTTACGACTCACTTTTACAAGTGAAAGCGGAATCGGTTCAAATGAAACAAAGCTTTATTGATGATTGAATGTATTTGTAGCTCTAATTTTTAATCACTTTGGATGTGATGCTTGCCGTTTCACCTTCGATACTGATTTTCAAGATATAAACCCCCTTGCTTAGTTTACCGACATCATAATTGTGTTGGTTGATTCCACTTTTTAAAGTAACATCGCTCACACTAAACACCGCTTTTCCTGAAATTCCATACAAAGTATAGGTTGCGTTTGCTTTCTTCTTGGTATTCAAATTCACATACAATTGATCTTCTTGAATGGAACTTGAAATCAAAGTAAATTGAGAACTGGTTGAACTGGATTCATCCAAGGAAATTAGATAGGAATAGTTGACACTGCCATCCAAATCAACCATTTTTAAACGGTAATAAACCAGTTTGTTTTGAGCTACATCTTTGTAAGAGTAGTTACATGTTTCCTTGTTGCTACAATTCCCATTCACTTTGTAAATCTTTGTGAAATTGGTTCCATCATAAGAACGTTGCAATTCGTAATGAGAAAAATTGGTTTCATTCGCCACTTTCCAGTTGATATTGGGTCCGTTACCGCTACTTTTTTCTGCTGTAAAAGAAATTAAATCAACACCTAAAGCAATTGGTTTTGTTATACGAATGTCATCTACAGCAATGGATGGATCCGTTCCAGATCCGTTCCCATTGTTTCTCCAATTAAATCCGATGCGAACATTGGGATTGTTTTCAAATGCAGCAGGTAAAGCTAGTGTGTAGGTGGTCCATTGTCCTTGACTGTATCCATTACATGCTCCACAACAAACAGATGTCAAACAATATTGATAACCTAAAGGCCAAGTTGCACCGTTGTCTGTACTCAAGCGTAATTGCGCGCGATCATCCGAGCAACCTGCACTTCCGTATGCAATGAAATCAAAACTCAAGGTCAAAGTACTGTGTCCAGTGGTATTGATTGTTGGAGAAACAACCGTTTTAAAAGTTGCATTGACTGCTCCCGTTTCATTAAAACTTGCCCCCATATCACCACCACCACCTGCATCAGCACCAATGTGTAAAGACGCATCACCAATACAAGATGATCCACATCCTGGAGGAGTAACACCTTCTTCGGCACAACTGACAAACCAATTGTTGGATGATCCTCCTGATACCCCACCATCATTGTTGATAACGGTCCATCCACCATAAGTAGTTGCTAAGCAATTGGAAGCGCAACCATTATTGAAATTATCCGAATAAATAGTTGTTTGCCCAAATGAAAGGGAAATAAAGCAATTGATGAAAAGTACTAGCAGTTTTACGCCTGTTTTTGAATAGAAATTGGTCATACTTGTCGTTTAGCTCTGTAAATATACATCATAATGTAATGTCTTGCAATACAGAAAGTTAAACTAACACCTAACAAGCTGAACACGAGTGTCGAGGAGATACCGATCATCGGAGCTCCAAAAGCCATAAATCCTAATAAAAGATATCCAAGCAGTTGAAAAGACGTAAGTAGCCACTTCAAAAGCAGGATTTTATTCAAGTACAATGGTGCTTCGAACAACAAAAAGCTACACGACCAAATGATCATACTGGCAAAAAAAGTTGGAAAGGAAATACATGAAGCAATTAAAACGATGAAAATAAAGTAGGTGTTTCGCTGTAAAAAGGACGAGTTTTCATGGTGTTTCACCAAATTTTCATAAGCAAACAAGACCGTAATCAACAACAACAAAAGCGGAAAGTAATAGATCGTTGTTGGGTCCAAGTGCCAATTGTCCGGATAAGCTGTTCGAGCTAAATAAACACCCAAAACGATGAGAAATATTCCAACCAGTAATCGTAAGAAAGTGGTAAAATGAAATCGAAGAATCTTATTGTTTTTAGCATGTCGGAGCAACAAGGTTAGTATCAACAGCACGTCGAGTGTAAACAACAAATAGATGGAAGATTGATCGTTGCTACTATAAGTTATGCCAATCGACGCGTTTAACATGCTTAAGAAATAAGGAATGGCTCCAGATAAAAACAAAACCGTGTAAATGGAAAAAGTGCCAATAAGTGCTCTTAAAAAAGAAGCGGTTTTGATGTACACATAATTGAAGCTCGCAAAAATCAGCAAGACGATTTCAATGCGAATACCTAGCGTTGCACCTCTACTCAAACTTGCTCCGCCTATGGTAAAATATGATTTTACAAAATCACTCGAGGATTGAATGGATAGATAGTTCATTTTGGATAATTTCCCTTGAGAAACGATTAAATCGATGAGTGGAGCAGTGAGAGCAATGGAAAAACAACAGATTACCAGTTTCATGATTTTTTCCACTTTTTCCTTCGAAAACAAATGCAGTTGCAGCATGAAAGCTAATACGATGAATGCAAACCAAAGACTGATGTGCAAAGCATCTTCTAAACGAAACAAACGTTGATTGGCAAAGAACTCCAAACACAAACGGATGGAAAGAATCGCCATGAATAAAAACAAATAGCGGTGAAGTGGGAGCGTATTTTGCTCCAAGCCCAAAGCCACACGTTTGAAAAAAGATTGAAATTGCTGAAACATCGTTTACAAAATAGTTAATACTCCTTTTCCTACCAGCTGATTGTTCTGCAACAGCTCTACCGGATTGACTGAATAAGCATTTTTAGCTGTTTTTGGTGGAATGGTCCCAATGATTTGAAGGAGCTTAGTTTGATCCATTTGTTGCAAGCGAAATAATTCATTTGCATCATTTGTATTGCTTTGAGTGATGTTGCGAATCACACCATCGGATTTTAATAGCGTCAGTTGACTCCCAACTTCCCAAAAAACACTGTGTTTTTCACCAGTAAACAATTCAAAGTCTAACCAATAAAAGGCACAAGCGTTGTCCTGTTTTTTTGCCAACAAAGCTTCGATATCATTGATGGTACTTAAAAAAAGGGTTCCTTTTGTTTTTTGCTGAAACATTTGAATACTTGTTGCAAAAGCAGGAATGCTATAACTTTCAAAGGCTTTCGGTTCTACTTGAATAGGGAAGGGTTGCTTTTTTTCAAAATCCAATAAATAGGAAAAAGGTGTAGACCCAATCGGTTGACAAGGTGAAAACGCGAGTGATTTTCTGGATAAAGAGAAAGTAAAACAATTCAAGGTATCACTTGATGCAGGACTGATCAATAGCGGAAAGCTTTGTTCATCAAAAACGGCGATTGAATCATTGTAGAAAACAGCTTTTTCTACTTTGTTAGGCGAAAAGGAGTAGGTATAGGCAATAGTGCTTTTCTTCTCAAGTTCTTGGTGAACATATAGCAAGGTTGAACTAGCGATGAAGTTGGTTGAATTGGAGTCTGCTAGTACCGTGATGATGGTCACATGATCGCCTTTTTCAGAAAACAAGTTGTTCTCTAAACCGATGAAGCGATTTGCTGAACAAGCTGTAAGCAACAATCCAATGACCGAAAAAAGGATCCATTTAGTTTTCATCAGCAATTGCAATTTGAAGTGCTTGAATAGCTAATGCTGTTGCTGCGATGTATTCGCGTTTTTTATAACGTTCATTGGGGATGGGGAAAAATCCTCCTTCCCAAGCACCGTTTGAAAGTTGTTGATTTAATAGGTATTGAATCCCTTTTTTGAAAGCGTTTTTCAACTTGGGGTCACTGGATTTTGCAATGGCTAAAAGCATCATTGCGGTTTGTAAACTTGCAGCAACATGGTGTTTGGATGGATCATCAACAGCATACCAACTTCCATCTTCCTGTTGGGTTGAGAGAATGAAAGTGTTTGCTTTATTGTATGCATCCTTGCATTTTTGCTGGCCGTCCAACAACGGATAAATTTGCCACAAAGCATAAGCAGGAGTATTGTAGTATTCCCAGGTTTTCCCCCAAGAACCATCCGTTTGTTGTTTGCTCAATAGAAAGTCAATGGCTGTACTTTGAAGGCTTTCTTCCAGGTTGAATGCTTTGATTAAGTTTACCACAAAACCAGTAGCAGAGGGAAAGTTGATTTCAGTAGAAACATCGGGATTACCAACCAACCAGGATCCATCTGCTTGTTGCAAGGAACGGATTTTTTTCAATCGATTGGAGTCAATTGGAATGCCGTTTTGGTGAAGCAATGAAAAATACAAAGCGCTGGTTTCAATGCAATAACTAGTTGTACATTGACTATTGTGACAAATCAAACCGTCACTGTTTTCATTCAGTTTCAGCCAATCGATTCCTTTTTGAATGGCGAAAGAATGGGTTGTTTTATCGAGCGCTTGACAGACCAGAATGGTTTCCCAAACATTGAACAAGGCATTCGTTGAATCTTGAAATGCACCAGTTGATGATTGGTGGGAAATTAAAAAGTTTTGCCCTTTTGAAAGTGCATTTTGCAAATCCGTTTTCGTTTGCCCCCAAGCAGATGGAAGCAAAAAAAAGAACAGCATCACGAAAAGCAGTTTCAAATACATTTCATTAATATTGAATGTGTTGGTCAATCAAAACTAAAACAATTAATCCAATGAAAAGCGAATTATGGAGGATAAAAAGTGGTTTTTCTAAATAGGGTTTCTTGTGTAATAAAAACAAATGCAATAGCGCTGTGAAACCGATTACTACCCGAATGAAAAGGGAATCAAAATACCAGCCCACACTGAGGTACATCTCGACGGCAAACACACTCAAAACCCATAAAAAACGCGTTTTTCCGATTAAAACTGGAAGTGTTTTTATTCCGGCAGCTTTGTCTCCTTCGTAATCTTTTAGATCGACAAAATTGGCCATTAAGGAAATGGGTACTAACAAGAAGTACAACCAAAATTGAGGGAAATCAGCAAAATGTGGATGAAGGGTTAAAAATCCACTCAAAACAGCAATCAACGTGTTGGCTCCTATGATTCCTTTTGCAAGAAACACAAAGCGTTTCAATTTAAATGGTTTGCACGAATAGAGGTAATACAACAAAGACAAACCCGTTATTCCAATAAAATGAACCGAACTTGTCAACCCAGCAACGATCAATGCCATGATTTGTGCTGCAATGCCGATCTTCATGTAAGCTGTTTGTGAAATGACATGCTTTACCAAAGGTCTATTTTGATTACTGATACGATCTATTTCAAGGTCTTCAATGTTGTTGGTAATGATTGCAAAAACAGCGGCATAAGTCAGTGCGATAAAAAACAAAAGAGATGTCCAAAGCAACGAACTGGTCCATAATTGTTCCATCGATTCAAATGCGAAAGCAATGGAAATACCCAAACAATAAACGATGAAATAATGTAGAATCCGACCGATTCGTATATCTGTAAGAATGATTTTAAACCAGCTTGGTTTAAGTACCCCAAACAAACAGGCAGGCAAACAAGCAAAAATCAATACAAAGATGTAATACAAAGCAGTTTTGTTTTTAGTGCGACTGAATTTTATTCAGTGAAGCGTTGCCTCTAAGTTAAGGTTTGTAGATGAAAACCGATCGAATATAGAGGAGGGATTTATTTTAAACCAAATTGCTGAAGGTTATCGATACCAAGTTGATTGTAAATTTTCGTGTTCCATTCTTCCATTGCTTTTAGGTTCAATCCTCGATCTACCGACTTTAAAAATTGATCCTGTTCTTTTTCAGCGATAGCTAAGAATGCTTCATAGGTGCTTTGTACATTTTCTGGATCACTTTTGATGACTTGTTCCAATTGTTGTTGAAGCGAACGTCTCTGCAATTCACAAAAGTCAAAAAACAAGTTGATGAAACAATTGGTTGTCAAATCGATGGGTAGATAATAATACGTTTTGTAAGGATCAAAAACGACATCTGTTAAAACATGAATGGAATCGTTGTATCGATTGATATCCACAAATAATTGCACTTCTAGATGATATCGGTCTGCAATGACAGTGTTAGCATTCATTTCAACGGTACTATC
Source organism: Fluviicola sp. (assembly GCA_020849495.1). Classification (GTDB taxonomy): domain Bacteria; phylum Bacteroidota; class Bacteroidia; order Flavobacteriales_D; family Crocinitomicaceae; genus Fluviicola. Next base: position 21,736 of record JADLGD010000265.1, read on the forward strand.
TGGCAACATTTCTTTTAAGAGAATCCTGTTTTTTGACCAATGGATGTAAGGCAATCCAAAAAATCCTTTGTTTCGAATCAGGTTTTTATCGTGCAAGGTGTCACTTAAAATCGATTTAAAATAAGCTTGATTTGAAACGCTTGCACGATGTTTAAAATAATAGTCGTTTTCTTCTACTTGTTGGTTCAATCGCAATTCGTTTGCATTCTCCCAAAAGAACCGATTGTAGGGAAAGGCATTCAATTTCATGTAATCCGATTGATTGTCATCGAATTGAAAAGAAGGAATAGTGAATTGTTGATCGTAATCATAAGCAACAATGACGGCCTTTGTTTGTATGGGATAGTGGCGTTGATAGTCTTTTCCTAATCTACTGTAATAATCCAATTCATAAGTGAAATCTGTTTCTTGAAAAAAACTGGATCTTCCGTCTTCTTTAAAGGTCTTTGTGATGGATAAGTTAATGGGACCAATGGAATCGTATTCTAAGAACATGGGTCGGAATGGATGTACCAAACATTGTTGACAATTCATGGTGATTTTTTGCAAGGTACTTTTAGTCAGATTCAGCCAAATTTTACCAGAAAAGTTGCCTTTTGCTGCTACATAGGGAAAATACTTCAACAGGTAGATAGAGTCTCCTGCTTCGTTGATGTACTTACTTTCAATGCTTAAATCAAAATGTTGCTTCGCTGTTTTTTTCTTGACGGAAAGTGGTGTTTCTGGAAACAATGCGGATTGTTCGAATAAACGCAAATTCGCAATCGCCTTGACGCCATTTACAGAACTGAAATAGCGATCATCTGGCGTACTCAAACCAAATCTACCTGCTTTCAACATTATTTCATCCATATCTGTACCCTTCATTTTCAAATTGTAATAGCCTTCAATCAATTCAACTTGCGAAGTGTCTCGGAATGTTCTCAAATAATAGTATGCTTTGGCGGTTCGATGATCATTTCCCAGTTGTTTGGAAACTTTGTGAAGGAGTTCAAATAGGTAAGTTTGGTCTTTGGGTTGAATCGTTATTTCTTCTATTTCTTGTGACAAAGGTTCTAGATATACGGTCAATAAATCAGCACTTTTTACCGCAACAAAAGCTACCGTTTTGTATTCAATGGAAGTTATACGAATTGAATCATTTGCTCCTTCTAAAGGAAGTTTAAAGAACCCGTTTTCATCACTGATGGTTCCTCTTTTTAGTGTTAGGTTATCAATGGTAACGTAACCAACCGCTTCGTTCGTTCGCACGTTGATTATTTGACCCTTGAGTTCATTTGTAGTTGCTTGCTGTCCCCAAGAAATTGAAAACAAGCAGCACATGCAACAAATAAAACACCATTTCATCGTTTATTTCCTATCGTTATCATTTCATGTGAAGATACGAAAGTTGATCAAATAATTGAAGTGGTAGACTTTAAGTATTATTTTCCCAAACGATTTGCTTCACCTGTAGCATTTGTGCCGTGCTCATTTACTTGTAAGTTTTTGTTGCCTAACTTGTAAAGCAGAGAAAACATAAAGGATTGCGAATAGATGTTGTAGTTTTCAGTAATCTTGGTACCGTTACTGAAGGTTGTTTGCGCCTTGTTATACCAACGGAAGGGATCAAATGTAGAAGCGGTTAACACCAGTCGATTGTTTAAAAACGTTTTTTTGATTTCGATCGATAAACGAGGTGGAACTTTATGTCTCGAGATTTGCTCGTAATACGGCGATATTAAACTCAACGATGCGTTGGCAATAAACGTTTTCTTTTTATCAAACACGTAGCTATAATCCAAGTAAGCATCGGCAGTAAGATATTGTAGATTTTGAGGGGAAATGGTACTTACAACGGTTCGGTAGTCGTAACGAATGGAACCTCCAAATTTTAGAGTTGTTCTTCTTTTAATCGCTCTTAAAAAAGAAGCGTAAATGCCAATATCTTTACTGTCAAACAAGTTTGCGAAGGTCGTTACCTGCTGTTGTGTAGCGTTGTCGTAAACTGTAACATTGGTGAAACAGTTTTTCATGTAGCCTAAATTCATCCCCAACTGTAATTGCCGAATGTTGGTTGATACGTTAATCATGTGAAAAACTACGGGATTCAATAATGGATTTCCTACTTGGTAACTGTAAAGCGAAGTGGCATAGCGAAACGGATTCAAATTGTAATACTCTGGACGTATAAACATTCTGCCATAAAAGAAATTCCACGATCTGTTTTCGTTTACTTCAACCATCGCAAACACTTTCGGTGCTAATTGAAAATAGGATCTAGAAATAGTGGTGTCAATAGTTGGTGACGTTCCTTTGATGTGAGTGTTTTCTCCTCGTAAACCCAATTGAAAGGTCCATTTTTTGTGTTTCCATTCCATACTCACATAAGCTGCCTGTATGTGTTCTTGATACTGAAAGGCGTTGCTTTTTGTAGTGTCTAAAACTGTGTTAGAATAAACGGATAAATCATTTGAATTTTCTGTGTAGGAATAGCGGACACCACAAGTGTAGTTCACTTTTTTAGTTGGATGAATGTAATCGATACCTCCAGAAATGAATTGTGCTTTGGTTCCTATTTCGTTGTTGGATTGCACAGACGAATCTGAAGAATTGACTTGTTGGTAAGTTCTAAAATCGATTCCTCTTGTTTTTGACGCAGAAGTGTAATCCATGTTCACGTCTATTTTTCGACCTAGAGAATCAAATGTTTTGGCTAAGTTCATATTCACTGCTGAATTCAATCCTTTATTCGAACCCAAGGAGTTGTTTGCAAGGGATTGAAGATACGTTCCGCTAGCGTTTGTGTTGTTGATGTAACTGCTGTTTTGTTCGGAACTACGAGAAGGTTCTATTTGTGCCAGAATACCTATTTCTGTATTGGATGAAATGGCATAGTTCATTCCAAGAGTGCCGCTACCGTGAACATAGGTGGACTTTCCTTGCACACTTTCTCCCCATGTTAAGGTGTCGTAGTAAATGCTTTTGTTACCGGTTTGTTTGGAAATAAATTGTCCGGCATTCAAAGTACTGTACAAACTGAATTTTCCAGACCGATAGGAATAACTGCCGTTCACATCACCTGAAGTATAAAATTGTTGTGTGATGCTTCCTCCAATGTTTCCTTTACTGTACCGACTTTTGGATCCTACAATCAATTTAATGTTGATCAAACCACCCGAAACCGTTGCGGCATATTTAATCGGAGCAATGGGTATGATTTCAATGTATTGAATGTCTTCCGTTGGTATGGAACGCAAAAAGGAAATCAATGCACCGCCGTTGAGGTAAATCAATTTGTCATTGATCATCGCTTGAACGGGAGTTCCGTTGGCCAATTCAATGGATTCACCTTTGATAAAAACACCCGGAGCAAATGCAATCACATCGGAAGCGTCTCCTCCAATTAAAGCAGGAATACTCTCAGGATAAAAAAGGGTGCGGTCTATTTTGCGAACAAGTGTTTTTTGTTGACTTACAATGACAATATCATCCAGCTCTTCTTCGTTTTTTAAAGCTAGTTGAAAAACACTTTTTCCAGAGACGTTCAATGTTGTATCAAAATGAGTAAAAGGAACTTTAACATTCAATTGATACATTCCACTTTGAATATTTTCAAAAACGTAGTTGCCCAAGCTGTCAGTAAGTGCTGTTTTTAAACCTAAAGAATCTTGTAAAAGAGTCAGTTTGCAATACGAAAAAGGCTCACCGTTCAACGTAGTGATTTTTATTGAAAGGCTACTTTGCGTAAAACTTAAAAATGAAAAAAGCAAAAACACTCCTAAAGTGGAAAGTTGATTCATAAGTAAGGATGTGGTCAAAGAAACGATTTTTTTAATTGTCGGTTACAAAAAAGGGGCGTAATACTTTACGCCCCTTTTTTCTTTATGTTGTTATGTTACTTCACATCAATTCCCAACTCTTTCAACTGCGCAGCGTCAATTGGAGCTGGAGCGTCAATCATCACATCTCTTCCGCTATTGTTTTTCGGGAATGCTATGTAATCGCGGATCGAATCTGAACCACCCATGGTTGCAACCAAACGATCTAAACCGAATGCCAAACCTCCGTGTGGCGGTGCGCCAAATTCAAATGCGTTCATCAAGAAACCAAATTGCTCTTGTGCTTGTTCAGGTGTAAATCCAAGCAATTCAAACATGCGCGCTTGTAAATCGCGGTCGTGGATACGAATGGATCCTCCACCTAATTCAACGCCGTTCATGGCTAAGTCATAAGCATTTGCTCTAACTTTTCCTGGTTCTGTTGTGATCAACTCAAAATCTTCTGGTTTCGGAGATGTAAACGGATGGTGCATCGCATGGTAACGCTCACTATCTTCGTCCCATTCCAACAATGGGAAATCCAATACCCACAAAGGCGCAAATTTGTTTGGATCGCGTAAGTCCAATTCTGTTCCCATGCGCAAACGCAATTCGTTCATTTGCTTGCGTGTTTTATCCAAATCACCGCTCAAAACGAAGATCAAATCGCCTGCTTTTGCTCCAGTTAATTCAGCCCACACTTTCAATGCTGCTTCATCGTAGAATTTGTCAACCGAACTTTTGAAGGTTCCATCGGCATTGCATTTCACATAGACCAATCCTTTCGCTCCAATTTGCGGACGTTTTACCCATTCAGTGATTTCATCCAATTGCTTACGTGTGTATTCACTTGCACCTGGAACAGCAATACCAATTACTGCTTCAGCACTGTCAAACACGACGAAATCTTTTCCTGCAGTAGCCGCTTTCAAATCGGCAAACTCCATCCCGAAACGAATGTCTGGTTTGTCTGAACCGTATTTTGCCATTGCTTCAGCATAATCCATACGTGGACATGCACCTTCAAACTCAACGCCTTTTACCTCTCTAAAAAGATGTTTTACCAATCCTTCAAAGGTGTTTAAGATGTCTTCTTGCTCTACGAATGCCATTTCACAGTCAATTTGAGTAAACTCAGGCTGACGGTCGGCACGTAAATCTTCATCGCGGAAACATTTTACAATTTGGTAGTAACGGTCGAAACCGGAAACCATCAACAACTGCTTAAACGTTTGTGGCGATTGCGGTAAGGCATAAAATTCACCTTGGTTCATACGAGATGGCACCACGAAATCGCGAGCTCCTTCTGGCGTAGATTTGATGAGGTAAGGTGTTTCAACGTCCCAAAATCCTTGAGCGTCTAAGTATTTTCTAGTTTCTAAGGCAACACGGTTACGCAATTGCAATTTTTGTTGCACCGGATTTCTTCTCAAATCCAAGTAACGGTATTGTGCACGCAATTCATCTCCACCATCTGTCTCATCTTCAATGGTAAATGGAGGCGTTTTAGCCGCATTCAAAATGGTCAATTCGCTTACTTTGATTTCAATATCTCCAGTTGGCAAATTGGCGTTTTTACTACTGCGTTCGATGACTGTACCTTTCGCTTGAATCACAAATTCACGACCCAATTTGCGCGCTTGTAAACACAAATCTGCATTTTCTTCCAAGTTAAAAGCCAATTGAGTGATTCCGTAACGATCGCGCAAATCAACGAAGGTCATTCCTCCTAAATCGCGTGAACGTTGAACCCAACCTGCTAATGTTACCTCTTGTCCGATGTTTGCAGCACGTAATTCGCCGCTAGTATGTGATCTGTACATAATTTTGAAAATTGCCCTGCAAAGATAGTTTTTTCATGCGTATTGCAGGTGCAATCTTCGCGTACAATGAACTTGAATGTTTATTTTTTGAAAGTTAAATGAAGTTGAACCGTGATTTGGTCCACATTTACATCTTTAGCAGTGACTTTACTTCTCAAAGGCCAATCCAAGGTGTTGATTTTCATGCTGCCATCAATAGTAACTGTTGTTCCTTTGCTCGATTCTTTTAATTGAACCGTTACAGGTTTTGATTTTCCTTGAATGGTTAACATCCCTTTCGCAGTGATTTCTCCATTCTTAGGCTTTCCAAATTGATCCAAGAGTAAAGTTGATTCCGGGTATTTTTTAGTGTCAAATAAACCGTGTTGTTTTTCTGCTGAAAGTTGAAAGGTTTGCATGTCAAATTTGACAGTCATTCCAGAAATTGCGTCTTCTAACTTTCGCAATTCACCCGAAGTAGCAGTTACCTCACCCGAAGAATTGAGTTTAACGGCTCCCAACTCAACATCCACTTCACTACCAAGAATCATCACTTTTTGTTTCGTGGGTTTTTGATCCAGCACTCGGTCCCACTTCATCGAAGCATTTTTGGTGTCTAATTGGTAAACCACTTCTTCTACTTTGGGAGTTTCCAATTCTGTAGCTGAAGAGCTTTTTTGTGTAGATGATTCGTTCGAACCACAACTGACTAACGCTAAAAGAGCGAAGGATAGGACTGTTTTTTTCATAAAAATTGGTTTAGATAAGTCTAACAAAATCAATGTAATAGGACTTAGTTTCTAAAAATAGTTAATTTTTTTTCACGTGAGCTGTAACAAAAAAGAAAGTTGAGGGTCATACGTTCGAAAGCGGCTAAAAGCAGCCGATGAAATTTGAAAATAACGGTTTAATAATAGAAGTCATGAAATTAGTCATTACAAGTATGTTTGCTTTCTTGCTTTTCGGGGCCTTGAATGCACAAGAAGATCCAGACACAACTCGATTGAAATTAGGAGGAAAAGAGTTGATTATCGTTTCACCAAAAGGTTCAGAAGTAACAGTCATTGAAGGGGATACCATCAATGCAGAACCAGATGAAAAAGAATTAAAAAACATCGAAGCACACTGGGCAGGTTTTGAATTTGGTCCAACCATGTTGCTCAACAGTTCGATGAAATCAAGCTTTCCAAACAATCCTGAATGGGAAAACGATCCCGGAAAATCATTCAGCTGGAACTTGAACTTCTTTGAACACAAGTTTCCGATTTACAAAAACTATGTTGGGATCACAACAGGTTTGGGATTGAACTGGACACAAATTGGCTTACGTCAATACAACTTGAATTTCAATTCGGATTCATTGTGGGCGGTGAAAGATACGGTCAACGATTACAAACGCAACAAATTGAGAGCAATCTATTTAAACGTTCCAGTGATGTTGGAGTTCTGTACAAGTCAGGATGCGGATGAAGGTTTCTACTTAGCAGCAGGTGTAATTGGTGGAGTGCGCATTGCTTCTAGTACTAAATCTGTCATCGAAGCAGATAAAAAAGACATCAAAGAACGCAACCGCGGAACATACGGTTTGAACGCCTTCCGTTTGGATGCAGCAGTGAAATTAGGTTACAAAGATTGGGGGATCTTTGCCAACTACAACGTACTGCCATTGTTTGACAAAAACAAAACAGCAGAAGTATATCCTTTAACATTTGGTTTATCGTTCAATTTTTAGGTGAGCTATTCGTAGCATAAGTAACACAAGTCAGAAAAAGGTATTGGAAACAATACCTTTTTTTGTGGTTTCTACTTCACCACCAACTATTTTTAGGAATTCTGTTGGCATTCTTGTATCGAAGTCACCTTATTTACTAAATTTGACTAGTTTATAGAAAATGAAATACGCAATCATTGTTGTTTTTAGTGCCTGTTTCCTTGGTGCAGCTTTTGCACAGAAGGCATGTAGTTGTGATCCTATCACAGCTTATGTAAAACAACGTGATTTCGATTCAATTGGGGAATACAAACCGCAATCATTGTTAAAAGAATCTTGGCGTTTTTCTAAGATGACTGCACCAAGATGCAAGGCCTATTCTGCTCATCTGCGCGCGGAATACCACCTTTCAAAATCACAATTGGAAACAGCTCGTAAATACCTTGAGAAAGAAAAGTTCATTTTAGATAGTATCAAGTGTAAGCGCAGTTCTTACTTAGAAAACAATATTGCTTTTGGTGATTATTACTTACGTGTTGGTGAATTCAAATTTGCAGTTGATGCCTACACCAAAGCGCTTTCATTGTTTAAAAAACAAGCAAACCCTAATCTCCAATCAAAGGTTTTATTGGCTCTTTCTGCTGCTCAATCCAAATTAGGAGACGAAGATAAATCCCGTAATTACTTGTTTCAAGCACATCCTTTGGTGATGCATTTGCCAGATGGCCCCGGAAAAGTGGACAATTTACTCAATCTTTCTTCTCGTTATTACTACCACTTCCAAGTTTCTTCTAATAGTGCCTTATTGGATTCTTCTTATCATGCTGCTGATTTTGGTTTGAGTTTAGCAAAACGGATTTCTTACAAAGATGCCTTTGTAAAAGGGTATAATTTGATGGAAGACAAAGCCTACCACGAACGAAATTTTAGAGTGGCTTTATTGTATTTGGATAGCGCTTTATTATTTACACAGTCGAATACTGCATTCAATGATCGCGAAGGGATTTTTGCTGATATGTCTGATATTTACCTGGAATTAAAACAATACGATAAAGCCTATCAATTTGCTGATTCAAGTTTGACTTATGCCATGAAAATGGAAAATCCTTACAAGGTCAAAAACGCCTTGGAGTTGGTTTACAATTGTGCAAAGTTGAGTGGGGAATACGAACGAGCTTTATTGGTGTATGAAGACTTGGCCATCATGCGTGATAGTGTGAAACAATTGCAAAGTCAAAAAGCATACAACGACTTAGAAGAGAAATTTCACCGTGTTCACAAGGAAAAACAAGAATTTGAATACAAACAAGATCAAAAACTCTTGCAACAACAACGTGAGATTGGCGATTTAAGAAACAAATTGATTGCAGTAGGTTGGGTGATTTTTGCACTTCTTGGTTTCTACATGTTTATGGTCTTCAGACAACGTTCCATCAAACAACGTCAAAAGAAATTGGAAATCCAACAGCGATTGAACAAGGCGCGTATCAATCCTGAGTTCATTTATCAAGCCATTTCTAACTTGAAGAACGTTCAGGCCAATACCGATTTTTCGAAGAAAGTGACCGCTTTTTCTAAATTGATCAAACAATTACTTGAAGGTTCGGGGGATGATTTCTTGACTTTGGACAAAGAACTTGAATTTTTGAAATTGTACTTAGATATTGAACGCGATCAAAAAGGGAAAAGCTTTGATTTTCAGTTTGAAGTAGATGAGCATTTGGACATTCACGATGTGTGTATTCCAACCATGATTTTACAGCCATTCATTGAAAACACGGTCAATCAAGGATTTAAAGGCTTGAAACACCCAGGAGAATTGTTGATCAAATTTACCTTGTTGGGGAACAATGAATTGGCCATTAAAATTCAAGACAATGGTCGTGGATTGAAAGCGGTTGATTCTTCTCGCGCTTCTGGAATCATCAATGATCGCTTGTATTTATTGAATAAAATCAATAAAGCTTCTTCCAGTTACATCATTCGTGAACGCCAATCTGGAGGTGTTTCCATTGAAATTTTCTTACCACTCATAACGAAAGCTTACGCTGAGAAATTGAGTTCTGAAGAAGGAAATTAATCAGCTATTTTTGCTTTGTAATAATCCCACAATTGTTGTTGGGAATGGTTGATTTCACCTTCAGCTTCTCTGCGTTGATTGCGTTGTTTTTTGTCGATGATTCGCGCTTTTACATTGTCGTTCCATTGCAAATCAAATACGAGTTGTAACTCTGCTTGTATGCCTTCGTCGAATACAGGGGCACCCACCTCAATACGTTTGTCTAAATTACGTTCCATCCAATCTCCAGAAGTCACGTAGTACAAAGGTTCATTGTTATTGTTGAAGATCATGAAACGTGTGTGTTCTAAGTAACGATCGACAATACTTATGACTTCGATGTTCTGACTTTTTCCTTTTAAGCCTGGAACCAAACAACAAACCCCACGAATCATTAAGTGAACGATTACACCTGCTTGGGATGCTTCATACAATTTGTCGATTAATTTCGAGTCAACAAGGTTGTTCAACTTTATTTGAATGCGAGCCGGTAATCCTTTTTTAGCGTTGCTAATTTCGTTTTGAATCAGTTGATTGATTTTTCTTCTTGAATTCACAGGAGAAACCATCAAATGACGGAAAGTATGGCGATGAAGGGATTGTTCCATCATTTGAAACACGTGATTGACCTCCAATGCAATGCGCTTATCAGCGGTCAATAAACCAATATCCGTATAAATTTGAGAAGTGCGTTCATTGAAGTTACCAGTGCCAACATAAGCCATTAATTGCTCTTTTTTATCACTTATTCTACGGATCAGAATCAATTTGGAATGAATTTTCAAACCTTCGTAACCGTAAAGCACTTTTGCGCCTTCATCTTTTAAGCGCTCGGCCCAATACAAGTTGTTTTCTTCATCAAATCGCGCTTGTAATTCAAGTACTACAGTTACTTCTTTACCGTTTCGAACCGCATTGATCAAAGCATTCATCACTTGTGAATTGCGCGCTACACGGTACACATTGATTTTGATGCTTTTTACTTTGGGGTCAATAGCAGCTTCTCTCAGTAAATCAACAACGTGATCGAACAATTGAAAAGGAAAATGTAGCAGTAAATCTTGTTTTAAAATTTGCTTGATGATACTGCGTTCATGTTGCAACAACGGATGTGCAACGGCTGATTGTTTGGGAAATAAAAAGTGTGGATTCCCAAAATCAGGGAATTTCATAAAATCTTTGAAGTTGTGGTAACGTCCTCCCGGAATCAAGTTGATGGATCGTGAAATGTTCAAGCTTTTCAATACAACAGAAAGTAGATCTTCCGGCATTTTTAGGTCGTAAACCACACGAACAGGCTCCCCTTTTTTACGCAATTTGATGCTTTTCTCCATTTTCTCAATGAAAGACATGGAAACATCATCGTCTAGATTCAATTCCGCATCACGGGTAAATTTAAAGGTGTAGGCATCGATGGTATCAAAAGCAAAAATGGGGAAGATTTCTCTTAAGTTCAAACGAATGATATCATCTAAAAGTATCACATATCGTTTATCATTTTCAGTTAGAATGTAAAAACGAGAAACCGTATTGGGTACTTCGATCAGGGCATAGCGCACTTTTCGTTTCAAATCCCACTCCATTTTTACAGCCAAATAGATGGCTTTGTCGCGCACTTTTTGAATGGGTGTACTTTTCTCTAAAATGATCGGCACCAAATCATGAATGACGTTTTTGAGGAAGTAATCTTTCAGTTCTTGTTGTTGCTCTTTATTGACCGTTTTCTCGTTGACATGAAAAATATTGTGGGCTTCGAGTTCTTCAATGATGGTTTGATAAGTCTTCTCAAAGTGTTTTTGTTGACGAACAACTACGGCGCGTATTTCGTGGTATAAATCTTTTGGAGATCCATTGAATCCTTCCACTTTTTTATTGTGGACAGAAATCATGCGTTGGATATTCGCTACACGAACACGGTAAAATTCATCCATGTTATTGGAGTAAATCCCCAAAAAACGCAAACGCTCAACCAATGGAATGGTTTCATCCATCGCTTCTTGTAATACGCGTTCGTTAAATGCTAACCAACTTAATTCACGATTGAAATAACTCATGTCACAAATGTGCGTTTTATTTCTTCTCAAAGCAACGGTTGGCGCCATGTTTTACGTGAATTTTAGTCTTTTTTTAATGAACGTAAAACTAATGAATACACGTTTCTGAAAAGTTAAGCCAGTATTACGAATATGCTATAAAAAAAGGCAGATCCACCCTGGACTGCCTTCTTCTCTTGCAAGTAGAGAGTGCTTAAAGTTTATACTAATGAACCTATTCTTTCGGTTCTTTGATAAATATAGTAGAAAAATCTAAAACTTCTAATGAGTTGGTTTCAAAATTTCGAATGCGTGAATTGATCATGGTCACAAAATCATCGGATAACATTGGCATGACTACCGCATCGTCAACAATCATTTGATCACATTTCACAAACAATGCTTCGCGTTTTGCAGGATCCATTTCTTTGTTAGCTGCTTCGTACAATTTATCGAAAGCTTCGCTTTTGTATTTAAACGGATTGATGAATTTAGAATTGTCTTGAATGTTGCCGCCGTAGAACAAACTCATGAAACTTTCTGCATCTGGATAATCTGCTACCCAACCGCTAAGCCACATTGCTGCAGTACCGTTAGACACTACTTTATTGCGTTCTTCAATACTTACCAATTTAACCGTGATTGATACATTCAAATTGGTTTTCAATTGTTTTGCAATCGCTAAGGCCAAACGATGACGATCTGAATCTTTCGTACCATTCACATACAAAGTCGTTGCTGGGAAATTTTTTCCATCAGCAAAACCTGCATCAGCCATTAAGTTCTTCGCTTTTGCGATATCCACATTGAATCCTTTCACTTTCGAAGCATCAAAGAATTCTGAATTAGGAATCATACCATTTGTTACTGGGTAACCCTCACCTTGTAATTCATTGTCAACGATCGATTTACGGTCGATTGCCAAGTTAAATGCTTGACGAACGCGTACATCTTTGAAAATGGGATTGTTGTGTGACAAACCAATAAAGGTCATGTTCAAGGATTGTTTGGAATCCACTTTGTGTTTCACTGTTTTACCAGCTTGAGCTTCAGCTAAAGAACCCAAAACGTTTTCTACTTCCTCTGCAGGAATTTCCAATACCAAGTCAATTTCTTCCTTACGGAAAGCCATCAATTCACTTTTCTTGTTGGTAGCATACGTCATGATGATTTTACCTAAGAATGGCAATTGATTTCCAAACTCATCTTTTCTCCAATAATTTGGATTGCGTTTTAAAACGACTTTATCAGCTGTTTTTTCTTCCAACATGAATGGTCCAGATCCTACAGGATGATTGACTAAATCTGCTCCATAAGTATCGTAAGCTTCTTTTGGAAATACGCCAAATCCTGAATAAGAAAGAATTTTATCAAAACCAGCAAATGGTTGGTTCAAGGTAATCGTAAGGGTTGAATTGTCAACGGCTTTAATACCACTAACTCCTCCTTCTTTGAAGGCAGTTTTTGTTGCTTTGTTAAAAGCTTGTGCACCTTGAATGCGTTCCAATAACAACCAACTCACTTCGTTTATTTTCAAACCGCTGCAAGCCATATCAAAAGTAAATTTGACATCTTCTGCAGTCAATTCACGACCCTCGCCACCAAAACAATCATCATCATGGAAGAAAACGCCTTTTCTGATTTTGAAAGTATAGGTTTTACCATCGTTGGAAACCGTGTATGATTCTGCAAGACTAGGAATCACGTTTTGTCCAGAAGGATCCAAACGCAATAATTGATCATATAATTGAGAAGTAATGCGTTGAGAATACAAATCAATTGCTTGAAGAGAGAGCAATGAACTTACTTTTTCAGGAGACATGAAGCGAAATTCACCTCCGTAGCGGGCTCCACCAACAGCCTTTTTGTTAGCTAAATCTTCACTTGAATCACCACAAGAAATGATAGATAAAGCTGTAATAGCGAATACGAGAATGCGTTTAAACATAAAAAGTTATTTCAGTCGTAAGGCAAATATAACAATTGCAATGGGATAGGGTCTTTTTTTGCATGAAAAATGGCAGATTAAATCAAGTTTTTTTATTGAATTTGAAAACTAAATTTTAGCAAAGTCGGTAAAAAAGAAAAAGCTCCTTGGAGGAGGAGCTTTAACATGTTGGTTTAATAAGAGTAGTTTATGTTGGTGTAACATAAGTGATTCAAATATACAAATTATTTATTCTGTGGTAGCGATTATTAATAAAAAATAATTTTTAACAATTAGTATCCCACTTTTGAACGGACTCTTTTTAAGGTTTCTTGAGCAATCATTCGCGCTTTGTCTGCTCCAATTTTTAAGGCTGCATCGATTTCGTTTTTGTTGGCCATCAAATGATCATAACGTTCGCGATTTGTTGCAAATTTTGTAAGGATCAAATCCAATAAAGCTGTTTTTGCATGACCGTATCCATAACCACCTTTTTCATAATTGGTTCTCATGGTTTCAATGGATGCAGGATCTGCTAACAATTCGTACAATTTGAAAATATTACAAGTTGCTGGATCTTTTGGGTCATCCAAACCTTTTGTATCCGTTACAATCGACATGATTTGTTTTTTCAATTGCTTTTCAGGCAAGAAAATATCAATGAAATTGTTGCGCGATTTACTCATTTTTTCACCATCAGTTCCAGGAATCAATTTGGAATCTTCTTGGTTTTTAGATTGTGGTCGTACAAATGTTTCACCCATACTGTGATTGAAACGATCGGCCACATCACGGGTAAATTCCAAGTGTTGTTCTTGATCTTTTCCTACAGGTACAATTTCAGCATCGTACAACAAAATATCAGCTGCCATCAACATGGGATAGGTAAAAAGTCCCGCATTGACATCGTTTAAACGATCGGCTTTATCTTTAAAACCGTGTGCAAGCGTCAATCGTTGGTAGGGAAAATAACACATCAAATACCACATCAATTCACTCACTTCAGCAACATCACTTTGGCGATAAAAAGTTGTTTTCTCAGGATTCAATCCGCATGCAAGCCACACAGCCGCTGTTGAATAGGTGTTTTCACGCATAGTAACTCCATCTTTAATCTGTGTTAAAGAATGCAAGTCAGCTATGAATAAAAAAGATTCGTTCTTTGGATCTTTTGCCATTTCAATAGCAGGGAAAATTGCGCCAAGCAAATTACCTAAATGAGGCGTGCCTGTACTTTGAATTCCTGTAAGAATACGTGCCATTTGTTTGAATTTTTGTGCGAATTTACCATTTTACAAGCGAATTTGGTCACTTTACAAACTCAAATCAAATTTTGGGTCTTTTTTTCATATGTTTATTAAATTCCTCACGAATGGACTACATAAAATCCTATTTTTGATACATGAAGAAAGCAGTAGGTGCGGTTTGTTTCATTTACAAAGTGTATGTGGGAATCGTCTTTGCGGTTACATTACTGATTTTTTACCCCTTGATTTTCATTACCCTGCTGAAATTGGATTGGCGGAAATACAGTTTTCCCATCAATGTGGTGTGGAGTTACTGTGTCCGACTTTTGACTTTTGTGCATGTGTGGTATGTGAAAAGAGCTGCAATTCCTAAAGGACCTTACATGATTGTGGCGAATCACACGTCTTATTTCGATATTTTTTTGATGTATTCCATCTTGCCCAATCACCGCTTTTTGTTCATGGGAAAAAGTGAAATTCTATCCTATCCCTTGGTGAAGACTTTTTTCAAACGCCTCAATATTCCCGTTGATAGAAGCGATCGTATGAAAGCAGCAAAGGCTTTTATTCAAGCCAAACATGCTATTGCAAACGGTTGGTCATTGGTGATTTTTCCTGAAGGAGGCATTCCTGACAATGAACGTCCGCAAATGGTGCCGTTTAAAGACGGCGCATTTAAATTGGCGAAAGGGGCAAACATTCCGATTGTTGCAGTTACTTTTTTGGACAATTACCACATTTTTTCAGACCCCAATGAAATCAATTATGCGCATCCGGGTATTTCGAGAGTGATTGTTCATGATGCAATTCCTTCTTCTACTGTTGCCGCTATGTCTGAAAAAGAATTGAGTGATCACGTATTTAATTTGATTGCTGGACCTTTGAGAGAACGAGGGTTGATGGAGTGAAATTTTTAACGGTTTGTGAATCGACCCGTCTAGGGTTGTAAACCCTAGAAACTTTTTAGTCGTGCAAGTTTTTTGCATCCATCCAAAATCATTAACTTTACGCCATGCAAATTTCAGAAGAAACAATCGATCACATTGCACATTTAGCAAAATTGCGCTTCGAAGGAGACGCAAAAGTGGCTATTCGCGAAGATTTGGACAAAATCATTGGCTTCATGGGGAAATTATCTGAAATCCCAACAGACAATGTGGAACCCTTGATTTTCATGAGTGATGAAGTGAATGTTTTACGCGACGATGAACCAGAAGTAACGGTTACCAAAGACCAAGCGCTGAAAAACGCACCCAAAAAAGATTCTGATTACTTCCGTATTCCAAAAGTATTGGACAAATAACAGCGTTTTAAAAAAGGAAACTATTTAAAACGAAATCCATCCAAGAATAGTTGTTGAACGTTGAATAGGGGATATTCATTTGGTCCATACAACATCATCACAGCGAGTGTGTTTTTATTTGCCCAAGCTTTTACAGCCCATTGATCTCCATCTACGTCTTCCCAATAATCAATTACTCCAACTGCTTCAGGATCGGATTCCATCGTATGACCTTTACCATAGCCGGCAGCCGATTCAATACTAAAATTTTCTTGTAAGTAATCTAAATAGTTGACCATGATGCTTTCTTTTTCTTCCTTGTTTTGCAATTCCATATCGTTAAGTTTAACAAGAATAATTGCAAAATGATGATCACCTGAATACACTTCTCCAGTATATACTTTTGAACTATCTTCAGAATAACTCAGTTCTAAAACCAGTTCTTCGTCATTTGGAAAATAGGCACTACAACCTGTGTTTTCCAAGGTTCTTTTCACTAAACGGGGCACTTTAATGTCTTCTGTTTGAGCAAACAAATTTGCTGCTAAGACCATTAAAAAAGTTGTTAGAACAATTCGCATGTATTTTAAAATTTAGATTAATGTCGATTATTTTTTATTGGTTTCATTTTCACCTTTCATCCACAGATGAATGCTTTTAATCAGAGAATGTATGCCTATAAAACTGAAGAGTAATATCAGTGGCGTTCCGAAAATACTGCGCATAAATGCTTTCGGATCTCTTTTGTAATCTGGAGCATAAGCCCAAATGAAAAAGACAATTAATCCAATCGTTAGCAGAATGATAATGAATACTGACATGATTTAAATGTACAAAAAAACCCAAGACAAATTGCTTGGGCTTTTCTTTTATCCTTGATTTTTAAGATCGAATTGCTTTGATTCCTGGTAATTCAATGCCTTCCAAGTATTCTAACATGGCTCCACCACCAGTGGAAACATAACTCACTTTATCTGCTAAACCAAATTGGTTGATCGCAGCAACGGAGTCTCCACCACCAATCAATGAAAAAGCGCCTTTTTCGGTTGCACGAACAATTGCTTGAGCCACTTCTGCTGTTCCTTTTTGGAAATTCGACATCTCAAAAACACCCATTGGTCCATTCCATAAAATCAATTTGGAATCTTCAATGATTGCTGCACACGCTTTAATCGTTTCTGGTCCAACGTCCAAGCCCATCCAACCTGCTGGAATTTGACCAATAGGAACCAATTGTGTACTCGCGTTGTTGTCAAATTTATCGGCAATGATCGTATCCGTTGGAATGTACAAATTCACGCCTTTTTCTTTCGCTTTTGCTATAATATCTCTGGCAGTTTCTAAATAATCATCTTCAACCAAAGAGGAACCGACTTCTCCACCAACTGCTTTCACAAAGGTATAAGCCATACCTCCACCAACAATTAGGTTGTCTACTGTTTCCAACAAACGCTCAATGATGGTGATTTTAGAAGAAACTTTTGCTCCTCCAACGATTGCCGTTAATGGTTTTTCATCGCTATTCAATACGCGGTCAACACTTTTGATTTCTGATTCTAACAAGAAACCAAACATTTTGTCGTTCGGGAAATAATTGGCAACTACGGTTGTGGATGCATGCGCACGGTGAGCTGTACCAAATGCATCGTTCACATAACAATCTCAGTGTTTAGCCAAATCTGCAGCAAAAGCTTCTGTTCCTGCTGTTTCTTGTTTGTAAAAACGAACGTTTTCCAATAACAACACTTCACCAGCTTTCAATGATTTGCTCATTTCCAATGCTGCTGCACCAATACAATCCGCTGAGAATTTTACCGGTTTACCCAATAATTGCTCGATTCTTCCAACAATGTGACGCAAAGAGAATTTATCCTCAGGACCTTCTTTCGGTCTGCCTAAATGCGACATCAACACCACACTTCCACCTTGTTCCAAGATGTGTTTGATGGTTGGTAATGCAGCACGGATGCGCGTATCATCCGTCACTTCCAACGTTTCTTTGTTCAAAGGAACATTAAAATCAACTCGTACCAATGCACGTTTGTTGTGAAAATCATAGCTAGAAATAGTTGCCATTGCGCTTGTTTGAATGTTGGCGCAAAATTAGGAATATTTAAAGGGAATCGTAATTAATTCTTAGCAAAAAGATTGCTCAAGCAATTTGAAGAAAATAGCAACCGATTAAAAAAAGCGGTAATTCCCATAAAAACTCTAAAAGCAGACTGTTCTTTTGTCGAAGTGGAAGGTAAAAACCAAAAAATGTGACCACTGTTACGACAAGCAACAACCAATGAAATCCAAGCCATTCATTGAGCAATAGAAGGCAGGAACTGATGGCTACAACGCCTAAGATTTTCACTTTTTCGATGCCTAAAAGTTGAGGCAAGGTACGCATGTGCTTTCCATCGTAAGGTAAATCGCGAATGTCGAAGGGTAAAATGTACAAGCAGGTCATGGCTCCTAACAGACAAATAATGGGTACAGGAAGCGATCGGTTTTCTACTATAAACGGAAGTGCTAACACCAACATCCAACTTGAACTAATGAACAAATTTTTGAAGAAGGGCAAATTGCGAAATCCATTTCCAAGCTGTTTGATTGGAAGAGCGTAAAGCAATACGATGATTGCATTGATTAGCAACAGTAAAAATGCCGTTCGGTTCCATTCAATCATTAAAGTAAAAATGGCGGTTGCAGTGATGCAAAGGAGGAACCACCACATCTGTGCTTGTTTGTGGGTTTTCATCCAGCTCAAACGCGAATTGTCTGTCTGCTCAGTATGCAATTCTTTTAAACGAAACAAGCGGTGAAGTTGGTAGGCACTGATTGTAGAGGTAAAACCAAAAGCGGTATAGAGGTAAAGGTGTTCCAATTGAAAATAAGAACACAATCCAAAAAGCAAGCTGCTTAAACTCAACGCAACCCAAGTATTGCTATAAATGAATGTCGCTGCTACTTGTTTCATGGTTTAGGAAAGTATTTGTTCCAAAACGCGAGTTACTGAAATCTTCTCGATACACGAACAGGGTTTCCCTGCTTTGCAATCCTCACAAGCTGCATCAAAAACCAATGTCGTACTATTTTTACCCAATGGTTTCCATCTTCCAGGATGTATCGGAATTTTAGGTGCAAACAATCCAATTGCTTTGATTCCTGCATAGCCCGCAATGTGCAAGGGACCAGTACTACAAGCTACCAAAGCTTTTGATTGTTGGATTAAATACATCAATTGTTCGATGCTCAATTTCCCTGTTGAATCGATGATGTTGGGATCAGTTGGAAGTTGATCGCGGAACAACAACCCTTCTTTTTCAGTTCCTGTAAAAACAACGGTATATCCTTTTTCTACCAGCAATTGAGCCAAGTGAAAATAATTGTCAATCGGCCATTCACGTGCACTTCCTTGCGATTTTGGATGCAAGACCACGAGTTCTTTTTCTGTTGGAATGAACGCTGGAAGTTCTTGTTGTTGGATCTGAAAGAAAGCCGTGTAAGCATGCAATTCTTCAAACGTAGGAATAGTGGTTAATCCCAAGGGGCGCAACAATTCAAAATTCAATTGCGCTTCGTGCAAAGGCGATTTCTTACGCGTGAAATTTGGTCGCACATTGCACGTCAACAAATGAAACACACGGTGCGATGTTCCAATGCGTGTGGGTACTTTTGCTTTTTTAAACAGTTTCGCTAACGATTTTCGAGGGAAAACGTGCACTATGGCATCAAAGTGTTGGGCTTTTATACGTTCGATTTGAGCTGCTTCATCCAATTGTTCCAATTCATCTAAAATCAAAACATCATCTACTGCCGTGTATTGTTTGACAATGGGCGCCGTGTAGTTTTTACACAAAAAGGTAATGTGACAATCTGGATACTGGTTTTTCAACCATGCTGTAATGGGCAATGTCAACATCACATCTCCAATGCTATCTGTTCTGCTGATAACAATGCGTTTTCCGTTCCAATCCTTATTTGTTTTCACGGTTCAATCGTCTTAGTTCTTGGTATTTGACCACGTTGGATTGCGCACTGATTTGTGCAATTTTAAATCCTGCCCATCCGTCTAAAAAGCCCAATTTAATGACATACATGGCGAAAAATCGACCGATGGCACTGATCAAAGGTTTAAGCGGGCCTACTTTTTTGCCAGCCGCATGAAATTTTTGAGCAGTTAAGTACGAATATTTATCGGCTCTTGCTCGGTGATCCGCATACGAATAGTAGGAATAATGTTCCAAAATGCCTTTCAATACTTGTTCTTCTGAAGGTGGCGTTACCAATTCTTCGTGTACATATTCACCCGACCAATAAGAACCTGCTCTGGGAAACAATCGTGGTTTGATATCGGGAAACCAACCGCTGTGTTTGATCCATTTGCCCAAATAGTTGGTCATGCGGTTCACACTATAGGTTCCATTGAATCCCTTTTGTTTGACGGCAAGTAGTTCTTTGTACAAGTCTTCGCTTAAGGCTTCATCTGCATCTAAAGACAATATGTAGTCAGAAGTTACAAGACTGTTGAGGTAATTTTTTGAAGCGGAATAACCTTCCCAAGCGCGTTGGTGAAATTGAACTCCCAATTCAGCACAAATGGCTGCTGTTTGATCGGTTGAAAAGGCATCTAACACAATGATTTCATCGGCTAAATCGCGAATAGAAGTCAAACAACGGCGAATGTTGCGTTCTTCGTTGAGTGTGATGATAACTACCGCTAGTGTTTGCACTGTGATTTATTTTACGCGAAGTTTCTGTCCTGCGCGAATTTTAGCCGGATTCACACCTGGATTCAAGCGTTTCAATTGCGCTACAGTGATTCCATGTTTTCCAGCAATACGTCCATAACTATCGCCACTGCGAATGGTGTAGTATTTTTTGAC